>JBFICP010000036.1:0-18402 GCA_041581935.1 Gammaproteobacteria bacterium | reverse complement strand
TTCACGCGCATGCGCGCCGGGGAGTTTGCCGACGGCGCCCACGTGCTGCGCGCGAAGATCGACATGACGTCGCCGAACATGAACCTGCGCGACCCGGTCATGTATCGCATTGTGCACGCGACCCATCAGATGACCGGTGACGCGTGGTGCATCTATCCGATGTACGATTTCACCCAGGGCCAGTCCGACGCCATCGAGCATGTCACGCACTCGCTGTGCTCGCTGGAGTTCGAGGACCATCGCCCGCTCTACGACTGGTTTCTCGAAAACCTCGACGTGCCCAGTCGCCCCCGTCAAATCGAGTTCTCGCGCCTGAATCTCAACTACACGGTGATGAGCAAACGGCGGCTGAAGCAGCTCGTCGACGAAGGGCATGTCAGCGGATGGGACGACCCGCGCATGCCGACGCTCGTGGGGATGCGCCGTCGTGGCTACCCGCCGTCCGCGATTCGCGATTTCTGCGATCGCGTCGGTGTCACCAAGAAGGACAACGTCATCGACATGGCGCTGCTCGAGAACTGCGTGCGCGAGGATCTGGATGCACGCGCGGCGCGGGTGATGGGCGTGCTGCGCCCGTTGCGGGTGGTCATCGTCAACTATCCGGAAGATGGCGAGGAGCTCCTCGATGCTGCCAATCATCCGCAGAATCCCGCCATGGGAACGCGCAAGGTTCCGTTCTCACGGGTTCTCTATGTCGAGCGGGACGATTTCATGGAGGATCCTCCGAAGAAATTCCATCGTCTCGGTCCGGGGCGCGAAGTGCGTCTGCGCTACGCGTATCTGATCACCTGTGTCGATGTCGTCAAGGGCGCGAGCGGTGAGGTCGTGGAGCTGCACTGCCGCTACGACCCGCAAACCCGTGGTGGTTCGGCGCCCGATGGTCGCAAGGTCAGGGGCACCATCCACTGGGTTTCCGCCGCCCACGTGCTCAAGGTGCGGGTTCGGCTCTACGACCGGCTGTTCACGGTGCCGAGTCCCGACGCGGCCGGATTCATGGAGCACATCAACCCCGCTTCCCTCGAGGTCCTGGAGGCCGCCTGCATAGAGCCCGGAGTTGCCGATGCCGCGCCCGGTACGGCCTTTCAGCTCGAACGCCTCGGCTACTTCTGTGTCGACCGCGTCGACAGCCGGTCCGGTGCCCCGGTCTTTAACCGCACCGTCACGCTGCGGGATTCGTGGGCGAAAATCGGCCGATCGTAAAAAGCAGTCGGGGGTAGGCCGCTTCCCAGCCGAAGGAGCCAGCGCGCTCCTAGAGGACGAAGCCGGTCGCGTCGCTTGAGTTGCTTTCGCGCATGCGGTCGATGAACCCCGTGAACGCGAGTCCGGTGCGCCGGCCGAGCTCGGCGGCGCGCGCATCCAGGTAGGCGAAATCCAGACGCGGCGTCGCGTTGAACGCCAGCACGACGACGTTGCGGTAAGCCGGCACGCACAGCAGCAGGGTACTGCTGTCGAATGCGCGCTGGACGCCGTCCATGATCTCGAGAAGCTCGTCGTCCGGGTCCACCCACAGATTCGCGGCCAGCACACCATGCCGGGCCAGACGTTGTCGGCAGCCGGTGTAGAGGGTCCCGTCGCGCAACCATTGCGGCTGCCCGCCGGCATCGAACAAATCGATGAGAATCAAGTCCGCCGGTGGCCCGTTGGCGGGAATACCGGTGCGGGCGTCGTCGTTGACGATGCGGATCGATGCATCCTCGCCGGGAACGCAGAAGTGACGCTGCGCTATGTCGATGATGTCCGGATCCGACTCCCAGGCGGTGATACGCGCATCGACGAATTGATGGCGTAGAAAGCGCGCCTGGGACGCACCGCCGAGCCCCAGCATGATCACCGACCGGGGAACCTCGATGAACAGCAGGCAAGCCATCATGGCCGCCGTGTACGGCAGAACCAGACGCTCCGGCGAGCGCAGGTCCATCACGCTCTGCAGCGTGCCATCGGGATTCTGCAGCCAGCGGTAGCGGCCGTTCTCGTAGACCTCAAAGGCGGCGTTCTCGTGGCCGGCACGTTCGAGCAGCCGGGCCCGCGTGCGGTCGATGCAGTCTTCAATGCGTGGCGCGTGATGCGCGGTCATCGTGGCCTCGCGCTCCTACACGGGATCCCCCAGGGGCGTAATGCAGCGAGGCTCGTCGGCCCGGGCATTGTTGACCAGGGTGCTGACAGGGTAGACCGTCATGAATTCGGGTGGGTAGGGCGCGAGCATCGGCAGCACCTTTTCGGCCTCGGTGACCCGGGGGTCGAGCCACCGCTCGTAGTTATCCGCAGCCAGGATGACTGGCATGCGAGGGTGAATTTCGGCACCCAGGGCGTTGGCTGCGGTGGTGATGATGGCGCAGGACTCGATGGGCTCGCCGTCGGCGGGTTGCCAGCGTTCCCACAGCCCTGCGAAGCAGAAGGGCTCCCCGTCCTTCATGCTGAAGTAGAATGGTTGCTTGCGGCCTTCCATGGACTTCCACTCGTAGTAGCCATCGGCGGGGATCAGACAACGCCGGTTGCGAACGGGCCCGCGGAAGGCGGGCTTCTCGGCAACGGTCTCCGCGCGGGCGTTGATCATCAGGTAGTTGCCGTCGGCCTGCTTGGCCCAGCGGGGAATCAGGCCCCAGCGCATGAGTGCGAGCTCCTTTTGCTCTCGGCTGTCCATTTTGCAGGCGGGCACCGGAGTCGTCGGCGCAATGTTGTAGCGGGGCTCGAATGCCCGATCCACGTCCATACCGAGCATGCGGGCAATTTCGGGGAGCGCTGCCTTGAGCACGTAGCGACCACACATCGAAACACCCTCCCAGCGGCTGCGCATGCATGGTATAAGTTCGATCAGAGTACGCCAAGCAACGGAATCGTCTGCGGTTTTTACAACCAACCCCCTGCAGGAGCGGGCTTGCTCGCCCATCCGGCCTGGTTCGCGAGCAACCCCGCTTCTAAAGTGAACGTATCGCAATCGGCCGCCGATCGCCGACCCTGATGGCCAGCCTCGAATCCCGAATTCAGCAGTGCATGCTCGCCGACCAGCGGCGCCTGAGAAGACGTCTGCACTCCCTTGAGGGTCGCGCCGGCCGGCGCAACGGCCAGCCGGCGGGGCTTTCCGCGCTGCGCGCGGAAATCGCGCGATCCGAGAAGCGCCGCCGTGAGCGGCATCGCGCGCTGCCGCACCCGAGCTTTCCGGAAAGCCTGCCGATCAGCGCGCGGGTCGACGCCATCGCCGAAGCGCTGCGCGCCCATCCTGTGGTCATCGTGTGCGGCGAAACCGGCTCGGGAAAAACCACGCAGCTGCCGAAGATCTGTCTCTCGGTGGGACGCGGTGCCGCCGGGCTCATCGGCCACACCCAGCCGCGACGGGTCGCGGCGCGCAGCACCGCCGCGCGCATCTCGAGCGAGCTCGGCACAACTCTTGGAGAGCAGGTCGGCTACAAGCTGCGCTTCGATCAGCGCATGGGCGATGACTGCTACCTCAAGGTGCTGACCGACGGCATGCTGCTCGCCGAGATCCAATCGGACCGCAACCTCGAAGCCTACGACACCATCATCATCGACGAGGCCCACGAGCGCAGCCTCAATATCGATTTTCTGCTCGGGTACCTAAAGCTGTTGCTGGCGCGGCGCCCCGAGCTCAAGTTGATCATCAGCTCCGCCACCATCGACACCGCGCGGTTCTCCGAATTCTTCGACAGCGCGCCGGTCATCGAGGTCTCGGGGCGCGGTTACCCCGTGGAGCTGCGCTACCAGCCTGTGGAGGAGGACGTCGAGGGCGAGGTCGATCTTCACGATCACGTCGCCGCCACCGTGGAGGCGCTGTGTGACGAGGGGCCCGGCGATATTCTCGTGTTCCTGCCCGGCGAGCGGGATATTCGCGAGCTGCGCCAGCGGTTGCGCCGCGAGCGGGGCGACACCTGTGATGTCCTACCGGTCTACGCGCGCCTGCCACTTTCCCAGCAGCAACGTCTGTTCGAGCCGCACAGCCGGCGGCGCATCGTGCTCGCAACCAATGTCGCCGAGACCTCCATCACGGTCCCCGACGTGCGCTACGTCGTCGACCCGGGCCTCGCGCGTATCAGCCGCTACGCGAGACGCGGGAGCGTGCAGCGGCTGCCCATCGAGCCGATTTCGCGAGCCTCGGCGGATCAACGCATGGGCCGCTGCGGACGCACTGCTCCGGGCGTGTGCGTGCGCCTGTACAGCGAAGAGAGCTATCTTGCACGTCCTGAATTTACCGAGCCGGAAATTCGCCGCACCAACCTGGCTGCAGTGCTGCTCGAGATGCGCGCGCTCGGCATCCACGATCTCGACGCCTTTCCCTTCCTGGATGCGCCGGACCGGCGCCGCGTCAACGACGGCCATCGACTCCTGCGCGAGCTCGGCGCCATCGACGCCGACGACGCGCTGACCGAGGTGGGAAATCGCCTGGCCCGATTTCCGGTCGACCCGCGCATCGGACGCATGATTCTCGCCGCCGAGGAGCTCGACTGCCTCGCGCAGGTGCTGGTGCTGGCGAGCGCGCTCAGCGTCGTCGATCCCCGCGAGCGTCCGGCGGACGCCGAGAGCGCCGCGGCGACGGCCCACCGCCGTTTTCAGGACGAACGCTCGGATTTCATGGCGCTGCTCAAAGTGTGGGATACCGTTCACGATGAGACCCGGGGATTCGGCGCCGGCCGATTGAGAAGCTACTGCCGCAAGCGATTCCTGAGTTTGCCCCGTCTGCGGGAATGGCAGGAGGTGCATCGCCAGCTGCGGGAGATCGTACGCCACATGGGCCTGCGACCGCGCCGTCACGAGGCCAGCTACTCGCGGATTCACCGGGCGCTGCTGGCCGGCCTGCTGCGCAACATCGGCATGCGCAGTTCCGAGGGCGCTTATACGGGACTGCACGATACGACGTTTTACATCTCGTCGCAGTCGGGTCAGTCCCAGCGTCAGACCCGGTGGGTGGTGGCCGCGGAGCTAATCGAAACCAGCCGCTTGTACGCGCATCAGGTAGCGCGTGTGCGCCCCGAATGGATCGAGCGCACCGCCGGCGATCTGCTGCGGCGAAGTCATTTCGATGCGCATTGGGACGCGCGTCTCGGCGAGGTCATGGTCTACGAGCAGACGAGTCTTCACGGTCTGACGGTAACGCCCCGACGGCGCGTGCGGCTCGCCCCAATCAGCCGCGCCGATGCCCATGCTATCTTCGTCCAATCGGCCATCATGGATCGCACGCTCGTCTCTCCCGCCGAGTTTTTGAAGCGCAATGCCGCAGTGGTGGACGAGCTCCGCCGCTTCGAGCACAAGCTCAGGCGCCCGGATGTGCTGGTGGCCGACGAGGACGTTTACTCCTTTTATTCCGCGCTGATCCCCGAGGACGTCTGCGATAGTAAGGGCTTCGAAGCCTGGCGGCGCCGTGCCGAGCGCGAAGATCCGCAAAGCATGCTGATGGATCCCGAAAGCCTCCGGCGGGCCCCCCTGCCCGAAGGCGCAGAGCGGGATTTTCCGGATGTGCTCGAGTTCGAGCAGCAAGCCATGTCGCTCGCCTACCGCTTCGATCCGGGCAGCGCCGACGACGGTGTGACACTGGCCATCCCGCTCGAGCTCCTCCCGAGGGTGAAGGCCGAAGCATTCGAGTGGCTGGTGCCGGGTTTGCTCGGCGAGAAGGTTCTCGCGATGTTGAAGCTGTTGCCGAAAGTGAATCGTCGGGAGCTTCTGCCGCTCGCCGACTGCACGCGGCAGTTCATCGATGAGGGCGCGCGCGAAAGCGGAACGCTCGCGAATGCCCTGCGCGAGTTTTTGCGCAGTCACCGAGGTGTCGAGGTGCCGGAAGATGCCTGGCGGCGATCGCGCCTGCAGGCGAAGCTCGCCCCGTATTTGCTCATGAATTTTCGCGTGCTCGATGCCGACGGTTCGGTGCTCGGCGAGGGGCGCGATCTTCTGCGTCTTCAGGCACGCCTGGCTCCAGTGTCGAAAACGTCGTCCAGCACGGCGAGGCGCCCCGGTTATGCCCGTGAGGGGTTACGGGACTGGGTCGTGAATACGATTCCGGTGATGGTGGAAGAACGCGTCGATGGACGGCTTGTGCGCGGTTATCCGGCGCTCGCGGACCACATCGAGTCGGCGGCGCTGGAGCTTTTTCCGAGCGCCGAAGCGGCGGAGCAAGCCCACGCCGCCGGCGTGCGGCGGCTGTATGCCCTGAGCGCTTTCCAGGGACTGCGCAGGCGCTTGCGCAAGCTTCCGCATCTCGAGGCAACGGAGCTGCTGCACGCCATGCTGACCCCCGCGCCGGACTACGCGGTCATTGTCGGCAACGCAGCCCGTGACGGGCTCGGGCGCGCGATTCTCGACCGAGCCGTCGAACGGGCCATGCCCGGCGCTGCAGCGATTCGTGACGAGGCGAGCTACCGACAGGCTGCTGCCGCCGCCGATGCCATTGTGTGGCCCGGCATCGAGGCACTCGCCGGGCTGATTCATCGCATTTTGGAGACACACCGGTCTCTGATCTCGCGCCTGCGGGAACTGGCCGATCGGCTGCCGGCGGCGAGTGCTGCAGACATCGAAGAGCAAATGGCGCATCTCGTATTTCGGGATTTCGTGCTGTGCACTCCGCACGAGGCTCTCGAGAACTACCCGCGTTATCTGGAGGCGGTTCGGATTCGCCTCGACAAGCTGGGCCGGGGCGGTGCCGGCGATGCGCGCAAGCTCGCCGATTTCGAACCCCTGTGGAAACGGTTCACTGCGCGCGCCGCGCAACACGCCAGCCGCGGGCGCAGAGATGCCGAGCTCGAGCGCTACCGCTGGATGCTCGAAGAGTATCGCATCTCACTCTTCGCCCAGGAGCTGGGCACGGCCTTTCGCGTTTCGTCGAAACGGCTGGACGATCAGTGGCGCCTGGTATCATTGTGATTCGCTCGACCTGAAGCCATGATATCTTCCTCATGTTTTGTCACCGCTTCGGGGAGCGTTTCGCAAGCGCTGGCAGCGAGAACAACAGATGTCACACCGGTTCGACGTCGATCTGGAGACCATTTCGTGAATGTTCGCGAGCACGTTCACTTCTGTAACACGGTAACAGGTTAAGTTTCGGAGTATGCGTCCATGAAGAATGTCGTTATCGCGGGCTATGCGCGTTCACCGTTCACGTTTGCCTCGAAGGGCGAGATGAGCAAAGTGCGTCCGGACGATCTCGCGGCGCGCGTGGTCAAGGCGCTGATCGAACGAACCGGCGTCAAGCCCGAGGACATCGAGGACCTCATCGTCGGCTGCGCGTTTCCCGAAGGCGAGCAGGGCTTCAACGTCGGGCGCATCATCGGCTTTCTTTCCGAAATACTGCCGCTCTCGGTTGCCGGCGCGACCGTCAACCGCTTCTGCGGGTCGTCCATGCAGTCCATTCACATCGCGGCCGGCGCGGTTCAGATGAATGCCGGGGATGCTTTCGTCTGCGCGGGTGTGGAATCCATGTCGCGGGTGCCGATGACGGGATTCAATCCGATGCCGAATCCGGCGCTCTATGCAACGTTTCCGGCCGCGTACATGTCCATGGGCGAGACCGCGGAGAATCTCGCCGAGAAGTATCAGATTCCGCGCCGCGAGCAGGAAGCGTTCGCCATCGTCAGTCAGAAAAGAGCGGCCGCCGCGCGCGCCGACGGGCGGCTGCGCGACGAGATCGTCGCCATCTCCCACGAGGGCGTCGCGGTCACCGAGGACGGCTGTATCCGTCCGGATACCGACGAGCAGGGCCTCGCAGGCCTGAAGCCCGCGTTTCAGAGCGACGGAAGCGTGACCGCGGGCACCTCGTCGCCGCTCACCGACGGCGCGTCCGCGGTGCTCGTATGCAGCGAAGCGTACGCCGAGGACAACGGGCTCGAGCCGCTTGCGCGCATCAAGAGCATTGCGGTTGCCGGCTGCGCGCCCGAGATCATGGGTATCGGACCCGTCGCCGCGACCCGAAAGGCGCTGACCCGCGCCGGTATCGAGCTCGATCGCGTGGGCGTCGTCGAGCTCAACGAGGCGTTCGCGGTCCAGGCCATGGCCTGTATGCGCGAGCTCGGGCTCGATCATGAGCAGGTCAACATCGACGGCGGTGCCATCGCCATCGGTCACCCGCTCGGTGCCACCGGTGCGCGGATCACCGGCAAGGCGGCGTCGCTGCTCAAGCGCGAAGGCGAACGCTACGCGCTCGCGACGCAGTGCATCGGTGGCGGCCAGGGGATTGCCACGGTGCTGGAAGCGATATCGTGAGCATCAATCGCGTCGCGGTGCTCGGCGCCGGCGTCATGGGGTCGGGCATTGCCGCGCAGGTTGCAAACGCCGGGTTCGACGTCGTTCTGCTCGACATCGTCCCCGAAGGTGGCGCGGATCGCAACGCCGTCGCAGCCGGCGCGGTCGAGAGAATGTTGAAGACACAGCCGGCGCCGTTCATGGACCCGCGAAATGCGCGGCGCATCACCGTCGGCAATCTGGAAGACGATCTCGGCATGCTCGCGCGAGCCGACTGGATCGTCGAGGCCGTCATCGAACGTCTCGACGTCAAACGCGATCTGTACCGGAAAGTGGATGCCGTACGTAAGCAGGGCTCCATCGTCTCTTCCAACACCTCGACAATTCCGCTGCGCAGCCTCGCCGAAGAAATGCCTGAGAGTTTCCGGCATGATTTTCTCATTACGCATTTTTTCAATCCGCCGCGCTATATGCGCCTGCTGGAGCTGGTCGCGGGACCGGCTACCCGTGACGAGGCCACCGAGCAAGTGCGGGAGTTCTGCGACCGCGCGCTCGGCAAGGGTGTCGTCGATTGCAAGGACACGCCGGGCTTCATCGGCAACCGTATCGGCGTCTACTGGTTGCAGTGCGCGGTTCTCGAGGCGATGCGCCAGGGGCTCACCGTGGAGGAGGCCGACGCGGTGGCCGGCCGGCCGCTGGGAATTCCCAAAACGGGCGTATTCGGCCTCATGGATCTGGTCGGCATCGATCTCATGCCGCACATCATGGCGAGCATGGACAGTCTGCTCGGCGCCGACGATCCCATGCGCGAGTATTTCGAGGTGCCGGATCTCGTCGAGAAGATGATCGCCGACGGCTACACCGGTCGTAAAGGCAAGGGCGGCTTCTATCGGCTGCAGCGCGACGGCGGCAAACGGATCAAGCAGGCCATCGATCTCGCGAGCGGCGAGTACCGCGATGCCGAGTCTGCGCGCCTCGAAAGCATCGAGACGGGTCGAAGCGCAGGCCTGCGCGCGCTCATGGAGCACCCGGACAAGGGCGGCGCGTACGCGTGGCGCATCATGTCGAAAACGCTTTCCTATGCCGCGAGCCTGGTGCCTGAGATCGCCGACGACATCGTTGCCGTCGACGAGGCCATGAAGCTCGGATACAACTGGACGTACGGACCGTTCGAGCTCATCGATCGGCTGGGGGCAGCGTGGTTCGCAAATCGGCTGGGCGACGAAGGCGAGCCGGTGCCTGCGCTTCTCACCAGTGTCGGGGAGGGCACCTTCTATCGCGTCGCCGATGGACGTCGCCAGCACTTCGGCACCGACGGTGACTATCGCGACATCGCGCGCGCGCCCGGGATCGAGCTGCTGGCCGACGTGAAGCTTCGCTCGCAGGCGCTTGCGGACAATGATTCGGCGAGCCTGTGGGACGTTGGCGACGGCGTCGCTTGTCTCGAGTTTCATTCCAAGATGAACGCCATCGATCCCGACATACTGGATATGATCGGCAAGGCGCTGGAGATCGTGCCGGGCCGCTACAAGGGGCTGGTGATCTACAACGAGGCGGCGAATTTCTCGGTCGGCGCGAATCTGGGACTGATCATGTTCGCCGCCAACACCGCCGCCTGGGGGGACATCGAATCCACCGTGCGCGGCGGACAGCAGGCGTACCGGGCGCTCAAGTACGCGCCGTTTCCGGTAATCGGCGCGCCTTCGGGCATGGCGCTCGGCGGGGGATGCGAGGTGCTGCTGCATTGCGACGCGGTCGAGGCGCACGCCGAGACCTACATGGGCCTCGTCGAGGTCGGTGTCGGGCTGATCCCCGGCTGGGGTGGCTGCAAGGAGCTGCTGCTTCGCTGGTGGCAGGACAAGCGGCGCCCGGGCGGGCCGATGCCGGCCATCAGCCAAGCGTTCGAAACCATCAGCCTGGCGAGCGTCTCGACCTCGGCCGCGGATGCACGGCGGCTGCGCTTCCTGCGCCACGATGACGGCATCACCATGAACCGTGACCGGGTGCTGGCGAACGCGAAAGCGCGCCTGCTGGCGCTCGCCGAGAATTATGTGCCGCCGGAACCGCCCGAGGCAGCGCTTCCCGGCCCGACCGCCAGAATGGCACTTCGCATGGCCATCGACAATTTTCGCCGGCTCGGCAAAGCGAGCGAGTACGATGCCGTCATCGGCGACACGCTCGCCGAGGTGCTGAGCGGCGGCGACACCGACATCACCGAGACCGTCGACGAGGATGCGCTGCTCGAAGTCGAGCGCCGCGCTTTCATGTCGCTGGTAAAGCGTCCGGAGACCCTGGCGCGCATCGAGCACATGCTCGAGACCGGAAAGCCGTTACGCAATTGAGCAATCGAGGTCGAGAACAAAAGGAGCCTGGCCTCTTTTTTCTTGCGCGCCGAAATGCCTGACTACGCCGCTCCCCTCGACGACATGAAGTTCGTGCTGCACGAGCTGCTCGCCGATGAGCAGCTGCAGTCGTTGCCGGGTAACGAGGAGTTCGGCGCCGATGTGCTGGATGCGGTGCTGGAAGAAGCCGGCCGGTTCTGCGCGACGGTCCTGCAGCCGCTCAATCTCAGTGGCGACGCGCAAGCGTGCCGGCTGGACAACGGCGTGGTGCGCACCCCCGATGGGTTCATCGAAGCCTATCGGGACTTCGCGGCGGCCGGCTGGACCGGTGTGGCCGCCGATCCGGCCTACGGCGGCCAGGGCCTGCCGGCCACCATGGATGCCCTGGTAACGGAGATGCTCTGCGCCACCAACCTCTCCTTCGCCAGCTACCCCGGATTGAGCGGAGGCGCCTACAAGCTCATCCGGCGTCACGGCACCGAGGAGCAGATGCGCACCTGGTTGCCGCCCCTGGTCGAGGGGCGCTGGAGCGGCACCATGTGCCTGACCGAGCCCCAGTGCGGCACCGATCTGGGGCTCATCCGCACCCGGGCGACGCCGCTGGGCGACGGAAGCTACGCGCTCGACGGCGCGAAGTGTTTCATCTCCGCCGGTGAGCACGATCTCACCGAGAACATCGTGCATCTGGTGCTGGCGCGCGGCCCCGACGCGCCCGCGGGCACGCGCGGGCTCAGCGTGTTTCTGGTGCCGAAGTTTCGAGTCAAGCCGGACGGGTCCCTCGGTGCGCGAAACGGAGTCGTGTGCAGCGGTATCGAGCACAAGATGGGAATCAAGGCTTCGGCGACGTGCACGCTGAATTTCGACGAAGCCCAGGGCTTTCTCGTCGGCAAGCTGCACGACGGAATGCGCGCCATGTTCACGATGATGAATGGCGCACGCCTGGCGGTGAGCATTCATGGTCTCGGGGTCGCCGAGGCTGCCTATCAGGGAGCGGTTGCCTACGCGAGGGAGCGGCGTCAGGGCAGGGCGCTCGATGGGCCCCGATCGCCCGATGAGCCGGCAGATTTGATCATCGTGCACCCGGATGTGCGGCGCATGCTGCTCATGATGCGATCGCAAATCGAGGGCGCGCGCGCCCTTTCCACATGGGTCGCTGCCCGGTACGTGCATTCGCAGCAAAATCCCGATGAGCAGGCACGCCAGGAAGCCGAGGACTTCGTCTCATTGCTGACGCCCGTGCTCAAAGCTTATTGCACGGACATGGGCAGCGAGGTGGCGAACCTCGGTGTGCAGATCTACGGAGGACACGGCTACATTCGCGACAACGGCATGGAGCAGCTGGTGCGCGACGCGCGAATCTGTCAGATCTACGAAGGCACCAACGGCGTGCAGGCGATGGACCTCGTCGGGCGAAAGCTTCCAGCTCATGGAGGGCGTTATCTGCGTCGCTTCTTTCAACCCGTGTCGGCGTACCTCGCGGCGAACGTCGGGCGGCAGGATCTCGACGAATTCGTCGCACCGCTCTCGGAAGCGTTCAATCTGTTGCAGAAGGCGACGGCGTGGATCGCGCAGCATGGGCGTCGCGACCCCAGCGAGGCCGGCGCCGTTGCCAGCGAGTATCTGCGCCTGTTCGCCATGGTCGCGATCGCCTATATGTGGGCACGCGCAGCCGAAATCGCGCTCACGAGGGCGGCAGACGACGGTACCGGCTTTTATCTCGCCAAGCTGAATACGGCGCGTTTTTACATGCAGCGCGTGCTTCCACAAAGTCAATCACTTCATGCGTGTATCGTCGCAGGAGGAAAGGCAATCGCAGAATTCGATGACGAGGCCTTTTAGATCGCGCCGCATCCAAATTGTACAGTTCGCACCAGGAGTGAATGATGGCTGATAACATTTTAACGAGCATCGAGAATAACATCGCCACCGTGACGCTCGATCGGCCCGATGTGTTGAACGCTCTCAACCCCGAGATGGCAGATGGCCTGAAGTCGACGACGGCTGCGCTCGCGGCGGATAAAACGGTTCGATGCGTCGTCATCAAAGGCGCGGGCGAGCATTTCATGGCGGGCGGAGACGTGCGCCACTTTCATGATCTGCTCCAAAATGCGCCCGACGAGGTAGAGCGCGACATCGGCGGCGAGATCGACGCGGTGCATGCCGCGATTGTCAACATTCGCCAAATGCCGAAGCCAGTCATCGCCAGCGTGAGGGGGGCGAGTGCGGGATTCGGCATGAGTCTTGTAGCGGCGTGCGATCTCGCCATTGCCGCGGAAGATTCCGTTTTCAGTCTCGCTTATTGCCGTATCGGGACGTCGCCCGACGGCGGCAGCACCTGGACGCTGCCACGAATGGTGGGTCTCAAGCGCGCCATGGAGCTCGCGCTGCTGGGAGACCGAATTTCACCGCAGCAGGCGAGGGACTATGGGCTCGTCAACTGGGTGGTGCCGACGGCGGAGTTGGATAAAATGACCGGGGAGCTCGCGGCGCGAATCGCAGCCGGTCCGGTCGATGCGCTCGCGCGCACCAAGCATTTGCTGAACGCATCAACGGGCGCCGAGCTCGAAGCGCAATTGGCCGCCGAGAAGAGCAAATTCATAGCCGGCGTAAGGGGAGCGGAATTTTTCGAAGGCGTCGGCGCGTTCGTCGAAAAGCGCCCGGCACGTTTTCCATAGCACGGAGCTTCGCCAGTGTGATGAGGAGAGGCGCAATGACGGTTTCGGCAAAGTCGGCGAGAGCCGTCGCAATTACGGGGATGGCGCTCGCTATCTCCGCATGTCCCGGTCCCCCGAAGAATATGGAGCTCGCGGAGCAGTGCGAAAACGGCCTGGAGGTTGCGTATCAGGAACTCGATTTCGCCAAAGCCAAGGGATTCAGCGGAACAGTGGCCTGGACACAGGCCGCGAGCCTGCTCTCCGCCGCCAGCATTCAGCAGGAGTTTCGGAAATATCCGAACTGCATCGACAAGGTGCAACGCGCGCGCTACTACATCGAGCAGAGTCAGAAGTAGTCGGTCGCCCGCTCGGTGGGCTAAATCGCAATTGGATCTACGCATCCACGTCTGATCGGCGACCCACGCATGCCGGTTTTGACGCCTCCGTGCTTTGCAAGGATATGCGCTACGATTGTCGTAAGCGTGGGCAGTTGGTTTGCGAACAAAACGTGTATGCAACTGCCGCACTTTTTTCGACACGATACACGGAGAGGAGGTACGCCGTGAAAAAGATTATTGCCGCAGTGGCCGTCGCATCGCTTTGTGCTCCGTTCGTGACGACGGCGCAGGATAAGCCGACACCGCAGGAGGCACGCAAGGTGATCAGTTACTACTTCAACGGGAAAGGCATGGGCGTCGTTCCGATGGAGTACAAAATTTGCAAGGAGATTTCTCAGAAGGGCGAAATGAAAAACGAGTGCGTCTCGGAGATATCCGACAAGAAGATTGCAAAGGGAGAAGAGGCGTATATATGGATGAATTTTCTGGTGCCCGTCGGTGAGGAGTCGAAGATACTTCTTCAATATTCTCGCAATAACCAGGTTCGAAACACCTCCAATATTTCGCTTGGTGGGGCGACCCGTTACAGGACATGGAAAAAAATTCCGACCGCCACTCCCGGAAAGTGGAAAGTGAACATGATTCAGGAGATGGGCGATAAGGATATGGACATTGGTCAGCTCGAATTCGTAATAGTCGAATAGCGCCACTCGGGGTGAACGCCCGCAGTGCCAGGCGCAGTCGCGTACGATCCTGACTTCACGACGCGGGCTGCGTGTCAATTTCTTGCAAGAACGGCATGCTTGACGCGTGACAGCCAGTACATCAATGCGGGCAGGAGGAAAATCGCACCAAGCATGTTCAGCAGAAACATGAAAGTCAGCAGAATGCCCATGTCGGCCTGAAACTTGAGCGGTGCAAAGATCCATGTTGCAACGCCGACTGCCAAAGTGATGCCGGTGAAGACGACGCCGCTGCCTGAAATGCGGAGCGTGTTCTCGTAGGCTTTCGTCAGCGGCTCACCGGTGGCAAGAATACTTTGCAGCCGGCTATATATGTAGATTCCGTAATCGACACCGATGCCTATTCCAAGGGCGACAACCGGGAGAGTAGAGACCTTCAAGCCGATCTCCAGCACCGACATGAGTGCGTAAGTAAGAAGCGAGACCAGGGCGAGCGGAAGAACGATACAGAGCGTTGCAACCAGCGAGCGGAAGCTCAGCAGACACAACGCAACCACTGCGGTGAACACGTAGGCGAGGATGGGAAACTGCGCTGCGGCCACGACTTCATTCGTCGCCGCCATCACACCGACGTTGCCCATTGCCAAGCGGAAGGTCAGATCTCGAGAGTCGGATCGGGTTTTGAAGGCTTTGATTTCATCGATGATTCGGGCGATCGTCGTCGACTTGTGGTCGGACGTGAATATCGTGACCGGCATGATGCTGCAATCGTTGTTGATAAGCCCCGTGCTGCTTGGTACGCGTGCGACCGATTGAACGAGCATATCTCGGTTTCTCGGAATCACGCGCCATTTCAAGCTTCCTTCGTTCCAACCGGCGTTGATTAGCTTGGCAATATCCGGTAGGCCCGTTACCGATTGAACACCAGGCACGTTGCGCACGTGCCACTCGAAGTCATCGATGCCGGTCATCACATGATAATGGATGCATCCTTGTGGAATGGTTTCACTGATGACGGTCAATATATCGACACCGATGTCGAATTTTGAAGCGATGATCGCGCTGTCGATGTTGTAAACGGAATCGATGCGTAGCTCCGGCACGCCGGTATGCAGATCACCAATTGCTACCTCGGTGCTTTTCCAGGAACCGAACCCAAGAAGCAATAATGCGATGACAATAACGATGAGCGCCGGAAATGGCCGGACTACGTGTGCAATCAGGCGCCATAGGGTGTGCAATTGCTCTGCGCGCCGATTGATCCGCCTGCGATAGGCGTCCACGGACCCCGTATACGAGAGCAGCACCGGGAGCAGTATCAAATTGGTAAGAATGATCGCGGCGACTCCGACACTGGCAATCAGCGCCATCTCCTGAATCATTCGAATGGCTATCAGCATAATCGCGAGAAAGCCCACCGTGTCGCTCAACAGCGCGATTCCGCCGGGCACGAGAAGTCGGCGAAAACTTCTCCGCGCCGCTGCCTCGCTGCTGTGGCCGAAGAATATTTCCGCACGCGCGGCGCTGACCATCTGAACGGCGTGACTGACCGCAATTGCAAAGACCAGAAACGGTACGAGAATCGACATTGGATCGAACCCGATTCCGAGAAACGCAACGATTCCCAATTGCCAGACGACGGCAACGAGGGAGCAGATGATGGGGAGTATGGTGAATGTGATCGACTGTGAATAAATCAAAACGAGAAACACGGTGATGATCAGCGTAACACCGAAAAAGAGGACCACACGTTCTGCGCCATCGGCGATCTCTCCTGCAACCTTTGCGAAGCCGATGATGTGAACGTCGTAGCGTGGATCGTCTGCGAATTTCTCGCGAATATCGCTCTCGAGCCTGCGCGCGACGTCGATATAATCGAGGCGTTCTCCAGATTGCGGGTCGAATTCGAGAAGACGTGCGCTCACGATTGCACCACTGAAATCATTGGCAACCAGCCGTCCAACGATTCCGGCTTTGAGAATGTTGGACCGCACGGCGTTGAGCCCCTCGAGATCGGCCGAGAAATCCGCGGGAATCACGTTTCCGGCAACTATGCCGTCCTCGACGACTTCCGTGTAACGCACATTCGGCGTGAACAAGGAGTACACCTGTGTGCGGTCTACGCCGGGAACGAAAAACACCTCGTCGGTAATCGATTCGAGCCGGGAGAAGAATTCCGGCGTGAACATGTTGCCATCGCTTGCCATCAGCGCGATGAGAATGCGGTCGGCGCCGCCGAATTCCTGCCCGAATTCGGCATACGTACGCATGTACTCGTGCCCGAGCGGTAGCAGCTTGCTGAAGCTCGCCTCGATGCGGGAATTGGTCGCCGACCAGAACATGACTACGGTCATGATGGCGAACAGCGCGACAATCGGCGGGCGATAGCGAAATACGAGCTTTTCCAGCCGGTCGATCACTGCAGCGGTGCGAGCAGGTCCGTGGAGGTGCGCTCGACTCCGAATTCGCCGAATACGACGAATACGCCGCCGCCGGCCGGCAACGCACCGGCGATTGCCTGGCGGTCGCGGCGCTGGAAGAGTCTGAGATTGTCGTCGCCGTCGTTGCCCATGAGCAATGCACCGCCCATGCCCGTAAACACGACCTCACCTTCATCGAGCACGAGGCCGTTCGTCAGCATGCTCTCGGTTTGCGTGTCGACGGTTCGCCAATGGGCGCCCGCGTCATCAGAGCGAAAAAGATGGCCGCGGAGTCCGAACAGATAGACGCTTTGGGGATCGAGTGGAAGGGTGCCGAAGAACGAACCTTCGTAGGGGGAGGGAAGCGCCGTCCAATGCTCTCCAGCGTCCTCGGATCGATATATCCTGCCGGCCTCGGCGGCAATATAGAGCCGACTCGACGAGGCCGCGGCAATCTGATTCAGGTGCGGATCATCGTCAATGATGCGGCGAGACTGCCACGTGTCACCGCCATCGCGCGTTTCCAGAAAATAGCCGTAGGCGCCGACTGCGATGCCGTGCTCGGCATTCTCGAACCAGACGTCGAGTAGCGGCCGCTCTTCATCGGGGGCGGCGTATACGGTTTGCCAAGTGAGGCCGGCGTCGATCGTGCGCAGTATCACCGCATCATGGCCAACCGCCCAGCCCAGGGAGCCATCGTGCAGGCTGACACCGGTCAAGGTCGCGCGCGTGGGCACATCGGCCTGAGTCCAGCTCGTGCCGGCGTCGCGGGACACGAGAATGTGGCCGCGCTCGCCGACGACCACCATGTAATCGCCGATGGCGGCGCCGTCGAGAATCAACGAGCGCGTGGCCAGTGGCGCGGCAATTGCTCGCCGGCCTTCGGACTCGGAATGCTCTGCCGCGGGCAGGTCGCCAATGAGCATCAGCATCAGAGGCAGACAACGGAGCACGGCGCCGAGACCGGTGCGGGCCGATGAGAAATGTCCGCTGGCGATTTAGCGTCGCCCCTCGCGGCGCAAGGCCGCAGGGGTGTAATCCTCGAAGCTGCGCTTGACGCCGAAGTCATAGATGCTGGTCTCGTTGTCCAGACCGAGCGCGAGGTAGCGTCCCGCTTGCAGATCGGTCGTGACTTCCAGCGTCGTCCAGATGGTCGGCACTTCGTAGTAGTTGATCACGTGACCCTCAGCGACCCGCCACAGCTGGTCGCGGTTATCGTAGATATCCACGGCGAGAATCTGCCAGGAGTCCTCATCGATATAGAACGTGCGGCGCTTGTAGATGTTTCGCAAACCCTCTTTCAAAGTCGCGTCAACGACCCAGACCCGGTGAAGCTCATATCGAGGGAACTCGGAGTTAATGTGCAGAGGAGTCAGAATTTCCGCGTACCTCAGCTTGTCACTGTGCAGCTTGTACGAATTATAGGGTACGTACATCTCACGCTTACCGAGCAGCTTCCAGTCATAGCGATCGACAGCCCCATTGAACATGTCGAACTGATCGTTCGTGCGCAGACCATCACTTGCAGTTCCCGGGTTGTCGTAAGCGACATTGGGTGCGCGACGGACGCGTCTTTGCCCCTGGTTGTAAATCCACGCTCGTCGGTTTTCTTTTACCTGATTGAGCGTTTCCTGCACCAATAGAATACTGCCCGCGAGGCGAGCCGGCGCCACTACTTTCTGCTTGAATAGCAGCAGAATATTGTTGAGCTTCTCCTCGGTCATGTCCTGGTGAACATAGCGAAGATCGAGCTCGTCTTCGAAGCGCACCAGCGTATAGTCACCGCC
>JBFICP010000035.1:0-18837 GCA_041581935.1 Gammaproteobacteria bacterium | reverse complement strand
TGCCGACCGTGTCGAAGAGTTCTGTCGGAAACGGCCCGGCTCCGACACGCGTCGTATACGCCTTGACGACGCCGAGCACGTAGTCGATATCGCGAGGGCCGAGTCCTAATCCGGTAGCGGCAGATCCCGCGGTGGTATTCGACGATGTAACGTAGGGAAACGTCCCCTGATCGATGTCGAGGAGCGCACCCTGAGCGCCCTCGAGAAGCAAACCCTTTCCCTGGCGCCGTGCCGCAGCCAGCGTTTCCGGCACATCGTCGACGAGCGGACGAATGCGCTCGCCGGCCGCAAGCGCATCGTCGCGTGCCGCAGCGAATTCGACTGTGTCGGTCTTAAAGTAGTGCTTCAATGCGAAGTTATGGTAGTCGAGCACTTCCTCGAGCTTTTCCGTGAATCGCTCGGCGTTCAAAAGGTCGCTCAGTCGCAGTGCACGGCGTGACACCTTGTCTTCGTATGCAGGGCCGATTCCGCGACCGGTGGTTCCGATAGGCGAATTTCCACGAGCACGCTCACGGGCGGCATCGAGCGCGATATGATAGGGCAGTATTAACGGGCAAGCCTCGCTTACCCGCAGCCGCTCTTCAACCGGCACACCGCGCGCCGTAAGCATATCCATCTCTTCGATCAGTGCCGTCGGCGACAACACCACGCCATGACCGATGACACAAAGCACGTCCTCGCGCAGTATTCCCGACGGGATAAGATGCAGCACAGTTTTCTCGCCATCGACCACCAAGGTGTGCCCGGCATTGTGACCGCCCTGAAAGCGCGCTACCACGCGCGCGCGATCGGTCAGAAGATCGACGACCTTTCCTTTTCCTTCGTCCCCCCACTGCAGTCCAATAATTACGACGCATTTACTCATCGTGCGTTCGGGACCTCACTCGCTGATATCCGTAATCTGCCATTTGCCGTTGCGTTTGCGTAAGGCCTGTTGGCCGTTGCGATTCGCGCCTTCGGTCTCGTCGGGCAGCTCGTACACGACGCGTTTGCCCTCGCCACGCAGCGCGTTCACAACTGCCATGAGATCCGGATCTGAGGACCAGGGCGCGAAAATTGACTTTGTTTCGGGCCCGTCGGCTTTTGCGTTTGCCAGCGACAGGAGGCTCTTGAGATCGGTACTGAACCCCGTGGCCGGACGCGCAAGCCCGAAGGCGCTGCCAATGGCATCATAGCGTCCACCTCGAGCCACCTCTTGTCCATGCCCAGGCACCAGAGCCGCGAAAACGACGCCCGTGTGGTAGCGATATCCGCGCAGCTCCGCGAGATCCACGTGCATCGGTGTGGCGGGAAATCGAAATTTCACCACCTCGGCGATACGCTCCAACCTGTCGACGGCGGTGCTCACTTCCTCGTCTCCGACAGCCAGCGCGTCGCGCGCTTCGACGAGCACGGACTCGTCTCCGTTGAGATCCGCGAGAGCCGCGATCATCCTGGAAACCCCGGTGGGCGCCGACGCCTGCGCGAGTAGCTCGGAAATTTCATCTCGTGCCTTACGTTGCAGCGCGTCGTGCAGCGCCGATTCGAAGCCGGGCTCGATGCCCGCCTGCCGGGCAAGCGCACGGAAAACGCCGACGTGACCGAGATCGACGTGCACGTCCTCGACGCCTGCCATGGCCAGCGTCTCCAGCATGAGGCTCAGGATCTCGCAATCGCTTTCAAAACCGGCATGACCGTAGAGTTCCGCGCCAACCTGGACCGGCGAACGGGTACGGGTAAAACCATCGGGGACGGCGTGTAGAACGGTACCGAGATAACACAGTCGCGCGCACCCGTCTCCGCGCCGACTCCTGGCATCGATTCGCGCCACCTGCGGCGTCATGTCGGCTCGCACGCCCATCAGTCGACCGGTCAGCTGGTCGGTAAGCTTGAAGGTCTTCAGATCCAGATCGCTGCCCGTACCGACAAGGAGCGACTCCAGATACTCGATAAAAGGTGGAATCACGAGCTCGTACCCCCAGCTCGCATGCAGATCCAGCACCTGGCGCCGCAATTTCTCGAGGCGAGCCGCCTCGGGGGGCAAGACCTCGTCGACACCTTCGGGAAGTAACCAGCGATCGGAGATCATACGTTGACGGCGTAGAGAAGAAGACAGCCGAGCACCATTGCCGACAGTCCCACGAATCGCAACGCGTTGTCGCTCAATTGGGAAATCATCGAGAGCGTTTTACGCAATCCTTCCGGACTCAAGAACGGCATGATCCCTTCGAGGATGAGAATCAACGCAATGGCGACAAGGAGTTCGTGCCACATTTGACAGGCAATCCGGGCGAAACAAGCCGTATTATTAAACGCGGCTCAATTGGTGCCGCCATGGGATTATCAGCACCGTCCTCCCGTCCCGAGGACGAGCACGTCCCCTATTTGTCTACATCCGCGCCCTTGAAGTACTGAAAGAACTGCGTGTTCGGTTCAATCAGCAGTACATCCGAGGGATTGTTGAAGGTGTTGCGGTACGCGCCGAGGCTCCGATAAAGCGCGTAGAACTCCGAGTCTTTGTTGAAGGCATTGGCATAGACTTCGGTGGCACGGCCGTCGCCGTCACCCTTGATCTTTTGCGAGTCGCGCTGTGCCTCGGCCAGTATGACTTCCCGCTCCCGATCGGCTTGGGCGCGAATCTTCTTGCTTTGCTCCTCACCTTCGGAGCGGAATTTTTTCGCTACCTGCTCGCGTTCCGCTGACATGCGCGCGTACACCGAGGCGCTCACCTCCTCTGGGAGATCGATGCGCTTCAGGCGCACGTCGATGAGATCGATCCCGAGCTCCTTGGCCTGATTACTCGCAGTATCACGCAGCTTGTCCATGATCTGCGTACGCTCGCCGGAGACGACTTCCTGAATGGTGCGTTTACCGAACTCGTCTTTGAGTCCCTTCTGGATCACGGCCGCAAGGCGGTTTGATGCTCTCGCCGGACTACCGCCCGTGGATGTGTAGAAGCGCACGACGTCATTGATGCGCCACTTGACGAAGGAATCCACCTTGAGATTCTTCTTCTCGAGGGTCAGATAGAGCTGGGGATCCGAGTCCATGTTCTGAATGCGCTTATCGAACTTGAGGATCCGCTGAATCAGCGGCAACTTGAAATGCAGCCCCGGCCCGTAGTCCGCCCTCACCACTTCGCCGAGCTGCAGATTGATGGCCCTCTCGCGCTCATCGACGGTGAAGATCGACATGGACGCGATGACCGCTGCGATTACCAGAAGGATGAGAATGACTTTTCCGGACATTATCGGGTCCTCGAGCGCAGCGGGTCTCGGCTTCGCCTGGCATCGTCGATGTTCATCGGCGACGTGCCGATATCGTCGCTGTCTATCGTGTCAGGCCGAAGGATACCGCTGGCACCCTGACCCGAGAGCAGCTTGTCGAGCGGCAGGAACATGATGTTGTTGCCGCTCTGGAGATCCACCAGCACTTTGCTCGAATTTGACAACACGTGCTCCACGGTTTCCAGATACAAACGCTTACGGGTGATATCGGGCGCCTTTGTGTACTCGTTCAAGATCTTCAAAAATCGGTCGGTCTCACCGTCGGCCTGGGCAATGACCCGCTGACGATAGGCTTCGGCGCGCTCGAGCATGGCGTTCGCCTCTCCGCGGGCCTTCGGTACGATATCCGCCTTATAGGCGTTGGCCTGGTTGATAATACGTTCCTGATCCTCGCGCGCCTTGACGGCATCGAAAAAAGCGTCCTGGACCTGAGCGGGTGGCTGCGCATCCTGCATGTTGACGCTGGTTATGTTGAGCCCCGCGCGGTAGCGGTCGAGGATCTCCTGAATGAGCGTCGAGGTCTCCGCCGCGACCACGTCCCGGCCGGCGGTAATGACGAAGTCCATGCCGCTTCGCCCGACCACTTCGCGCACGGCGCTCTCGGTCGCCTGGCGCAGAGTCAGGTCCGGATCCAGAACATTGAACAGGTAGAACTGAGCGTCGTTGACCCGGTACTGGATGGAGAACTTGATGTCGATGATGTTCTCGTCTTCGGTAAGCATCAGCGACTCGTGGGGAACAGCCGTCTGGGAGCCGCCGGAGCTCCTGAAACCGACCTCCTGATTGCGGATTTCTTGGACGTTGACCTTCTCGACGCGGTCGATGAAGTACGGTGCCCAGTGAAGTCCCGGCTCGGTAGTGGTCCGATACTCACCGAATCGGAGTACCACCGCCTGCTCGGCCGGATCCACGATATAGAATCCGGCCAGCGCCCAGGCGGCCACCGCCACCACCGCGATGACCCCGGCACCCACCAGGCCACCACCGGGCAAACGGAAACCCGCGCCAGCCCCTCCGCCGCCGGAACGACCGCCGAACACGCGACCGAGGCGCGTCTGCAGCTTTTTCAGCACCTCGTCGAGATCGGGCGGTCCCTGCTGGCCGCCTCGGTTGCCCCAGGGGTCGCGTCCGCCATTACCGCCGGGTTGATTCCACGCCATCAATCGACTCCATGCACACCGGTTCGCCGCGCGGGCCCGTCATCACGAGACCCCGAGCACGGGCGAACTGCGAATATTAGGAGGCTTTCGGCGTGCCGGCAACCGGTAAGTCCGCCTCGAGATTACCATTTTCGGCCGGGACCTGCGTGTGGATGAGGGTCGGCGCGAGTCCCTCGCGGCGCCGCAGGCGTTCCAGAGCGGTGGGCGCAATCCTCACGTCGATGATCCAGTCGCCATTGTCCTCGATTCTCTCGGCCAACACGGTACCGAGCTCGTAGAGTCGCGCCCGAAGACGCCCGGCGCTGGCCGGAAGGCGCAGGTGTCTATGGACTCGGTCCGATTCGAAGTGCTCACCGATGACCTCGACGAGCCGATCGAGCCCGGTGGATTCCCGGGCCGATACCCATACGCGCCTCGGGTCGCCGTTGCCTGCGTCACGCAGTAATTTCGCATGCGTGTCAATCGTATCGATTTTGTTATAGACCCGGATCTGCGTCACTTCGCCGGCCCCGATTGCATCGAGCACCTCATTTACCTGGGCGATCTTGTCGTCCCGATGCGGGTCGCCGGAATCGATGACGTGCAGAAGCAGGCTCGCGCGCCGCGTCTCTTCCAAGGTGGCCCGAAACGCGGCCACCAGCTCATGGGGAAGATGGCTGATGAAGCCGACGGTGTCGGCGAGAATCAGACGCGGCCCGGCGCCCATGTCCAGTCTGCGCAGAGTGGGATCGAGGGTCGCGAACAGCCGGTTTTCGGTGCTCACCCGCGCACCGGTGAGTCGATTGAAGAGGGTCGATTTGCCGGCGTTTGTGTAACCAACCAGCGCAACGACCGGTATGCCCGCGCGGCTTCGGGAACGGCGACTGAGTTCCCGGCGCCTGCTCACCGCGCCCAGGCGGCGCTCGATTGCGCGTATGCGCTCCGTCACCAGGCGCCGGTCGGTCTCGAGCTGCTTCTCGCCCGGTCCTCGCAGCCCGATGCCACCTTTCTGGCGCTCGAGATGCGTCCAGCCTCGAACGAGTCGCGTCGACAAATGCCGGAGCTGGGCGAGCTCCACCTGCAACTTGCCTTCGAAGGTGCTGGCACGCTGGGCGAAAATGTCGAGAATGAGCGTGATGCGGTCGAGAACGCGACAATTCAGACGGGATTCGAGATTGCGCTCCTGAGCCGGCGAGAGCGCGTGATCGAAAATGACGACTTCGGCTTTCTCGGCCGCAATGCACTCGGCGAGCTCCGCCACCTTGCCACGGCCGATGAAGCAGCGCGGATCGGGTGCGCCACGTGAACCGATAATCGTGGCCACCGGCCTGGTTCCGGCCGAAATCGCAAGATCGGTGAATTCTTCGAGATCGTCGCCGCCGCGACTGTCCTGGAATGCGATGTGTACGAGTACCGCGCGCTCGCCGCTGTCGGGTCTTTCAAACAATCGGGAAACCCCGCGAACGCATCCCGGTTTCAGTGCTCTTCGGCTTCAGGTCCACTATCCTCGTCGGGCCTCGGCAGCTTGACGTTGCGCGCCGGCACAACGGTGGAGATGGCATGCTTGTAAACCATCTGGCTGACGGTGTTACGTAACAAGACAACAAACTGATCGAAAGATTCGATCTGCCCCTGCAATTTGATTCCGTTGACCAGAAATATGGACACGGGCACCCGCTCCTTGCGCAATGCATTCAAAAAGGGATCTTGTAATGACTGCCCCTTACTCATCTTTGTTCTCCTTATAAATTGTTGTCCTTATCATGAGTTGTTTTTCTTTCCCTGACTTCGCGAACCCGGCCGAGCAGCCCCAGCACTCGAACAGCCGCTTCCCTCGGCCGTCAGAACGACATCGAGACTCTGGTGCTTTCGTCGACCCGTGACAGTGCCCCACACAGCGGGTGCGCGAACGTCTGAGTATACCCCATATTCAAGGGCTTAAACTGTGTCTAGCACCTCTTTTTTGCGCTCCACGCACCGCATCGGCGAGGCACTTCTGGGACCCTGAAGGAGCGCACCCGCTCGCGCATGGGTACCCCGCCAGGATCGCGAAAAAGCGTGCGCGGGCAGGGTGAACAGCGCCTCTCGATACGCCGTCAGGCGCCACCCGAGAGGTGCTTTGCGAGCGCATGGTGCACCGCTTCGGCGAGGTCGGGCGAGTGGCAATCGAAGCGAACCGCGCGGTCTTCTCCACGCAGCCAGGTGAGCTGTCGCCGCGCAAGCTGTCGGGTGGCGGCGATGGCGCGCCCGAGCATTTCAACGCGGCTCGTGCGCCCGTCCAGGTAGTCGATTACCTGCCGATATCCCACCGAGCGCATAGACGGAAGTTCCGTACCTATCCGCCAGCGCTCCCTGAGCGCCTCCACCTCCTCGACGAGCCCGGCGTGCAACATCGATTCGAATCGTGCCGCGATGTCGGCATGCAGCCTGCTGCGATCGCTCGGCTCGATGATCACGGCGTGCACCGGATTGGCGAGCGTACCGGGCCGCGAATCCGAAAGGAGCTGTGACATCGGTCGACCGGTGAGACGGTAGACTTCCAACGCGCGTTGGATGCGCTGCGGATCGCTCGCGTGAATTCGCGACGCGGACTCCGGATCAACCGCGGCCAGTCGTCGATGCAGCGTTTCCCAGCCGTCGGCCTCGGCTTGGGCGCGAAGCTGCGCTCTCAGCTGCTCGTCCGCAGAAGGCAGCACCGACAGGCCGTCGCGCAATGCGCGAAAATAAAGCCCGGTGCCGCCCACCAGGAGCGGAACCCTGTTTTCACGTTGTGCGCCCGCGATCTCCTCGAGCGCATCGCGGCGAAACTCGGCGGCCGAATATGCCGTATCTGGATTGCGAATATCGATCAGTCGGTGGGGTATGCGACGCAGTTCCTCGATACCGGGTTTCCCGGTACCGATATCCATGCCGCGATACACCATCGCCGAGTCTACGCTGATGACGCGAATCGGCATCCGTTCGGCGAGATGCATCGCGAGCCGCGTCTTTCCCGACGCGGTCGGCCCCATGAGAAACACCACCGGGCGCCGATCGCCCGTCGGCAGCGCTGCGCTCATGTCACGCCGCCATCGCCGTCGAGCCTGTCGGGGCCGGCCAACCATTTGGCGATGTCGTCAACCTCGAGCTGGCGCCAGACGCGCTCGCCGACACCGCAGCGCCCAGACGCCTCGAGGCGCTCCAGATCCCTCAAATGCTCGTCCATCGCGGCGCGATCCCATGACCAGCCGGCGGTGAGATCGCAGCGTTCGATAATGTCCTCGAGCAGTGCCAGAAGCGTGTCGGAGGACGAGCCGCGCGAGTCGACTCCGGCGAGCGCCGCCACCAGCGCCGTCATCAGCGCCTCGGCTGACCCGCCGGCGAGCGGCGCCGGAATGCCGCGACAGGAGACTGTGTCGTGCGCAATGCGACGCACATCGAAGCCGAGTCGTTCCAGCGTTACAGCATGCTCCTCGAGCGTATCCGCGCCCTGCGCTCCGAGCGCAATGGCCGCCGGAACGAGCAACGGGCGCGCGCCGATGCGACCACCGGCGAGCGCCGCGCCCAGGCGTTCGGCAGCGATGCGTCGACACCCGCGCCGAGCATCCACCACCACCAGGCCGTTTGCATTGCGCGCTATGACATAGTGCCGGTCCACGTGGTCCAGGACCTCGCCGAGGGGCTTTTCGCCAGGCGCGGCCCGCGTCGCCACGGCCGGGTGAAAGGCCTGGTAGGCGACCATATGATCGCGTACTTCTGCGGGTCGCGGCCGAAAAGGTGGTGCGCCTGGAACCCGTCCGGATGCATCCGCGCCCGACACGCTCGGTTTCAACAAGGCTACCCGGATGCTGCGAGAGATGAAGTCGTGCACGCTGCGTGCGTCGCGAAAGCGCACCTCGTGCTTGCTCGGATGAACGTTGACATCCACCTGCGCCGGGTCGAGCTCGAGATACAGCACGTACGCCGGCTGGCGACCGCTTTCGACGACGCCATCGTGAGCATGCCGTACCGCGTGACGCAGCAGATTGTCACGCACCATGCGACCATTGACGAAAAAATACTGCAGATCGGCAACGCCTCGGGAGTAACCCGGCTCACCGATCCAGCCGCTCAGCTTCAGCCCTTCGGCCTCGAAGCCCAGCACGAGAGCACATTGCGCAAAGGCACCGCCACAAATTCTCGCCACGCGTCGCGACTGCTCGGTGTCGCTCGAGGCGCCAGGTAGCGCATAGCTCTGGCGAGCGTTGTGCCGCAGTGAGAACGCACAGTCGAAGCGCGCGAGAGCCGCACGCTTGAGGACGTCTTCAATATGTCGATACTCGGTTTTTTCGGTACGCATGAACTTGCGTCGCGCCGGCGTGTTGTAGAACAAATCCCTGACCGTGACCGTAGTGCCTTTCGGGTGCGAAACCGGCTCTGTCGATGCGTCGGTCCACGAATCGCCCGCGACAACCTTCCAACCACTGTCGTCATCGGCGGTACACGAGATCAACTCCAGGCGCGATACCGACGCAATGCTCGGCAGCGCCTCGCCGCGAAACCCGAGACTCTCAACGTGAATCAGATCGTCGAGTGTCGCAATCTTGCTGGTGGCGTGGCGATTCAACGCGAGCGCCAAATCATCTCGATGGATACCGACACCGTCATCACGCACCCGAATGAGGCGCGTTCCACCGTGCTCTATGTCCACGCGTATGTGTGCGGCGCCGGCGTCGATGCTGTTCTCGAGAAGCTCCTTCAAGACCGACGCCGGACGTTCCACGACCTCGCCCGCGGCTATCTGGTTTGCCAGGCGTTCGGGCAAGGCGTGAATGCGCGCGAGGCCCTGTGGCTTCATCTCGAGTCGCCTCCACGGAAGCTCATGGCGCGACAGGGCCGCCGGAACGCACAAATACCGCCATGGCCTCACAGTGTGTGGTATGGGGAAACATATCGACGACCCCGGCACGGTCGAGACGGTAACCGTGCTTGTGCACGAGCACGCGCGCATCGCGGGCAAGCGTTTCCGGGTTGCAGGACACGTAAACGATACGCTCGGGCAATTGCCCGTTTAGATTATTCACGACGCGCTCGGCGCCGGTGCGCGGCGGGTCCAGTATCAGCCGATCCCACCCCCCGTTCCACGAGCCCTGGAAAACATCGAAGCTGCTCAAATCGGCGCTGACGAATTCGGCGTTGTCGATCCGGTTGCGATGTGCGTTGGCGCGCGCGCGCGAAATCAGCCTCGCATCACCCTCCACTCCCAGCACACCGGCCGCGCGTCGGGCAGCAGCGAGAGTGAAATTACCGATGCCGCAGTAGAGATCGACTACCCGAGAAGTCGGCCTGATATCCAGATGCTGCACGGCCGCGCCCACCAGAGCGCGATTCATCGCGGCATTGATTTGGATGAAGTCGGTGGGCAGAAACTCGAGTTCCAAATCGAAGTCCGGCAGCGCGTAGCATAACGGTGCCGGCTCCTCGGGCCACAGCGGTTCGATGCTTTCCGGTCCCCCGGGCTGAAGGTAGAGCTGCCAGTCGCGCGCGCGCACGAGGTCCAAGAGCCGGGCGCGGTCGCGCGTCGACAACGGCTGCAGATGGCGCAGCACGAGCGCCGTTTCGCTGTCGCCCATGGCTACTTCGAGCTGCGGAATACGGTGCCTGACTTCGAGCGTGTCGAGCACGCGACGCAAATCACCGATGGCATCACCGACGCGCGCTTCGAGAACTGCACAGGCGGTGAGCTCCGCCAGCTTGGCGGTGTTTTTCTCGCGAAATCCGGCCAGCGCGCCCTTCCCGGGCACGTACTTCACTCCCAGGCGCGCTCGACGGCGATAACCCGTCGAGTCACCCGTGAGTGGTTCCAGGAGCACTTCGGGCGTTACGTCGCCGTGCTCGACGAGCGTGCGCACCAGGCGCTGCTGCTTAAAGGCGAGCTGCGCGCGAGAAGACATATGCTGTAGCGCGCATCCGCCACATGTGCCGAAGTGCGCACAGGCCGGTTCCGCGCGATCCTGCGCGGCCACCAGCACCTTGACCAACTCTGCCCGGTTACGCCACCGTCGACCCCGACGCCGCCTCACCAAGACGCGCTCGCCGACGTGCACCCCATCGACCAGCAGCGTGTGGCCGTCTATGCGGACCAGTCCGCAGCCGCTCGCATCGAGGCCCTCGACAGTGACGACGACGTCCGCTGGCTGCGTGCGATGCGCTGCGGGCGGCTGCCGATGTTGCGCGGTAACGGGCACGATGTGAGCGAAATACCTACTCAGTCGGACTTCCACATAGACCACGCCGACAGGAACTCGCTAACGTGTGGCCGGCGGTCGTCCTCGAGGGCGGCACGAACCTTGTCGCACTCCTGCGCGTAAGCCACCTCACTCAAGTGACCGCGCACGAGCTCGAAACGCAGGTAAACGAGATAGGTATTCAGCGCGTCGGTCTCACAGTAGTTTCGAATGGCTTCGATATCACCCTCGAGAAACCGCTCCCACACCAGCGAACCATGCATACCGAGCTTGCCCGGCAAGCCGAGCAACAGCGCAACTTCCTCGAGCGGAACGGTCGCGCGAACCTGATGGCCGGCCAGCACATCCATCAGATCCGTGTGGCGATCGTGAAAACGGTTGAGATAATTGTTCCAACGAAAGCTCGAGTCGTCCGCCCCCGTTTCCCAATAACGGCTCGCGACGACTCCGTGCAACAGGGAACGATAGTGGAGCACGGGGAGATCGAATCCAGAACCGTTCCACGACACGAGCGTCGGCGAGTAACGTTCGAGGCCGTCGAAGAATCGCTGAATCAGCTCTTCCTCCGGGGAGTCCTTGTCGCCCAGGGACCATAGCTTGAAGCGGTCGCCGCTTCTCAGAACAGCCGCAATCGCCACCACCCGGTGAAGATGGAGGCGCAGAAAATCGCTGCCCGATGATTGACGCTGCTTGTGGAACATGATCTCCGCGACCTCGGCGTCTTCGAGACCGTCGATGTCGTACAGGCGCCGACCGGCATCCACGTCCGGAACCGTTTCGATATCGAAAACAAACAGATTCATATCGGTCGCGTTCACACGCGCCCTGTCGGGTCAACGTCGACGTTACTTTGCGCGCCAGCCGCCGCTCGCCTGGTAGTACCAGCCGGGTTGCGCACGATCGATCCAGCGTCGCGCGAAAGTCTCCTGAATTTGCGCTGCCCATTCCGGATGCCCGTTGGCGGCGGCGATTTCGCGATAAAGAGCCGCGCGGTCACGATTTTCGTCGGCCACCAGCTGATTGACGGTATTGCGCGCATTGAGCGGGATGGCCTTGGCATCGCGCACCGCGACGAACCCGTCGTTTGTGAGCCCGATGGCACCGGCATTGTAGTAAGGCAGCAGCTGCGCGTGCCGGGCCCGCATGGAGGCCTCGATTTTACCGATCGCAGGGCTCGAGATGTCGAGATTCGCCTGTTGCGCGTGCGCCGCCGGTACCAGCCAGTTGATGATCAGATGCGACACCCTGAACGCGTGTCCGGTGAGAAATCCGGCATCCGAGGACTGCTCGCTGCCCGGCTTGGCGGCATCGTTACCCCACACCTCCTCGATGATCTTGTCCGCCGCCTGCTCGGCAGCGGCGGCCGGGAAATACACGTTGATGGTCACGCACCCACCGGTGCTGATAAAAGCGGCAGTGGCGGCCGCAACCGCGATTTGCTTCATGACTCTCATGGAATGCTCCCAGCTCTATGTAAAGAGATCCGGATTTACGCTCACGGAAGATGAACCTACCATGAACGAGGCACGTTCGCCGACCTGCGATGCTCAGCGGATGACCGGTCCATTCGTCGTGACGATCTGCCGGAGCCTGCCGAGCAGGACCTCCCAGTCCACGCGTCGATTGAAGCCCAGGACATCGATACGGGGAGGCAATCCGCCGCCCTCGACGATGTAGTATCCCTGCTCCGCGGGAGCGACCCCGTCCATATCGCAGACGCCGTTCGCGAGACGGCAACCGATGCCGAGACGGCGGTACGAGAACTCGTCGAATATTCGCAGGAAGGTCGACGAAAGCACCGCCCCGGCGCCGCCGAGGCTGGCAAGGTTCTCCACCGCCCGCTGAGAGATCCGGTGCCGGGAATCGTCGTCGTCGGGTGTGGCGAAACGCGCGTCGAATGCGGTCGGCTTCCAGTCTTTCAGAATCAGCCCGTGGATGCGGCCCTGCAGCCTGCCCTGGATGTTACCAAAGGAAAACGTGCTGGTAAGGGCATCGAGCGACAGCCCTTCGACGTCGACGTCGGCGCGCAACTCGGGGATGACTCCGAAGGGATTGCTGATACTGAGCTGCCTGACGCGTACCGCACCGCCGAAGACCGCGATATCGAGACTGCCATCCACGCTGATGACGCCCCGGGTGTAGCTGACCAGCGGTATATCACCTGCGAGCGTGCCGCCGAATGGTGGCCAGGCGAGCGCGCCCGTGAGCGCCCTGAGCGACATTGGCCGCACGTTTCCGCGGAACTGCCAGCCGAGCTCGCGTGTGCCGATGTCGTTCACGCGAAGCGCATTGACCGTGACGGCACCCTCCAGCAACGGCACCTCGACGGGCGCTTCGAGCTCGAATTGACGACCCGAAACCCGCCCCCGGAGCACACCGGCCCCGTAATCGATGCGATAAAACTGACCGCCGCTCCAACGAAGCGTGGTGATGTCCGGTCGCGACCCCTCGCTCCACTCGACATCGCCTTGAACGCCGGCAACGCTGTATCGGCCGTCTTGGTCGGCGATATTCACGTCGTCGAGTTTTAGCCACGCGCGCCAGCCTTCGGGCGCCGGCCGCCACTCGAGGCGTGCCTCCCCGACCCCGTCGACGGTGAGCGCGTCGAGCACGCTGCCGACGGCGAACGGTTGCAGGTAGGTCCGGTAAAGCGGCGCGAGCGGAGCGCGCGCGAGACGCAGCGCAAGCGCCTCGAGCGCACCGCCTGTGGTGACGACCAGCTCGCCATCCACGCTGGCTACTCCTCGGTGGCGCAGGCGCACGCTCGACAATCGTAAGCGACCCGACTCGGGTTCGATATCGCCGGCTGCGCTGACGGTAACCGGGGCATTGCGGGCATCCACGAACACCGGATCGAGATAGACTTGGCCGGTGTCCAAAGAAAGCTCCGCGCTCGTTTGCCAGCCGGACTCGGCACGCGCGGCGCGCAACTCGAGGCGCGCATCGAGGTCTTCGCCGGCATTCAGGCCCGCGGCGTCGCTGAAGCTCGCGCCGGAGAGCGCCGCGTCCAGACGCAGCCGGCGGCCCTTGCGGCCGGTTTCGAGCTCCAGAGTGACGGCAAGCCTGCCACGGGTGATCTCGAGCCCGGGTGCCAGACCCAGGCGGGCGGCGAGAGTCCACATCGACGCGGGGTCGAGTGCCTCGGCAGCCACGCGAAGCCGCCAGTGATCGGCCTTGCGCTCGAGACGCATGGCAAGCGGCAACCGCTCGATGCCACCACCATCGTCGCTGAGCCTCAGCTCGGCGCCCGTGCACGCGAGGCCCGTAGCCGTGACGTCGGCTCTCGGGCAGTCCACGCTGAGCGCGCGCAGCGCTTGAAAGGGTTCCGGCAGCTCGAGTCCAACCGTGGTCAGCCGGGCCGATACCCGGTCCGCAGCGGCAAACCCGAGCTTGAGCTCGATATCACCGCTGGACCATCGTCCACCGTCGACGCGACCGACATGCAGCGTAAGCTCCTCGACTGCCGACAATGGCGCGGCCAGCGCCGCGGCGACGAGCGCGGCCAGCGCGGAAAGCAGACGCGGCTGATGACCGATGAGGTGATCCTCGCTGCTACTCTTTATTAAACAGGCCCGTGGACAGATACCGATCGCCGCGGTCGCAGACAATGGTGACGATAACCGCATCGGTGAGCTGCCGGGACAATTCCAGGGCGACCGAGACGGCGCCTCCCGATGAGAGCCCCGCAAAAATGCCCTCCCGACGACCCAGCTCGAGGGTCGTTCGCTCGGCCTGCTCGGCACTCACCTCGACGATGCGGTCGATGCGCTCGGCTTCGAAAATTTTCGGCAGGTAGGCCGCCGGCCATTTGCGGATTCCCGGAATGCTGGATTCGTCTCCCGGCTGAACGCCGATGATCTGCACTCGTGGACTGATTTCCTTCAAATATCGGGACACGCCCATGATGGTACCCGTGGTCCCCATGGCGCTGACAAAGTGCGTGACGCGTCCCTGCGTCGCGCGCCAGATTTCGGGGCCGGTCGATTCGTAGTGCGCGCGGGGATTATCGGGGTTCGCGAACTGATCGAGCACCTTGCCTTCACCGCGCGCCTGCATTGCTTCGGCAAGGTCGCGCGCCTGTTCCATGCCGCCGTCCTCGGAAACCAGAACGATGCGGGCTCCGAACGCCTGCATCGCGGCGCGGCGTTCCACGCTCATGTGCTCGGGCATGATGAGCACCATGGCATAGCCCTTGACCGCCGCCACCATGGCCAGCGCGATGCCGGTATTGCCGCTGGTCGCCTCGATGAGCGTATCCCCGGGGCGAATCTCGCCGCGCTCCTCGGCGCCGCGAATCATGCCGAGCGCGGGCCGATCCTTGACCGACCCGGCGGGATTATTGCCCTCCAGCTTGGCCAGAATCGTGTTCTCGGCGCTGCCCGCAAGACGTTGCAGCTGGGCGAGCGGCGTATTGCCGATCAGGGCATCGAGGGTCGGGAATGACATTGCGCGAGTGTAATGGAAGGCCGATGGGGCACAAAAGGAGTCAAGCCGCGGCCCCGGTGCGCGCCACGCAACCGGCCCCGCAGGCCCTGTCGAATATCTTGACACCCGGTGGAACACCGCGAAGGTTCCGTTAACTGCCTGAACGGCGGTGGTTTTCTCGCAGCCGCCGATTGCCTGACACGTTTAAAGCGTGAACTGCGTCACACAATGCTCCCCGGGCAATGTCGGAAAAGCTTACACGGGCCCGACGGACCGCCGGGCGCGGGCCCGACAAGCCCCTGAATCCCCGTCGTAGGCCCCAGTTGGCACACCGCTTGCTTCGGAATCGGTCATACAGCACACCGGTACCGCACCGGGGGAGCGACAACTTGAACAACCTTGCCATCCTACGTGAAGGCCAATTGGTCGAGGAGATCGCGCTGCTTTACCGCAAAGTCTTGGACGGGCGGAACGCGGACGACCTGCGCACCAAGCACGCGCAGACCTATCTCAGAGAGCTGTTGAAATTCAAGCAGGAATCGCTGGCTTTGCTCAGGTACCAGCGCGCCGGAAAAGGTGCGCGTTGGGAGTGGCACCCGGAGCTTCATTGACGATTTTTGCCGGCTGCATTCGAATCGTTTCGTGACATGTCCCTAGTGGCTCCCCGCTTGTCTTCAAGCGGGGTTTTTTTTGCTCCGCGCCGGACAGGCCGCGCTTCGGGAATCAGGCGGTGCCGGTCAGGCAGATGGCCAAGATGAGCGCGTCCTCGCGCCCGTCACGCCCGGGATAGTAGCCGCGCCTGACGCCGACCTCGTTGAAACCCATGGCTTCATAAAGACCGAGCGCGGCACGATTCGTCGGGCGCACTTCCAGCAACGCCGTATCGGCGCGATGTTCCCTCGCAACATCCAGCAGATGACCGAGCAGGGTCCGGCCGAGCCCCCGCCCCCGGCCGCTCGCGCGCACGCAGAGATTGAGTATGTGGGACTCGCCCGCGCCGACCTGCATGATTCCGTAGGCACAAACCAGTCCCCGTTGCTCCACGACCCAGCAGCAGTAGCCGGCCCGCAGGCAGTCGCGGAATATGCCTTCCGACCACGGAAAGGCATACGCTTCACGCTCGATCTCCAGCACGAAGGCAAGGTCGCTATCACGCATCGGCCGGATATCCAGGGGTTTACCCTTGAGGACGGCACTCATGGGCTCGACTCCAGCAGCTCGCGCGCCCGCCTGAGGTCCTCCCAGGATTTACGCTTCTCCAGCGGCGAACGCAGCAGATAAGCCGGGTGATAGGTCACGACGATGGGAATCCGAGCGCCGTTGTCGACATTCTCATAAACATAGCTCTGTCCGCGCATTCTGCCGACCGGAATGGCGGACCCGACCAGGTGCTGGGCGGCGACCCGGCCTACGGCGAGGATCACGCGCGGGTTTATCAGTGTGATCTGGCGACGCAGGTAGCGCGAGCAGGCCACCATCTCTTCGGGCTTCGGATCCCGGTTCTTCGGCGGCCGACACTTGACGATGTTGGCGATGTAAACGGCCTCGCGGGCGAGCCCGATGGCACGCAGCATGGCGTTGAGGAGTTGCCCCGCACGGCCGACGAAGGGCTCGCCGCGGGCGTCCTCCTCGGCGCCGGGCGCCTCACCGATGATCATGCAGCGCGCATGCGCATCTCCGGTTCCGAATACCGTGTGCGTGCGACCGTCGGCAAGCGCACACAGCCGGCAGCCGGCAACCGTGGACTCGAGCTCCAAAAGCGGCATGTGCGCAACGTCGCTGCCCGCTTCCGGCGACGCGTCGAGCGCTGCCGACGGCTGCGGTTCAGCCGCGGCCTTGCCGCTCGAGATTTCGCGTGTGCTTTCGCGATCGTTATCCCGAGCACGCCAGACATCGACCTGCATGGCCTGCAGATAGCGATTTCGACGGGATTGGCCGGCGTGCTCAGGCATCGGCTGCGCTCGGCCGCTCCCTCATTTTCCCTCTCGTGACTCGTCCGGCAAGCCCGAGCCGCCGCGGCGCGCGGCCCGGCGCCGTCGGATGTGCACCAGAGTGAGCACCGGTCCGGAGAGCATGTACAGAGCCGACAGTGCGAAAAGCACGAACGGCGGATCGCTGGAAACCAGCACGAACACCAACACCACGACGAGAATCGTTATGAACGGGACACGACCTTTGAGATCGAGCTCTTTGAAGCTGTGATAACGAATGTTGCTGACCATGAGCATGCCCGTGATGACCGTGATGGCGAGCGCCGCCGGCATCATGCTCACGCCAGCGATCGCGTGATCGGCGCTGAACCATACGAGTCCTGCCACCACCGCCGCAGCCAGGGGACACGGCAGGCCCTGAAAGTAACGCTTGTCCGCGGTCTGGACCTGGGTATTGAACCGCGCCAGCCGAAGCGCCGTCGCGGCGGCATAGAAGAATGCCGCCAGCCAGCCGAGCTTGCCCATGCCCAGCAGCGCCCACTGATAGACGACGAGCGCCGGCGCGATGCCGAACGAGACCATGTCGGCAAGGCTGTCGTACTCGGCGCCGAAAGCGCTTTGTGTATTTGTCAGACGCGCGATGCGACCATCGATACCATCGAGCACCATGGCCACGAATATGGCGACGGCGGCGGCTTCGAACCGGTCTGCCATGGCTGCAACGATGGCGTAGAAGCCGGCAAACAGGGCCGCGGTGGTGAATAGATTCGGCAGCAGGTAGATGCCGCGGCGTTGCTTTCTCGCAGGTGATTGCGTCTGCATTTGTCGACGACCCCTGGCCCTTTTCATGCGGGGGCCGATGCTCACATGATAGCCAGGAATCGGTGGGGGATCAGCCGGGCCCGGCGCTATCCGGGGTGGCACGCGTGTTCCTGGTGAGCTCGCCGAGCACGGTCGAGCCCGAGACGGCGGGATCGCCCGCATTCGCCTCGGCGCGGGTGCCGGTGGGCATGAACACGTCGACCACATTCCCGAAGTAGATGAACCCCATGCGTTGGCCGATGCCGATTCGCTCACCGGGCGAAACGTACAGCTTGAAGCGTGAAATCGGACGCAATGAAGAAACCGCGAACACGACGTCGTCGCCCTCGTCGGTCTGCACCCAGGCGCTGTAACAGTTCGGTGAGAATCCGGGTACCCGCAAGGAACCCGGTGTCTTGAACGGTTGCGCCGAGGTCCAGTAGTCCATGACCTTTCCCTCGACCGGGCTTCTCAATACGCCGATTCCGAGACCGTCGAGCGCGACCCGTACGCGTCGAGCGCTGCGTTTGAGCCATGGATCCCGGCCTTCACTCACCTCGACCACGCGGCCACTGCCCGGGCTCAAAACGGCGAGAGGCAGATTCGGGATCGCGGGCGTGGTTTCACGAAACACATAAAACAGATAAGCGAGCAAGGCCAACAGCGGCAACGTCCACACCGGCCCCGCGTAGTAGCCGACGGCGATCGCCGAGACACTCACCACTGCTATCGGAACGTGCCCTTCGCGGGCAATCATGGCATCGTCTCACAGCCGCATCGGTGCGTAGCTTCGCGATGCTCAGTTCTTGGTCTTGTCGACGAGCTGGTTCTCTTTGATCCAAGGCATCATATCACGCAGCCGCTGACCGACCTGCTCCACGGGATGCGCGCGGCTCGCGCGACGCAACGCCCGGATGGTGGGCGCGCCACTCTGATTCTCGAGAATAAATTCTTTCGCGAACGCGCCGCTTTGAATATCGGCGAGGATGCGCCGCATTTCCGCACGAGTCTCGTCGGTTATGATGCGGGGGCCGCGTGTAAGATCACCGTACTCGGCGGTATTCGACAC
>JBFICP010000034.1:0-19270 GCA_041581935.1 Gammaproteobacteria bacterium | reverse complement strand
GCAGATCCTCGACCGGTACCTCCTTGCCAACCTCAATGAACATTTTAGAGCCACCCATTTTCCAGGCTTTCTTGCTGATGGGGACCCGGTCTTCCATTCGGAACTTGCCGTCCGCGAGCTCGGCCAGAACGACGTACACGGTCATCATCTTGGTGAGGCTCGCAGGGTCCATGTGCTCATCGGCGTTGGCTTCGACCAGAACCTCACCACTGTCGTAGTCCTTGAGGATATACGCGCGCGCCTTGATCGCAGGAGGGGTCGGCGTCACGACCGCCGCCTGGGCCGTGACCATCGCCAACACCGCCGACAAGGCGAAAAAAATGCTCAAGACTCCCCTCACGCGTTCAGCTCCCGTAGTCAAAACGTTCTTTCAATTCCAGCCACCGTGCTATTCGATCACGATGCGTGGGGTTTCGAGGCCGAGATCCGAGATCTGTTGCGCCAGGCGATCTGCCTTGGTGACGTTGGCAATGGGACCAACCCGCACGCGATAGGTGACTCTGCCGCCAATCTGCACCGGATCGATAGTCACCGGCCCACCGGAAACATTCTGCATCCGCCATTTCATCTGCTCCGCATTGGCCCGAACGCTGAACGAGCCGGTCTGAAGGTACAGCCGCACGGGACCCGCCGGCGAACGCGGCGAGCTCTTCGCCACGCTGACCGGTTGCGGTGAGCGCGGATCGAGTGCGAGGACTTCTACATAACCGGTCCCCTTCGCGAGGATTCCGAGCTTCCAGGCGGCGGAATAAGAGAGGTCGATGATACGGTTGTCGTGAAACGGGCCTCGATCGTTGACACGCACGACGACACTGCGCCCATTCTCGAGGTTGGTAACCCGCGCATATGTCGGCAGTGGTAGGGTCTTGTGGGCTGCTGTCATGGCGTACATGTCGTACGCCTCACCGCTGGAGGTGCGTCGGCCGTGAAACTTGGACCCATACCAGGAAGCGATACCACGTTCGCGGTAGCCGTTGCTCGTCCTCAACGGATAGTAGCGCTTACCGTAGACCTTGTATGAGCGCGGATTCCCGTAGCGACTTTTCGGTTCGACTCTCGGCACCGCATCCGGAACCGATGCGACGTCTACGTGCTTACGCGGCGGCCCGTCGACAGCGGGCCCGCCCGCGCACGCGCCGAGCAGCAGCAGGGTTGCTGCACCCGAAATGTGCGCTACCGATGCCCATCGTCGCGAAACCGACTCCTCGCTCACTTCATCCCTCGACACTGCGGTATCTTTTGCTGATCTCTCGAGCAAGCTGAAAGACCGCCATCGCGTATAAGCTGCTGTGATTGTAACGAGTAATTGCGTAGAAGTTCTGCAGTCCGACCCAATGCTCGATATCATCCTTGTTAATGAGCTCGATGAGCGTTCCGCGCGACTGGTTCTCACTAGCATACAGCACGACGACGCCGAAGTTGTGCATGTCCGACACCGGTGTATGCGGCTTGAGGCCTTTCTTGACCAGGACCTTGTATTCGTCACCGGTCACGCTTGCCGGCAATGCAATGGCACCATCGCGCTGCCAACCATGCCGCTTTAGATAGTTGGCGACACTGCCGATAGCGTCGGCCTCGCTCTTCAGGAGGTCGCGCACCCCGTCTCCATCGAAGTCCACTGCATAGCGTCGATAGCTGCTCGAGATGAACTGTGGAATGCCCATCGCACCTGCATAGGATCCTTGCACCTCGCCGGGATCAAGATTTTCCTGGCGCGCGAGAATGAGGAACTGCTCGAGTTCGCGGCGAAAGAACTTGCTACGCCTGGGATAGCGAAACGCGAGCGTCGCCAGAGAATCGAGCACCAGATACTTGCCCTTGCGAGTCCCGTAGAACGTTTCGACACCGATGATGGCAACGATGATTTCGGGCGATACGCCGAACTCGCGAGCGGCATTCGCCAGCGTATCGGAGTGCTTACGCCAGAATTCTTCACCCTTGTTAATACGTGCCTCGGTAATGAAAATCGGATAGTACTGATACCAATCCAGAGACTCCGCCGGTCGTCGAATTGCCTCCAGAATCTTGGGCCTTACCCGCACGCCGTCGAGTAGCCGTTCGAGCTGCTCGCGCTCGAAGCCGTGGCGCTTCACCATCTCGCCCACGAAGGGCGCGATTTCGGTTTCCGGGTCGAGCTTTTCCGGGGTCCTGGAATGGACTGCCGCCCCTGAGCATGCGAACAGGCCAATCGAGACCAGCCAAATGAGGGCCTGGCGGGTGCACCGGAACCATCGCGTGAGACCGTTCAAGGTGCCTGGTGCACTGACACGGGACGACCTTGCATTCATTCCGAGATCAGGCGCCTGTGAGTGTGAAGTGACATGAGAATACCGAATGCGGCCATTACCGTGACGAGCGACGTGCCTCCGTAGCTGAGCAGCGGCAGCGGTAATCCAACCACCGGCAGGAGCCCGCTGACCATTCCGATATTGACGAAAACATAGACGAAAAATGTCAGAACAAGGCTGCCTGCGAGCAGGCGCGCATAAGAATCCTGCGCCTGCGAGGCGATATACAGGCCCCGGAACACGACGGCTAGATAAATCGCAATGAGTATCAGCACTCCCGAGAGCCCGAACTCTTCGCTGAATACTGCAAATATGAAGTCGGTAGATCGCTCGGGCAGAAAGTCCAGCTGCGATTGTGTCCCATTCAACCAACCCTTTCCATAGGTTCCTCCAGAGCCGATGGCAATCTTCGACTGTATGATGTGATACCCGGAACCAAGCGGATCCTGCTCTGGATCGAGAAAAGTCAGCACGCGTTGACGTTGATAGTCGTGCATCGTGTACCACATTATCGGCGCGCTCGCCGACACGAGAATTGCGCATGCTGCGATCAAGCGTACGCTGATGCCTCCAAGTAAAATTACGAATACGCCCGAGCACGCGATTAGCAGCGCGGTTCCCAGATCCGGCTGGCGGGCTATCAACAGCGTCGGTACGACCACCAGGAAACCGGCTACGAGCACGCGCAGGAAACTGGGCGGCAGCGATCGATCACCGAGATAGTAGGCGACCATCATCGGAACGATAATCTTCAACATCTCGGACGGCTGAAAGTTCAGCGGCCCGATGCGAATCCACCGCTGAGCGCCCTGTGCCACGTCGCCGATCGCGAGCACCGCGATCAGCAGTGCGATACCGATCGCATACAGCCACGGCGTCCAGAACAACAGGTGGCGCGGCGGTACCTGCGCGAGAACGAACATCGCGGTGAATGCGGCGGCCAGGCGAACGCCCTGACGAACCAGAAGGTTCGTATCCTGCCCGCCGGCGCTGTAGAGAACCGCCAGTCCGATCCCGGAGAGCAACAACAACCCAAGCAGCAGAGGAATATCCATGTGCAGGCGCTGCGCGATCGTGCGCTGATCGTGCATCGCATTGAGCGACGGGGTCGGCGCGAGTGTTCTCACGGGTGTCCAGAGAGGCTGTAGCTTGTTCATCGGCGTCGAATTGCTCCGTGGGAACCGCTATCCGGGACGCCGATGGCGGTGAGAATAAGCTCGCCTTCGTTGTCGTCGAGGACCTCCTGGAAGTAGTGGTCCATCACCTTGCGTGCGATGGGTGCCGCCGTTTTGCTGCCACTGCCGCCGTTCTCCACCAGCACGGCAAGTGCGATGCGCGGATTTTCCACCGGTGCGAACGCGATAAACAAAGCATGATCGCGCAGCTTTTTATCGACTTTTTCTGCGTCATACTCCTCGTCCTGCGCGATACCGAAAACTTGAGCGGTACCCGTCTTTCCGGCTATGCGATAGGTGACACCGACACCGATTCTTCTGGCCGTGCCTTTCTCGCCGTGCACCACATCGGCCATAGCCTCTATCACCGTCTGCCAGTTGCTCTCCAAATTCGGAGTGATGGTGTCGAGCGTCTCAGGCACCAGATCGACGCCGTTGTGCGCACTCGCGTCGTCACGGCGCAACACCACCTGCGGTCGCAGGCGCACGCCCCGGGTACTGAGCGTCGCCGTAGCCATGGCCAGCTGCAGCGGCGTCGTCAAGGTGAAGCCCTGCCCGATGCCGGTAATGAGCGTTTCGCCGGGAAACCACGCCTGACCCCGGCTGCGGCGCTTCCATTCTTCAGACGGCATGAGACCCGCGCTCTCGCCATGCAGATCGATGCCCGTGCGCACACCGAAGCCGAACAAGGTGAGGTAATCGTGCAGTCGTGTAATGCCCATCTCGTGAGCCAGCGTGTAGTAGAAGACGTCACAGGATTCGACGATGGAGCGCTTGACATCGACTTTACCGTGGCCCCACTTTTTCCAGTCGCGGTAACGGCGCTCTCGGCCCGGCAGCCGGAACCACCCTGGGCAGAAGACTTCGTGCTCGTCGCTGACGTGCTCGTGCTCGAGTCCCGCCAGACCAACGAACGGTTTGACCGTGGAACCGGGCGGATACTGCCCGTTGAGTGCGCGATTGAACAGCGGCCGCTCGGGGGATGCGAGCAGATTCTGATAGGTTCTCGAGTCGATACCATCGACAAACAGATTCGGGTCGTAAACGGGGGTACTGGCGAAGGCGAGCAGTGCGCCGGTCGCCGGATCCACCGCCACCACGGCCCCGTTCTCGCTCCCGAGTGCACGCTCCGCAACCGCCTGCAGCGATGCGTCGATAGTGAGATGTAAATTGCTGCCCGGCGCCGGATCGCTGCGCTCGAGCACTCGCAGGATCCTCCCCTGCGCGTTGGTCTCCACGTGCTGGAGACCCGGCTCGCCGTGAAGAAGGGCCTCATAAGCCTGCTCGACGCCGGTTTTTCCGATGTGCGTGGTTCCACGATACTCCGCAGCGTCGACGCTCTGCAGCTCTTCCTCGCTTATTCTTCCGACATAGCCGAGCAAATGCACCGAGGAGGCCCCCAGCGGGTAGCTGCGCGTCAGCCTCGCATGCACGTCAACTCCCGGAAAACGATGTCGGTTGACGGAGAAGCGCGCCACCTCCAGCTCGTTGAGACGGTAGCGCAGGGGTACGCTTTGAAATCGGCGCTTTTTCCTGAGCATACCGCGAAATCGCTTGATGTCTTCCGGGGTGATGTACACGACATCACGAAGCTCGGTCAGCAGCTTCTCCATGTCGTCGACGTTCTCGGGAACAATCTCGAGTGTGAAGGTGGGTGTGTTCTGCGCCAGTGCAACACCGTTGCGGTCATAGATGAGTCCGCGCGTCGGCGCGAGCGGCACAATCTTGACGCGATTGTCCTCGGACAGGGTGCTGAAATGCTCGTACTCCACCACCTGTAGCTGCACCATACGCAGTACCAGTACTCCCGCCAGCAGAAAAACCCCGACGCACGCGGCCACTACGCGACTGCGAACGATACGGGTCTCACGAGCGATATCCTTGATGGTGTGTATCGATTTCACGGCAAACCCGGATAGACGCGGCGCACCGGTGGTCTTCGCATGTCGCGCTTCATACGACTTGATACCGGCGGCGGACGTCGCGCAGCACTATGAAAATCCAGGGCCACAGGAGCATGCTCACCAACGGCGAAGACCAGTAGGCGGCGGCCTGCACAGGCATACCTTGAATTCCGTTTATCCAAAGAATCAATGCCTGGTAAACGAACACGAGACCGAAGACGCTGACACCTTGTTGCCAGATTGGGAGCACGCGAACCTGAAGGTGGAAGCGATGGGCGACGAACGCCACTATGGCCAAGCCGAGCGCGTGTTGCCCGAGCAATGTCCCGGTCAGGACGTCGAGAAAAAGCCCCAGCGCCCAGCCCAATACCACCCCCGTGTAGGCGGGTGCCGCCATGCACCAGTAGATGAGCACCAGCGCGACCCAGGCCGGGCGCCACAACGCCGCCCAAGCCGGCATCGGCAGCGCCGTCAGCATCAACGCCACGACAAAGCTGAGCGCGATGGCAGTATAACCGACCCGCGTGGTGCTCACTCGCCACCCTCCGAATGCGCCGGCAACGCGCCGGTGGCGTCCGTCGACTCCGCGGGCCAGACCAGCAGCACCTCGCGATTGCGCTCGAGCCGCCCGCTCGGCTGCACCATCACCGTGGCAAAGGGCCGGCCGCGATTGCGCTCGATGCTGACGACGCGACCCACGGGGTAGCCTGCCGGAAACCGGCCCCCGAGTCCGGACGTCACGAGTGTGTCGCCGATGCGCACATCCGCATTGTTGGGCAGATGCGCGAGCTCGAGCAGGTTGAGTGGGCCGGTGCCGACGGCCAGTGAACGCAGGCCGTTGCGATGATTCTGCACCGGCAGTGCGTGACTCGGATCGGTGATCAGCAGCGCATTGCTGGAAAATGGTGCCACGTGTACTACCTGTCCCAGCACGCCGTTGGAATCGATGAGCGACTGCCCCGCTTCAACACCGTCCCTCGAGCCCTTGTTGAGCACGATGCGGCGGCTGTACGGATCCATGTCAACGGAAAGCAGCTCCGCGACCAGCACCCGCTCACCGACTTTCGCCGACGAATCCAGCAGACTTCGCAGTCTTCGGTTCTCGGCTTCCAGATCGGCGAACTTCTCGAGCTTGGTGGCCAGCAGGAACTGGTTCTCCCGCAGCCGCGCATTTTCGGCGATGAGTCGGTGTCGCGACGAGAGGTACTCCGCCAGCCAGTTGCCCGCCTGAATGGGCAGATCCACGGCAACCTGAAGCGGATAGACCAGTGTGCTGAGAACGCTGCGCAGGGCTTCGAGATGCTGGGCACGGTGGTCCACGGTCATGAGCACGACCGACACGACCATGACGGCGGCGAGCCGTGTCAACGACGAGGACCCGCGGTCAAAGAGTGGTTTACTCGGCTTGATTGTTCAGCTCCAAGCCCGCGCCGCGCCTAGCCGAGCGTTGCACCGACCGTTGCACCGACCGCCCGGGCTGTGAACGCACCCGCCGCCTACTCTAGCGCAAATACATCGACGCCCTTCTCGTCGACCATCTCGAGCGCCCTGCCACCGCCGCGCGCGACACAGGTCATCGGATCCTCGGCGATGATCACGGGAATTCCGGTTTCCTCCATGAGCAGGCGATCGAGATCCTTGAGTAGAGCGCCGCCGCCGGTCAGCACCATGCCGCGCTCGGCTACGTCGGCACCGAGCTCGGGCGGTGTCTGCTCGAGCGCCGTCTTGACGGCGCTGACGATGCCGGAAAGCGGCTCCTGAAGGGCTTCGAGAATTTCGTTACTGTTCAGGACGAAGCTGCGTGGAATGCCTTCGGCCAGATTGCGTCCGCGTACGTCAATCTCTTTCACTTCGCTTCCAGGATAAGCGGAGCCGATCTCGTGCTTGATCCGCTCCGCAGTTGCCTCGCCGATCAACGTACCATAGTTGCGGCGAATATAGTTGATGATCGCTTCGTCGAATCGGTCGCCGCCAATGCGCACGGACTCCGAGTAGACGATTCCGTTCAAGGAGATCACCGCGACTTCCGTCGTGCCACCACCGATGTCGAGCACCATGGAACCGCTCGCTTCACTCACGGGCATGCCGGCCCCGATGGCGGCCGCCATCGGTTCCTCGATGAGGAATACCTCGCGCGCGCCGGCCCCGGCCGCCGACTCGCGGATAGCACGCCGCTCCACCTGGGTGGAGCCACACGGCACACACACAAGCACGCGCGGACTCGGACGCAGGAATTTGTTCTCGTGGGCCTTGTGGATGAAATGCTGGAGCATCTTCTCGGTGACGGTGAAGTCGGCGATGACGCCGTCTTTGAGCGGCCGGATCGCCATGATGTTCCCCGGCGTACGCCCCAGCATGCTTTTCGCCGACTCGCCGACCGCGGCGATGTTCTTGGTACCACCCGGCCCTCGTTCCTGGCGAATCGCGACCACGGATGGCTCGTTCAACACGATGCCCTTGCCGCGGACATAGATGAGCGTGTTGGCCGTGCCGAGATCGATGGAGAGGTCGTTGGAGAAAATCCCCCGAACGCGCTTGAACATCAGGACCTACCTTGGCTGGGAGTAGCGATTACCAATGGCTTGATTCGCCGAGTATAATTCGGCCGCACACTGGCCTGCGTCGCGACATGGATGGGCGCGTAAACGGCTCTCCGAGTGGGCGGAAAAAACCAACGAAAATCCTCCTAAATCTAGCAGCGGACCCCACTTTCAGCAAGTAATATAGGCAGTTATCCAGCCTTCCTCACGAACATTCGAAACATGGCCATCGATCGGGACGAAATTGCGCGCATTGCTCACCTGGCACGCCTCGAGGTGAGCGACGAGGCCGTTGCCGAGACGGCCAGAGAGCTCACGAATATCCTCGAGTTCGTCGGCCGGATGAACGCCGTCGACACCACGGGGGTCACGCCTATGGCCCATCCGCTCGATGCCAGCCAGAGGCTCCGGGAGGACCAAATCACCGAGACCGACCGACGTCACGACTTCCAGGCGTGTGCGCCGGCGGTGGAGAACGGGCTTTATCTGGTTCCCAAGGTCGTCGAATAGCGCCAGGCACGTGGGTGGCATCGGCGACCCGCCACTCGGACCGATGTCCGGTGGCCCCTCGGTATTCATCGGCCTGAGAAGTTCCGACCTTGAGTGAGGATATGCACGACAAATCCGTTGCCGAGCTGCAGCGCGGCCTGCGCGCCGGCGAATTCTCCAGCGTCGAGCTCACCCGGGCCTTCCTGGCACGCATCGAGGCCCTCGACGGCGCCTTGAACAGCGTCATCACGGTCACCGCCGAGCGCGCGCTGGCACAGGCGCGGGTCGCCGACAGGCGGCTGGGCGAAGGCAGCGCCGGCCCGCTCACCGGCATTCCGGTGCTCCACAAGGACATTTTTTGCACCCGCGGGGTGCGCACCAGCTGCGGATCCCGGATGCTGGACAACTTCGTCGCCCCCTATGACGCCACCGTGGTCGAGCGCCTGGAGGCGCAAGGCATGTGCATGCTGGGCAAGACCAATATGGACGAGTTCGCCATGGGCTCTTCGACCGAGTCGAGCTACTACGGACCCACGCGCAATCCCTGGAACCTCGAGCGCGTTCCCGGCGGATCCTCGGGCGGCGCCGCGGCCGCCGTCGCGGCGCGTCTGGCGCCGCTGGCGACCGGCACCGACACCGGTGGCTCGATTCGCCAACCGGCCGCCATGTGCGGCGTGACGGGCATCAAGCCCACATACGGACGCGTCTCCCGTTACGGAATGGTCGCTTTCGCCTCGAGCCTGGATCAGGGCGGGGTCATGGCCCGCAGCGCCGAAGACGCCGCCGCTCTGCTGGCGGCCATGGCGGGATTCGACGAGCGGGATTCCACCAGCATCGACCGCCCGGTGGACCCGTACCCGGAAATGCTGGGCGAGCGCCTCTCGGGACTCCGAATCGGCCTGCCGAAAGAGTATCTCGACGAAGGGCTCGACACGGCGGTGGGCGCGCGCGTCGAGGAGGCACTCGGGCAGCTCGAGCGCATGGGAGCCTCGCTCACCGAAGTGACCCTGCCCCATGCACCTCTGTGCATACCGGTCTACTACGTGGTGGCGCCGGCGGAGTGCTCGTCCAATTTGTCGCGCTACGATGGGGTGCGCTTCGGCTATCGCGCCGAGGGTGCCTCGGATCTCGTCGAGATGTACAAGCGCAGCCGCAGCGAGGGCTTCGGTTCGGAGGTCAAGCGGCGCATCATGGTCGGCACCTATGTTCTGTCGGCGGGTTACTACGACGCGTACTATCTGAAAGCTCAGCAGCTTCGCACCCGCATCAGTGAAGACTTTCAGCGCGCATTCGAGACCTGCGACGTGCTCATGGGGCCGACAACCCCGGCGGTTGCGTTCGCGCTCGGCGAGAAGACCGACGATCCCATCGCCATGTACCTGTGTGACGTGTATACCACGGGCGTGAACCTGGCCGGCCTGCCGGCGGTCTCGATACCGGTCGGGTTCTCCGACGGTCTGCCGGTGGGATTGCACATCATCGGCAACTACTTCCAAGAGGCGCGTTTGTTGAATATCGCCCATCAGTTCCAACAGTCCTCGGACTGGCACCTGCGCGCGCCACCAAAGATCGGGCAGGTTTGACGAAGAGCTGCAGTCGATGCATTGGGAACCGGTCATTGGTCTCGAGATCCACGCCCAGCTCGCGACCAGGAGCAAGATCTTCTCCGGCGCATCCACGGCCTACGGGGCCGAGCCGAATACCCAGGCCTGCGCCGTCGATCTGGGGCTGCCCGGGGTGCTGCCGGTGCTCAACGCCGAGGCCGTCCGCATGGCCATCCTGTTCGGCCTCGCCATCGGCGCGCGCGTCGCGCGTCGATCGGTGTTTGCCCGCAAGAATTATTTCTACCCCGACCTTCCGAAAGGGTACCAAATCAGCCAGTACGAGCTGCCCATCGTCTACGACGGCCAACTGCGGGTCACGGCCGAGAACGGCGAGACCTTCACCGTCGGTGTGACGCGGGCGCATCTCGAGGAGGACGCGGGCAAGTCCCTGCACGAGACGTTTCAGGGCATGACCGGTATCGATCTCAATCGCGCCGGCACTCCGCTCATCGAGATCGTCTCCGAGCCGGACATGCGATCGGCGGCGCAAGCCGCGGCGTATATGCGCACGGTTCACTCGATCGTGCGCTATCTCGGAATTTGCGACGGCAACATGCAGGAAGGTTCCTTTCGCTGTGATGCCAACGTCTCCGTTCGGCCGAAGGGATCCACGACGCTGGGAACCCGCACCGAGCTGAAAAATCTGAATTCGTTTCGCTTCGTCGAACGGGCCATCGAATTCGAAATCGCGCGCCAGGTGGAGCTCATCGAAGGCGGCGGCGCGGTCGTTCAGGAGACGCGACTGTATGACGAGGTCCGAGACGAGACGCGCCCCATGCGCAGCAAGGAGGAAGCCGAGGACTACCGCTATTTCCCGGACCCCGATCTGTTACCCGTCGTCGTCAGCGACGAAACCATAGAGGCGATAAGCGCGGCATTACCCGAGCTACCCGATGCGAGGCGGCATCGCTTCGAGGCGCAGTACGGCATCGGCGGCGATCTGGCCGCACAGCTGACCGCCAGCCGCGCGGCGGCGGACTACTTCGAGGCCACCGTAGCGGACGCCGCGGATGTGCGGCTGGCGGCAAACTGGATCACCGGTGAGCTTGCCGCGCACCTCAACCGGCATCAGGTGAGCATCGACGCCTGTCGCGTGAGCGCCACGCAGCTTGCCGGCCTGCTCGCACGCATCTCCGACGGCACGGTGTCCGCAACCGCCGCCAAGGAGGTTTTGTCCGCCATGTGGGACGGCGAGGGCGATGCCGACGCCGTGATCGCGGCGCGCGGACTGCGGCAGATGTCCGACAGCGACGCTCTCGCGAAAGCAGTGGACAAGGTCATCGCCGAGAATGCGACCCAGATCGCGCAGTACCGCGCCGGCAAGACCAAGGTGCTTGGGTATCTGGTCGGCCAGGTGATGAAGGCCTGCGGGGGAAGGGTCAATCCGAAGCAGGTGAGCGAATTGATGAAGGGGAAGCTCGACGAGCCACCCCTGTAGGTTGAGCTTCGCTGCGCTCAGCCCGGCTTACGGAGCCAGGGTCACGCCGTCGCCGACCGAGAGGCCGAACTTCTCCCGGGCGCTGCCCTGATTGACCGCAATTTCCGCGAGTCCCAGGGCATTGGCGTACCAGAACCCCTCACCGGCGGGCACCTCGCCGAATGTGCGCGCCGCCGAAACTTCTTGACCGCCCACGTGCAGACGCTGATCGGCGCCGAGGGTGCTCGCGCGCATTCCTGTCATGGCGTTGCCGAACCCGTCGAGGTAGATGATCTCGGCGAGATCCTCGGGCCAGTCCCGGGGACCGACGGCGCGCGCGTCGACCGGCTCACCGGGAACCTCATCGCCCCGGGCCAGCATCGCCGCCACCGGCGCAAACAGGTCGCGGCCATGGAAGCTCGCCGAGAGCCGCGACGGTCTCCAGGTAATCTCCCAGACCTGCGTGGGCTCGTGTCGCTGGGCGACGACAGAGAACAGGCCGTTGCTCGGACCCACGTACCAGCGGTCCGCGGCGCGCATGACCACCGGCCGGCGGCTGTCGGTGCCGACGCCGGGATCGACCACCCCGAGCAGCACCGCGCCGGGCGGTATCTCGGAGGCGAGCGCTGCGAGCAAGTAGCCGGCGGCGCGCGGCCTGAACGGCGTCAGGTCGCACATCAGATCGACCACGGGAATGCCCGGCGCGTGGCGCTCCACGCTGAGGCGCATCTGCCCCAGATAGGGTCCGCCCGGGCCGAAGTCGGTGAACAGCAGGATCATGGCCGGAAGTATGGCCAAAATTCGCCGCCGCTGCCGGCGAAAACGCGAGAGCCGGGCAGTGCCCGGCTCTCGATGCGGCTTACCCGCCGACGCGTCGCGTCACTCGCTGGATTCGGCGGCGCCTTCATCGTCGCCGAGCGGCCTGTCCACCAGCTCGACGTAGGCCATCGGCGCGCAATCTCCCGGGCGCGACCCGCATTTGAGGATGCGCAGATAGCCGCCCGGGCGCTGCCGGTAGCGGGGCCCGAGCTCGTTGAAGAGCTTGGTGACCGACTCGCGATCGCGCAGCCGCGAGAACGCGAGCCGTCGATTGGCGACGCTGTCGGTCTTGGCGAGCGTAATCAGCGGCTCGACGACGCGGCGCAGCTCTTTGGCTTTCGGGACGGTCGTCCTGATCAACTCGTGGCGTACGAGCGACGAGGACATGTTCTTGAACATGGCCTGGGTGTGGCTTCGGGACCTGTTCAGGTGACGTCCACTTTTGCGGTGACGCATGGCTGATATCTCGCTTCAGGCAGTCAAAGGCAGCAACGGGACGCGACGCTAGTCCTTATCGTCGCCATAAAGCCCCGCCGGCGGCCAGTTCTCGAGACGCATGCCGAGCGACAGCCCGCGAGCCGCCAGGACATCCTTGATCTCCGTCAACGATTTCTTTCCTAGATTCGGTGTCTTCAGCAGCTCCACCTCGGTGCGCTGAATCAAATCACCGACGTAGTAGATGCTTTCGGCCTTCAGGCAGTTCGCCGAGCGCACCGTCAGTTCCAGGTCGTCCACCGGGCGCAGCAGAATCGGATCGATATCGGGCTCCGGCGACGGAGTCGGCTTGTCGTCCGGTGTCGTGGGACCGACGAAATAAGCGAGTTGATCCTGGAGCAGCGTTGCGGCGTGACGGATCGCATCGCCCGGATCGAGCGTGCCGTTGGTCTCAATTTCGATAATGAGCTTGTCAAGATTCGTGCGCTGCTCGACCCGTGCGCTTTCCACCACGTAGGAAACGCGTCGCACCGGCGTGAACGAGGCATCGAGAAGAAGCTTGCCGATGGGGCGCTCCACCTCCTCCTCGGCGACTCGGGCAGCCGCAGGATGATAACCGCGGCCCTGCCGCACCGTCATGCTCATGTTGAGCTGACCTGACTTGGTCAGGTGCGCGATGACGTGCTCCGGGTTCACGACCTCTACGTCGTGATCGATGGCGATGTCGCTCGCGAGCACCGTCCCGGGGCCCTTCTTGTTGATGGTGAGCACCGACTCGGTGCGCGTGTGCATGCGTATTGCGAGCCCCTTCAGATTCAGCAGAATCTCCGTGACGTCTTCCTGCACGCCCTCGATAGTGGTGTACTCGTGCAGAACGCCCTCGATCTCCACCTCGGTGACGGCACAACCGGGCATCGAGGAAAGCAGCACGCGCCGCAGCGCATTGCCGAGCGTGTGACCGAATCCTCGATCGAGTGGCTCCAGGACGACCTTCGCCGTGTTGGAACCCACTTCCTGAACCTGCACCGTGTGCGGGGTAAGTAGCTGTGTAGCAGCAGCCTGCATGTGATCTGGTCTCCTTTGTCGTAACTACTTGGAGTAGAGCTCGACAACCAACTGTTCGTTTACATCGGGGGGCAGCTCCTCCCTCTCCGGAACCGCCTTGAACACGCCTTCCATCTTGCTCGCGTCGACATCGACCCAATCGGGGAAGCCGTACTGCTCGGCGACCGCGAGAGAATCCTGAATACGCGCCTGCTTTCTGGCCCTCTCCCGGATCGCGACGACATCACTGGGCCTGATCTGATAGGAAGGGATGTTGACGCAGTGGCCATTCACCGTGACCGCCTTGTGGCTGACCAGCTGGCGCGATTCCGCGCGCGTCGCCCCGAACCCCATTCGATAAACGACATTGTCGAGGCGGCATTCGAGCGCCTTCAAGAGGTTCTCGCCGGTCGCACCTTTTTTCTGCGCGGCCTTCTCATAATAATTCCGGAATTGCCTTTCCAAGACCCCGTACATGCGACGCAGCTTCTGCTTCTCTCTGAGCTGCAGTGCATAGTCCGACATCCGGCGCTGTCTGCGCGCGCCGTGCTGCCCGGGAGGCGTTTCCAGCTTGCACTTGGAGTCGAGTGCTCGCGCACGGCTCTTGAGCATCAGATCGGCGCCTTCGCGGCGGCTCAATCGGCATTTCGGTCCCGTGTATCTGGCCATGTTTGCTCAACCAGCGCCTAAACGCGGCGCTTTTTCGGTGGCCGACACCCGTTGTGGGGGATCGGCGTGACATCGGTAATGCTGGTTATCTTGAACCCGGCATTGTTCAGCGCCCGGACGGCCGATTCGCGGCCGGGACCGGGGCCCTTGACGCGCACCTCGAGGGTTTTCATGCCGTTCTCCTTGACGGTATCGGCAACCCGGCTGGCAGCGACCTGGGCGGCAAACGGTGTGCTCTTGCGCGAGCCCTTGAATCCGCTGGCGCCAGCCGTGCCCCAGGCGAGTGCGTTACCCTGGCGATCGGTGATCGTGATGACCGTGTTGTTGAAGGACGCGTGCACGTGAGCGATGCCGTCGGTGACGTTGCGCTTGACCTTCTTCTTCGTTTTCGGCTTCGGCTTGGCCATGTTCGATGATGTGCCCGTTACTTTTTAATGATCTTGCGCGGGCCCTTTCGGGTACGTGCATTCGTGTGGCTGCGCTGCCCGCGCACCGGCAAACCGCGACGATGGCGCATCCCGCGATAGGTCCCGAGATCCATCAGGCGTTTGATGCTCATGGACACCTCGCGCCTGAGGTCGCCTTCAATGGTGTAGCGGCCTACCTGGCTGCGCATGCTGTCGAGCTCCTCCTCGGTGAGGTCCTTGACCAGCGCCTCGGGCTTGATGCCCGCAGCCGCGCAGATGGACAGCGCCCGCGTGCGCCCGACACCGTAGATCGATGTCAATGACACCCAGGCCTGCTTGCGGTCGGGAATGTTTATGCCTGCGATTCGTGCCATATCTTCGATCTCTTCCGAGTCATCTCCGCGCGGCCGTCAAAACTGCGGGAGTGTAATCTGAATTTCCTGCCCAATCAACAACCTGGCAATACGCCGCGATCAGCCCTGCCGCTGCCGATGGCGCGCATCGCGGCAGATGACGCGCACCACGCCCTTGCGCCGAATGATCTTGCAGTTCCGGCACATGCGCTTTACCGATGCCCTGACTTTCATCTCCGCCTCCTCGAATCTGTCTCACACCTCAGCGGGGCACGCCGCTGCGGCCGTAACCCTTGAGGTTCGCCTTCTTGAGAAGTCCCTCGTACTGGTGCGACATCATGTGGGCCTGGACCTGAGCCATGAAGTCCATGGTCACCACCACGATAATCAGCAGCGATGTCCCACCGAAGTAAAACGGCACGCTCCACTGGACGATCATGAATTCCGGCAGCAGGCACACGGCCGTGATGTACGCGGCCCCCCACATGGTCAGCCGGGTCATCACACCGTCGATATAGCGCGCGGTCTGGTCACCGGGGCGAATGCCCGGAATGAAGGCACCCGACTTCTTGAGGTTCTCCGCCGTTTCCTTGGGATCGAAGACCAGCGCGGTATAGAAAAAGCAGAAGAAGATGATGGCCGCGGCGTAGAACATGACGTACAGGGGCTGGCCCGGGGAAAGGGTGGTCGAGAGATCCCGCAGCCAGGTCATGCCCTCGGCGGTACCGAACCAGCCACCGATGGTGGCCGGAAACAGGATGATGCTCGAGGCGAAAATGGGCGGAATCACGCCGGCCATGTTGAGCTTTAGCGGAAGGTGGCTGCTCTGACCCGCGTACATGCGGCGCCCCACCTGCCGCTTTGCATAGTTGACGGTGATTCGCCGCTGCCCGCGCTCCACGAATACCACGAATGCGGTCACCGAAAGCGCCAGCACCATGATGACGAGCACCAGAAGGACGTGCAGCTCGCCGGTGCGGGCAAGCTCCAGCGTTCCGCCAATGGCGCTCGGAAGCCCCGCCACGATGCCGGCGAAAATGATGATCGAGATACCGTTGCCGACGCCCCGCTCGCTGATCTGCTCGCCGAGCCACATGAGAAACACCGTGCCGGTCACCAGCGTCGTCACCGTGGTGATGCGAAAGCCCAGGCCCGGGTCGATGACCACCTGCATGGCACCCGCCTGCTGACCTTCGAGCGCGATGGCGACACCGAGGGCCTGGAAGGTCGCCAGCGCCACCGTGCCGTAACGCGTATAGCGCGTGATCTTGCGCCTGCCGGCCTCGCCTTCCTTGCGCAGCTCCTTCAACCTCGGCTCGACGTGCGTGAGCAGCTGCATGATGATGGCGGCGGAGATGTACGGCATGATGCCGATTGCGAACACGGAAAATCGCCCGAGCGCGCCGCCTGAGAACATGTTGAACATGTCCAGGATGGTGCCGCGCTGCTGGTCGAAAAGCAGTCCCAGCGCGACCGGGTCGATTCCCGGCACCGGAATGAAGGATCCGACGCGATAGACGATCAGCGCACCGAGCACGAAAAGCAATCGGTGCTTGAGCTCGGCCGTGGGGCCGCCGCCGGCGGTTTTCGGCGCGCGCACCATCGGCTCAGCCCTCTTCCACCTTGCCGCCGGCCGCCTCGATGGCCGCCCGGGCGCCAGGTGTCACGGGGATGCCCCGCACCACCACGGCCTTGTCCAGCTTGCCGGACGCGATAATCTTGGCGCGCTTGATGCGCTTGCCGATGATTCCGGCGCTGCGCAGCGCCTGCAGGTCGATGGTCTCGGCATCGACGAACGCCAGATCGGACAGTCGAACCTCGCCGCTGAACCTTCCGGTGCGCGAGACGAAGCCAAACTTGGGCAACCGGCGATGCAGCGGCATCTGCCCGCCCTCGAACCCCACCACCGACTTTCGCCCGGAGCGCGAGCGTTGGCCCTTTTGACCACGGCCGGCCGTCTTGCCGACGCCGGAGCCGGCGCCCCGTCCGACGCGCTTGGCCGGGCGGCGCGCGCCGTCACCGGGATGCAATTCATTCAAGCGCATGATTGTCATGCCTCCTCGACGCGAACCATGTACGCCACCTTATTAATCATGCCGCGGGTGCAGGGCGTATCCTCCACCTCGACCGTATGATGCATGCGACGCAGCCCCAGGCCTCTCACGCACGCCTTGTGGCTCGCGAGACGCCCGTGGGCGCTACGTACAAGGGTGACCTTGACGGTTTTCTTGCCGGAACCAGCCTGCATTTCTCAGTAATCTCCTGTGCGACGGCGCAACCGGTTATCCGACAATCTGCTTGACCGGCAAGTCGCGCTTGGCCGCGATCTGCTCGGGTGATGCCATGCCGGCGAGACCCTTGACGGTGGCACGTATCACGTTGATGGGGTTGGGTGAGCCGACGCATTTGGCGAGCACGTCGCGCACGCCCAGTACCTCGAACACCGCCCGCATCGGGCCGCCGGCAATGATGCCGGTGCCTTCAGACGCCGGCTGCATGTAGACCTTTGCCGCGCCGTGTCGGGCCATCATCGCATACTGCAGGGTCCCGCCCTTCAGCGCCACGGAGATCATGTTTTTGCGCGCATTCTCCATGGCCTTCTGAATTGCCGCAGGCACCTCACGGGCCTTGCCGCGACCGAGCCCCACTCTTCCTTTACCGTCGCCGACCACCGTGAGGGCCGTGAAGCCGAACTGCCGTCCGCCTTTGACGACCTTGGCGACTCGATTGATAGCGACGAGCTTTTCGACGAGATCGTCGCCGCCACTTGGACTCTGAAAACTAGCCATGGTTCAACCCTTAAAATTTCAACCCGTGTTCGCGTGCGCTGTCAGCCAATGCCTTGATCCGGCCGTGAAACTTGAATCCGGCGCGATCGAAAGCGACGTTCTCGAAACCTTTCGCGATGGCGCGTTCGGCGATCAGCCGACCGATGACGGTCGCGGCCTTGATGTTTCCGCCGTAGCCCACGTCTTTTTTCACCTGCGGCTCCACGGTCGAAGCGCTGACCTGCGTCTCGGATCCACCGGAAACGATGATCTGCGCATAGATGTGGCACGGCGTACGGTGAACGCACAGGCGTGGAACATCGAGCTTTTTGATCTTTGCGCGCGGCCGGCGTGTCCGGCGTGTTCTCATCGTTTTCTTGTCCATACGTGCACCTACTTCTTTTTCGCTTCCTTACGCTGAATCAACTCGTCGTCGTATTTCACGCCCTTGCCCTTGTAGGGCTCCGGCGGTCGAAAGGCACGGATCTCCGCGGCCGCCTGGCCGACCATCTGCTTGTCGACGCCGCGCACCACGATCTCGGTCTGAGAAGGTGTCTCGAGGCTCACGCCCTCAGGTGCCTCGAACTTCACGGGATGGGAATATCCGAGTGATAGATTCACCGCTCTGCCCTGCATCTGCGCCCGGTATCCGACACCCACGAGCTGCAATCGGCGTTCGAATCCTTTGCTGACGCCTTCCACCATGTTGCTGATGACGGCACGCGTGGTTCCGGCGAGCGCGACGCCATTCTCGGCACCTTCATTGGCACTGCAGTTGAGCGCCTCGTCGCTGCGCGAGACCTCCACGTTGTCGTGAATTCGGTGCTCGAGCGTTCCCTTCGGTCCCTTGATCGTAACGGTTCGGCCCTCGATGGTGACTTCCACGCCGGAAGGTAGCTCGATGGGTTGTTTCGCAATTCTCGACATGCCGCGATCTCCTACGTGACGATGCCCAGGACTTCGCCGCCTTGGCCGCTCTCGCGTGCCGCCCTGTCGGTCATCAGCCCCCGGGACGTGGAGATTATTGCAATGCCGAGCCCGTTCATGACGGTCGGCAGCTCGTCCTTTCTCTTGAAGATTCGCAGGCCCGGACGACTGACGCGCTGAATTTTCGCGATCACCGGCTTGCCCTCGTGATACTTGAGAACGATGGCGAGCTCAGGCTTTCCGGTCTCCTGATCCGTCGAAAAATCTCGAATGTAGCCCTGGTCCTTGAGAAGACTGGCGATGGCCATCTTCTGCTTGGACATCGGCATGACCACGCGCACCTTCCCCGCGGAAAGACCGTTGCGTATACGGGTGAACATATCCGCTATTGGATCCTGCATGCTCATAGCTCGGTGGCCTCGATTGACTGT
>JBFICP010000033.1:0-19346 GCA_041581935.1 Gammaproteobacteria bacterium | reverse complement strand
TGTTCTCGTCGGGCGACGCCGGGGACCATCGCCGTCGCTCTGTGCCTGGGCATCGCCGCCGCGGCGCAGGCGCAACTCGCTGCGCCGCAGCGCACGCTCCCCGCCATCAGCATCATCATCGATGACCTGGGCTACAGACGCCTCGACGGGTTGCGCGCCATCGAACTTCCCGGGCCTATCGCCTACGCCGTGCTGCCTCACACGCCCTATGGGACACGGCTGGCAACGATCGCCTTTCAGCTCGACAAGGAAGTGCTCCTGCACGTGCCCATGGAGTCGGATGTGGACAAGGCGCTGGGACCGGGCGCATTGACCAACGCGATGTCGCGCGAGCAGTTTCAATCGGTGCTCGAAGCCGGGCTCGCCTCGGTGCCTCATGCGAGCGGGCTCAACAACCACATGGGCAGCGCGCTGACTCGCAAATCGCGCCCCATGGGCTGGGTCATGGAGTGGATGAGCAAAAATGGCGAGCTCTACTTCGTCGACAGTGTCACGAGCGCCGAAAGCATTGCCCTGCGCTCGGCACGCGCGGCCGGGCTGCGCGCCATCGCTCGCGACGTGTTCCTGGATCCGGTTGCCGATTCAGCCATCGTGCGCAGACAGTTTCTGCGCCTGGTCGAGCTCGCCCGCGTGCAGGGCACGGCGCTCGCCATCGGCCACGCCTACCCTGAGACCCTGAGCGTGCTGCGTGGAGTGCTGTTGAAACCATCGCATTTCGGCGTCGAGCTGGTATCGGTGCGCGAGCTCATCGCGCGCCGTGAAGGCGCATCCCAGGCTGCGGCATCGAGCCGCTCGCGGGTCGTCAGCCTCGGCAATTGAGTCGCCCGGTAACGGGGCGTCGGTGGCTAATCGCTATCCCATGGCAGGGCGGCGATGATCATGTATATCCCGGCGCCCGCGAGTATCCAGGTCAACAGCGGCACTGACGCGAGCCCGGCCGACGCGCCCTCCTGATTCGCGAGCAGGACCACCGAGGCGACGATCAAGCCGGTGCCGACGACTCCGAGCACGGTGCGTTGATTCGAGCGGCGGATCTCGCGACGAATCTTGTCGAGCTCGGTCGGCGCGATGTCCACGCGCAGCTTTCCGCGGCGTGCCTGGCGCAGAACCTCGTGGGCCAGTCCCGGCAGCGCGGGCAGGGTCTCGCCCCAGCGCGGCGCATGGCTTTTGAGCTCGCGCATCAAGGCGCGCGTTCCCAGCTGCTCGCGCATCCACTGCTCGAGAAACGGTTTTGCCGTTTGCCACAGATCGAGATCCGGATACAGCTGCCGGCCGAGCCCCTCGATATTCAGCAACGTCTTCTGAAGCAGTATGAGCTGCGGCTGAACCTCCATATGAAAGCGACGAGCCGTCTGAAAGAGTCTCAATAGCAGCTGGCCGAAGGAAATGTCCTTGAGGGGTCGCTCGAAAATCGGTTCACAAACACTGCGGATAGCGGATTCGAACTCGTTGACGCGCGTATCCGCCGGAACCCATTCGGACAGCACGTGAAGCTCTGCAACTCGATGATAATCGCGGTTGAAGAACGCGATAAAATTCTCCGCGAGGTATCGCTGATCCTCCGGCGAAAGGCTCCCCATGATACCGAAGTCCACGGCAACGTAGCGTGGATTCTGCGCATCTTCTCGCGACACGAAAATGTTGCCAGGATGCATATCGGCGTGAAAAAAATTGTGGCGCATCACCTGCGTAAAGAAGATTTCGACGCCGCGCTCGGCAAGCACGCGCAGATCCGTGCCATGGGCTCTCAGCGCATCGATATCGCTTATTGGAATTCCGGATACGCGCTCCATGACCATGACATTCGGCCGGGTGTACTCCCAGTACACCTCGGGCACTTTCAACAGCTCAGAGTCCATGAAATTTCGGCGAAGCTGAGAGGCGGATGCTCCCTCGCGCATGAGGTCCAGCTCGTCGAGGATCGTCGTCTCGTACTCGGCAACGATTTCGCGCGCGTGCAGTCGACGACCTTCACGCCAGTATCGCTCGGCAAGCTCGGCGATCAGGTAAAGAAGCCCCACATCCCGGCGAATCACGATTTCGATATCCGGTCGAACGACCTTCACCACCACCTCCCGTCCATCTTTCAGTCTGGCGGCGTGAACCTGCGCTATCGATGCCGAAGCAAGTGGTTGCTCATCGAACTCGGCGAACAGATCTTCGACCGGATTTTGCAAGGCGCGCTCGATGATGGCGCGCGCCTGCGAACCGGGGAATGGCGGCACCTGATCCTGGAGATTGGCAAGCTCGTCGGCGACATCCTCCGGAAGCAGATCGCGGCGAGTGGATATAATCTGGCCGAACTTGACAAATATCGGTCCGAGGTCCTCGAGCGCGCGTCGAATACGAAGCGCCCTCGGCGCGCGTTTTCTCGGCACCCAATTCCACGGCAGCAGGTAAAGCAGAAAGCGAACTGGCCGAAGTAACGGCGTGGTCAGAATAATCTCGTCGAGCCCGTGCCGGATAAGAACCGCATTGATATAGATCAGCCGCATTGCCTGGCGGAATCTGATCACTTCTCATCGCTCCCGCATGCGATCGGCGAGCCTCGCGATTCTAACCTCCAGACGTTCGACGTCATCGCGGATCATGTCGACGCGAGTCGCGAAGTCCTCGATTTCGAGCTTTGTCGGAGACAGGTGGCGTTCTTCGCGCACGTACTCGCCCACATCGGTGGAGAACGTCTCATATGCGGCTGAAGCCCAGGAGACGAAGCCGCGCAAGCCGCGACCAATCTCGTGGGAAAGAGAATCGCCGAACAGTTTCGTCAGCGGTTCTTCCCAATCGAAATCCACGCGTTTCGCTACCACGGCGAGCTTTTCGACGAGTCGCAGGTCACCGCTGATGGACACGTCCGGCGGCAGAACGCCATCCACCGATTCCATCGTCCCGAACAGGCGCACCAGCGTGAAAGGCGGTCCGCTGACGACGAGATCGGGCACCGCCGAGCTTCCTTCGTCGCTACCGTCGACCGATATCACACTGATTCCGGAGCTCGAGGGGTGCAGCTGAAAGCGCCAATCGAACCCTTCCACGTGAACCTCCAGCACCGATCCCTCGAGCTCGGCCACGCCTTCGGCGAGATCCTCGTCCAGGCGAAGAAGCCGATTGACGACGCTCTCGAGACCGGCAACGGCCGCGGACGGTGCGCTCATTTCACGCCCTCGACGAGCTCCGCGAGAGTCATCAGGGATTCGTCCTCCCGAACCACCACCGAGCCCGCCAGCTTGTCGTGCAGACCCTGATGACGTCGATCGCGAATGCACCAAAGAACGCCGAGACCGAGGCATGCGAGTCCGAGCAGCAGTCCGATGCTGCGCACGAAGCTCTGCAAGAGCGACAGGCGCCGACCATTGTCGGCGCGCACGACCTGACAACCAACGAGGAGCATACCCGGCGTCGCGCCGAGGCCTTTCCAGAAGATCATCAGTGCCAAGCCTACCGCGCCCAGCCACCATGCAGCATGGATCGGGTTGGCGAACTGAGTGGATACGAATTCCGACACGTACGCCGATTCGTCTCGAATCAAAAATTCCCCCACCATCACCGTTGCGGCCAACAGACTCAGAAAGGCAACGTCGATAAGGCCTGCAAGCAGCCTTCGCCCGAATCCTTCATATGTGACGCGGTCATCCAGCTTCATAGTTTGTAGCCGCGGTGAACAGCCGCGACACCCCCACTCAGGTTATGAAAACTGCAACGCTCGAAGCCCGCTTCTCGGAGCATTTCGAGCAGCTTCTCCTGCGGCGGGTGGACTGTGATTGACTCGGCGAGATAACGATAGCTCGCCGCGTCCCCGGCGACAATCCGACCCATACGGGGCAAGGCATTCATGATATATGCGCGATACAGGGGATCCAGCAGCGGCAATCTGACCTTCGAGAATTCGAGCACCAACAGTTGGCCACCGGGACGTAACACACGAAACATCGACCGGAGCGCGCGCTCCTTGCGGGTAACGTTTCGCAGACCGAATGCAATGGTCACAACATCGAAAAGGTCATCAAAAAACGGCAACGACTCGGCGTTCGATTGCACGAAACCGACCCCGTCGATAATTCCCGAGTCAGTGAGCCGGCGACGACCGACATCGAGCATGTCGGAATTCAGATCGACAAGGGCAACGAATCCTTTTTTGCCGACTCGTTTTACAAATTGCCTTGAAAGATCTCCGGTTCCGCCGGCAACGTCCAATACTCGCTGTCCCGAACGCAAGCCGGCAAGCTCGACCACAAAACGCTTCCACAAACGGTGCACGCCGAACGACATCAGATCGTTCATCAGATCGTAATTCTCGGCCACCGACGAGAACACTGCCGACACGCGCCGGCTTTTCTCCTCAAGCGGCACGTTCTCAAAGCCAAAATCGGTGGTCTTCTCCGCCATCTGCCGGTTTACTCGCTTTCCGACGACCCAACTTTCACGAACCGCTACTTTCTTTGCGTTTGTGCCCGGCAGCCTCGAGCCTCGATAGGTAGTCAGCCCAAAGTTCCTCGCTGTGCAGACAAAAGCGACGAAACTCCTCCCACGAGTAAAGGCCGGTGTCGTGGCCGTCATCGAAGAACAATCGAATCGCGTAGTTGCCTACAGGTTCGATTCGATCGATACCGACGTTTTCCTTGCCGATTTGAAGAACATCCTGACCGGGTCCATGGCCACGCACTTCGGCGGATGGCGAGTGCACACGCAGAAACTCCGCGGTCAGTCGAAAGCGCTCATCATCGCCGAAGGCGATTTCGAGCACGCGAGACTTCCTGTGATAGTTGATCTCGGTGGGTGCAATCTGCTTTGCAGTCATGGCGAAGGACTAGTGGCGAAGATTTTTCGATGTTCGGTCAGCGACTAAAGAATGTACTTTGTCAGGTCGTCATTGGCGAGCAGGTTGCCGAGATGATCGTCGACGTAGGATGCATCGACTTCGATATCCTTCCCGGCATGGTCCGGAGCCTCGAACGATATCTTGTCCAGCAGCCGCTCGAGCACCGTGTGCAGCCGTCGCGCTCCGATATTCTCGGTTCGTTCGTTCACCTGCCAGGCAACCTCCGCTATTCGCCGAACCGCATCGTCAGTGATATGCAATCTTACACCTTCGGTCGCGATAAGCGCGATGTATTGCTCGGTCAGAGAAGCGTCCGGCTCCGTCAGAATGCGTGTGAAGTCTTCTACGCTCAGTGCCGAGAGCTCCACTCGAATTGGCAATCTTCCCTGAAGTTCCGGTACAAGGTCCGACGGCTTCGACATATGAAACGCGCCGGATGCGATGAAAAGTATATGGTCGGTCTTCACCATGCCGTACTTGGTCGAAACGGTGCATCCCTCGACGAGCGGAAGTAGATCACGTTGCACACCCTCACGAGACACGTCGGCGCCGCTCCCGGTTACCTCGGAACGACGGGTAACCTTGTCGATCTCGTCGATGAAGACGATACCGTTTTGCTCGACGTCTTCGAGCGCGTGGGATTTCATGTCTTCTTCGTTGATGAGCTTGGCAGCCTCTTCCTCGGTGAGCACTCGAAATGCTTCCTTGACGGTCATTTTTCTCACACGCGTGCGCCCACCGGAAAGGTTCTGAAACATGCCCTGAAGCTGAGAGGTCATTTCCTCCATCCCGGGCGGCGCCATAATCTCCACCCCGATCGCGGCCGTGCTCACCTCTATCTCGACCTGGCGTTCATCGAGTTTTCCTTCTCGAAGCATCTTGCGGAACTTTTGACGCGTGGATCCCGAATCCGCAGCCGCGGAATCGGTGGTTCCGACTCCGTCATTGCGCGCTGGACGCAAAAGCACGTCGAGGATTCGCTCTTCGGCGGCGTCCTCGGCTTGATGGCGAACATCACTCATCGCGCGCTCGCGACTGAGCTTGACGGCCGCGTCGGCGAGGTCGCGAACAATCGACTCGACATCGCGGCCGACATAACCAACCTCGGTAAACTTGGTGGCCTCTACTTTTATAAAGGGCGCGTTGGCGAGTCGCGCAAGCCGCCTCGCGATCTCGGTTTTTCCAACTCCGGTCGGTCCAATCATGAGAATATTTTTCGGAGTGATTTCGTTTCTCATCTCCACTTCGACTTGGCTGCGCCGCCAGCGATCGCGCAAGGCTATCGCTACCGCTCGCTTGGCGGCATCCTGACCGACGATGTGCTTGTCCAGCTCGTGAACGATTTCTCGTGGTGTCATATAAGACATGGCTTTATTCCGACAGACCCTTGCACAACTGAGCTCGCGGTGCCTGCGCCAACGCGCACGGGTCCTTCAGGCCGGCAGTCAACCGGCACTCTCCTCCAATGATTCGATTGTCAGTACGTAGTTCGTATAGACGCAGATGTCGGCGGCGATATTCATGGCTTTGGTGACGACGGCGCGCGAATCCATCTTCGTGTTCTCGAGCATGGCTCTCGCCGCGGCAAGGGCGTAGGCGCCGCCAGACCCGATCGCCATGGCATCGTACTCGGGCTCGATGACGTCTCCGTTTCCCGAGATCATCAGAAAGCTCGACGCGTCGGCGACCAGCAGCAGCGCCTCGAGTCGGCGCAGCGCGCGGTCGGTTCGCCAATCCTTGGCGAGCTCGACGGCGGCTCGGACAAGATTGCCGTGATGCTTTTCGAGCTGCCCCTCGAAGCGCTCGAAAAGAGTAAAGGCGTCGGCGGTGCCGCCGGCAAATCCGGCGATGACCCGGTCATGGTAGACGCGGCGCACTTTGCGAGCGTTGCCCTTAACGACTGTCTCGCCGAGCGACACCTGGCCGTCACCCGCCATGACGACGTTGCCGCCCCGACGCACGGCCAGAATGGTAGTGCCGGAGAACTGTTGCATGATAAAGGCCTGAACGATGGAAAGCCGGTAATCTTACACGAGCCGGAAGCCGCCAATAAGGGCGCCGGAGGTGCCCGGGCGCCTCCCCGGCGAGCGTCGGGGACAATCAGCGCTTGGTCCTGGGGCGCCGAGCTCTCGGGTGAGCCCGATCGTAGACCTCCGCCAGGTGCTGGAAATCCAGATGGGTATAGACCTGGGTGGTGCTGATATCCGCGTGCCCGAGCAGCTCCTGGACCGCGCGCAGGTCGCCGCTCGATTCGAGCATGTGGCTGGCGAATGAGTGACGGAGCATGTGCGGATGCACTGGACGATCGATTCCCTGCGCGCGCGCCCACTTCGCGAGCCGCGCCTGAATCGCGCGAGCCGTGAGTCGCGTGCCACGGCGGCTGACGAACAGCGCCGCATCGTCCGCGACCGCCAGCGTCGGCCGTTTTCCGAGCCAGCTTCGAATCCATTCGCAGGCGATGCCGCCGACCGGCACGACGCGTTGCTTGGCGCCTTTACCGGTCACCCGCACCAGGGAATCTTTCAGGTTGACGTCACCGACGTTCAGAGACACGGTCTCCGAGAGGCGCAGTCCCGACGAGTACATGAGCTCGAACATGGCGCGGTCGCGAATTTCGAGTGCATTCGTCGCCGGCATATCCAGCAGGGCACCGACGCGGTCCACATCGAGCGCGTCTGGAAGCCTGCGTGCGCCACGTGGCGCACTCACGCCGGCGGCCGGATTGTGAACCGCGGCCCCTTCGCGCAGCAGGTACTTGTAGAATCCGCGAATAGCTGACAATGCCCGCTCGAGCGAGGCGGCCCCGACCCCCTGTCGGTGACGTCTCGTGATGTAGTCGCGCACCCGTGTCTCATCGACCTTCGCCCAGTCACGCACGTTCTCTTCACGAAGTCTCTGCATGAACCGCGAGAGCTCGCGCCGATATCCGTCGACGGTGAGCGGCGATAGCCGCCGCTCACTGCCAAGGTGAACGGCAAACCGGTCTAGCCAATCCTGCATTCCAATACTTATACCTGAGTAGAGATTTAATACAAACGCGGCTTCGCTGAACGCTCCCGGTCAAATTCGCCTCGCTGCTCCTTCCCCTGTCGGGGATAATCCGTCTCGTGACGAGGGAGAGGGGACTCGACCGTAAGCGCATGCGCATCACATTACGCACGGCCGGTTAGCAAAATTCGCACGGAACGTGATCACGCGACTTCGACGTGGGGAATCAGAATTCGGCTCACGATTTCGCCGAGCTGCCTTAAAAAAATTGTCCCCATGCCAGGATGAAAACGCTGCGGGTCTCGGCTACCGATGGCCAGCACGCCAAAGCGGGCATTCGGTCCGAGTGGCAGCAGCGCTCCGGAACCGATCTCGCTTGCGTGCTCCGGAAACAAAAACTCGAGCTGTGTGTCTTTGAAATGTCCACAAATTGGCTTGGTCGACGTCAGCAACTGCGCAAAGAGCTCGCGCTCTGAGGCATCCTTGCCGACGAATTCACCCAGTCCGCGATCACCGTCGACAGCGGGATCGGCGAACAAGCGCACCGCAACGAAGTCTGCTTTGAAATCGTCAAACATAGCTTGATAGAGATTGCTGAGCACTTCGTCCAGACGCGTGCATTCCACCAGAACCAGCGTCAGCTGGTGCAGGCGCCGAGAAAGTGTCTCGTTGTCGCGCGCGTTTTCCGCCAACGACTGCATGCGCCGCCGCATTTCACGAACCTGATCGCGCAGAACGCTGACCTGATACTCCACCAGCGATACCGCTCCGCCACACGAATGCGGTATGACCAGCTCCTCGAGGAGCTTCGGGTGGCGGTCGAAGAAATCCGGATTCTCGCGCAGATACGCGGAAACCGATTCTTCGCTTTCGGCAGCGCGCGTTGCGACGCGGCGATTGTGTCCGCTCATAGCTCGAATTCCCCTTCAAAACTGCGCTGAGTCGGGCCGCTCAACCAAATCGGCTCGCCCTCCCCGTTCCATTCGACTTCCAGCTTGCCACCCGGAAGCGCGACCGATACACGCTCGTCGAGCCAGCCGCGCACGCGACCAACGGCCACCGCGGCGCAGGCCCCACTGCCGCAGGCGAGTGTTTCACCGACACCACGCTCGAATACCCTCAGACGCACGTGTTTATCATCGAGAATTTGCAAGAACCCGACGTTGACTCCTTGAGGAAAAACTTCCAGCCCCTGAATCCCGGGGCCGAGGTTATCAACCGGTGCAGTGTCACAATCGTCGACGCGCAGCACCGCGTGGGGATTACCGATGGAGACCGCTCCAATCTCCAGTCGATTCGCGCCTACCTGCACACGATACCCGGACGCCCGCTCTTCGGCGAGAAAAGGAATGTCCCGCGGTTCGAATCGGGGGATTCCCATTTCCAGCTTCACCGACCGATGTTTGTCAAGGCAGGCATGCACCACGCAATCACCCGCCTCGATGGCGATTTGCTCTCCATTTGCCATGCCGATGTCGCGAAGCCACACCGCCAGGCATCGCAATCCGTTGCCGCATTGGCCGGACTCGCTGCCATCCTGGTTGAATATGCGGGCGCGAACTTCCGCGCCCCGTGCCCTGCCCGGCTCGACGATCAATACCTGGTCGCAGCCGATACCGCGACGCCGATCGGCCAGCAACCGAATCTGATCGGGGCCGAGGTCGAGTTCGCGCGACATATTGTTGATGAGCACGAAATCGTTTCCGATCCCATGCATCTTCACGAACGCCAGCTTCATGGCCGCCAAGGGTACCTACAGCAGCACCGGTTGCAAAGGCACTTCAAACCCTGACGGCGGCGATGCGTCGATCCGAGCGCACGCGCGTTACCGGGTGGACCGGCGAATGCGCCTCCCGCAGCGCACATCCGACGCTTCACGGGACGAATCTCGCGACACAGGTCACAGAATCCCCAAACGCCTGCTTAACCCCGGCGCTGCGGCGACGCATAATCCACCCTTGCCGTCTGGCTCTCTGCAGGATATTTGGGACAAATCTAATTACCGGCCGGAAAATAGATCTGTCCCAATTCTCTTCGGGTGCGTTGCGAGGATGCGATTAATCGAGCTTGTGGTGACCTTGGCGCTGACCCTGTCGGCCGGCATTGCCGCGGCCGAGGTATACAGGTGGGTAGACGAGGACGGCAAGGTCCATTATGGCGACCGCAAGCCCGCAACCGGCACCGGCACCAGAGCGCTCGCGCTGCCGCCCGCGCCGTCGAGAGACGCGGACCATGCCGAGCGGGCGCTCAAGCAACGCCGGCTGCTCGACGCCTTCGATGCAGAACGCGACGAGCGCCGGCAGGCCGAGACCGCCGCCGCAGCCGCCAAACACGAACGCGAGGAGAGGTGTGCGAAGCTCGAGCGCGACCTGGACAGATTCAATCGCGCCAACATCGTCTACTCACGAGACGAAAGTGGAGCGCGTATCTATATGAGCGACGAGGAGCGCGAAGCGACGGTGGCGAGAGCGCGCGAATGGCGCGACAAGCACTGCGATCGCGGCCATTGAACCACCGAACAGCAGCCTGCATCGGGTGGCGAACGAGAGCCTTCAGCGGTCGACGCGCGACCTTTTATAGACCCGCACTCGGACTCTCTGCAATCCGGGAAATCCTTGTGGTTTCAGAGCTGTATCACCTATAGTTTATTTTCTTCGGCAAGTGGGAACGCGGTGAAGAAAGGAACCTGGACGGCCGATTGGGTAGTCGCGTTGGGTCTCTGCCTGGTGTTCGGAGCCGCTGCCTGGTTGCGGCTCGATACTCTCGAGGGCCTCGAACGCCTGGCCTACGACCTCGGGGTGCGCGGCGCGCAGCGCACACCCAGCGAACGGATCGCCGTCATTGCCATCGACGACCAAAGTATCGACAACCTGGGACGCTGGCCGTGGCCGCGCAACATTCACGCCGAGATGATCGACAATCTGCGCGCCGGCGGTGCCAAGGTCGTCGGAAATCTCATATTTTATTCCGAGCCACAAATCGATCCGGGCCTCGCGTACATCGACAAGTTGCGTGACATCTACGCCGCTGCCGGTGTGCGAATCCCGGCGCTGGGGCGACAGCTCGAGGAAGCGCGCAAGGCGCTCAACACCGACGCGATTCTCGCCGAAAGCCTTCGCAAGGCAAGAAACGTGGTCCTGCCCATGACTTTCGAGATCGGAGAGCCTCAGGGGAATCCGGACGCCCCGCTGCCCGAGTTCGTGGTCAGAAACGCCATCGAAGACGTGATCCGTGCCGACGGCGAGACCTCCCCGGCGCAGCCGCCACCTGCCCGCGCGGCACGGACCCCGCCGATCACGGACATCGGCCGGCACGCGCTCGCCATCGGCCATCTGACGCAGTTTCTGGACGTGGACGGTGGCAGCCGCAAGGAGGCGCTGGTGCTCCGCTACTACGACCAGTATTTCCCCTCTGTCGCGCTACAACTGGCGGCGGTAAGTCTCAACCTCGGACCGTCCGATATACAGGTGATACTCGGCAAGGCCGTACGCTTGGGCGGACTCACTATCGGCACCGATCCCTTTCTGCAGATGAATACCTTTTTCTACTCGGGCGGTGATGCGCCGGCATTCCCGGTGGACTCTTTTTATGATGTCTACAGCGGCCGTATCCCCGCCGAGAAATTCCGCGACAAGATCGTTCTGATTGGTGCATCCGCTGCCGGAATCGGAAACGCGAGCAAGACGCCGGTGGCCGCGGCCATGGCGCCGGTGGAAACACTCGCCCACACGGTATCGAGCATCCTCAACGAGGATTTTTTCGTCGTGCCCGAATGGTCCGGATACGCACAGCTCGGCGCCTGGTTGCTCATCTCGCTCTACCTGATCGCTGTTCTTCCCCGCCTGCGGGCGGGAACCGCGGTCGGCGTCACCGCGGGGCTGCTCGTCGCCATCCTGGCAGCCCACTTCGCGCTCATGACCACGCGAGCCATGTGGGTGCAGCTCATGATGCCGGCAGCGTTGCTGGTGGTCGGCCACGCACTGCTCACCACCAAGCGATTTCTGGTCACCGAGCGTGGCAAGCTCGCGTCGGACGCGGAGTCGGCGGAAAGCAATCGCATGCTCGGCCTTGCCTTTCAGGGGCAGGGGCAGCTGGACATGGCGTTCGAGAAGTTCCGCAAGTGCCCACTGGACGATTCCATCATGGACCTGCTCTACAACCTGGCACTCGATTACGAGCGCAAGCGCCAGTTCAACAAGGCGGGGGCCGTATATCGGTACATGGCCGATCACAATCCGAAATTCCGCGATATTGCCAAACGCATCTCGCGCAGTCAGGCCATGGAAGATACGGTCCTGCTCGGGTCGGCCGGCAGCACCGGGCCCACGGGCACGCTGCTGCTCGCTGGAGAGGGCGTTCAAAAACCGATGCTCGGGCGCTACCAGGTGGAGAAAGAGCTCGGCAAAGGCGCCATGGGGGTCGTCTACCTGGGAAGAGATCCGAAGATCAACCGGGTGGTGGCCATCAAGACCATGGCGCTCTCCCAGAATTTCGAGGATGACGAGGTCGACGAGGTCAAGGAGCGATTCTTCCGCGAAGCCGAGACCGCCGGGCGCCTCAACCATCCGAACATCGTCACCATCTTCGACGCCGGCGAGGAGCACGATCTTGCCTACATCGCAATGGAATTCCTGAAGGGTCAAGATCTTACGAATTACACCAAGTCGGACCGGCTGCTGCCTGTGGATAAGGTGCTCAAAATTGTCATTCAGGCCGCCGAGGCACTCGACTACGCCCACGGCGAGAACGTCGTGCACAGGGACATTAAACCCGCTAATATCATGTACGAAGCCGATTCGGAGAGCGTGAAGCTGACTGATTTTGGTATCGCCCGAATCACGGATTCGAGCAGGACCAAAACGGGGATGGTTCTCGGGACGCCGTCCTACATGTCACCCGAGCAACTGTCCGGCCGCAAGGTGGATGGACGCTCCGACCTGTTTTCCCTTGGCGTTATGCTGTTCCAGCTCTGCACCGGTCAGCTGCCCTTCAAGGCCGACTCGATGGCAAGCTTGATGTACAAGATTGCCAACGATGCCCATCCGAGCCCCGTGAGCCTCCGCCCCGATCTCCCGCCCTGTCTTGCGTCTATAATCGATAAGGCGTTGGCGAAGCCCGCGAACGAGAGGTACTCGCGGGGCGCGGAAATGGCACGTAATTTGCGGGCCTGCGGCGAGCTGGTTGCTGCCTGAGCATGCGGGCCGATGAGTCTTGACGGGAAATTGGAGATCATCGGCGTGACAGACGTGGGCCGGAAACGGGCTCACAACGAGGACAGCATCGGGAGCGATGCGGGCCTCGGACTTGCGGTACTGGCCGACGGCATGGGCGGGTACAGGGCCGGCGAAGTGGCCAGCGCTATGGCGGTGAACATGATCCTCGACGATCTTCGCGAGGGCATGAAGCATGGAAAGACTGGAGAGGTCGATGAAGAGACCGGCTTTTGCCGGGAGACGCTTCTGATCAAGACCGCCATCGAGAAGGCGAATGAGACCATCTATCAGACTGCCCAACGCCAGCCTCAGTGCCACGGCATGGGCACGACGGTTGTGGCACTCGCCTTCTATGACGACAGAATGTCCATTGCGCACGTGGGCGATTCTCGGATGTATCGCATGCGTGCCGGAGAGCTTCGGCAAGTGACCTCGGATCACTCGCTGCTGCAGGAACTCATAGACAGAGGGTTTTATACGCCGGAAGAAGCGAAGAAGTCGCTGAACAAGAATCTCGTTACCCGAGCGATGGGCATCGAGATGGCTGTCAATCCGGATTTGCAGGAAGACGTTGTACAACCTGGTGACCTCTACCTCATGTGCTCGGATGGGCTCACGGATCTCGTCGAGGACGACGTCATCCACGAGACGCTCGTCGAGTACAGCGAGAATCTCGAGGATGCCGCGCGGCACCTGGTCGACAAGGCCAACGCCGCCGGTGGGGTCGACAACATTTCAGTTATACTGGTACGCGCCTTGAAGTCTTTCGGGGCAAAGCAGAACTGGTATAACAAAGTGTTCGATTGGTTTTAGTCGTTGACAATCAGAGTAGGCTGGATGTGATATGCCTGGGAGCCTAGTACTCACACTTAACCAGTCGGTCCTTGGCGAGTTCACGCTCGACAAGGAACGCCTGCTTATCGGTCGCAAGCCGGAAAATGACATTCAGGTGGATAACCTGGCGGTCAGCGGCCAGCATGCGGCCATCATCACGATTCTCAACGACTCCTTTCTCGAGGATCTGGACAGCACGAACGGAACCTTCGTCAACGGTAAGCTCGTCAAGAAACATGCGCTCAAACACGGTGACGTCATAACAATCGGCAAGCACGAGCTCAAATACGTCAACGACGAGGCTACGACCGACGACCAGGACTTCGAGAAGACCATGATTATCCGGCCGGGAATGGCGAGCCACGCGGCCGCCGCCGCGAAGGCCGAAGAGACCGCACCGCCGACGCCGGCCGGGACCAGCAGTCAGATGGTCGCTGATGACATGCCGCTCGGCAAAATCCAGGTGCTGAGCGGTCCGGGGGCGGGCAAGGAGCTCGAGCTCAAGAAGGCGCTAATCACCCTCGGGCGTCCCGGCGTGCAGGTGGCCGTCATCACCCGCCGGCCCCAGGGATATTTCATAACCCATGTGGAAGGCAAGCATCCGGTGGTCAACGGCGACACGATCGGTGCCCAAGCCCACGCCCTGAAAGACCACGATGTCGTGGAGCTTGCCGGCGTCAAAATGGAGTTCTTCGTCTCGACGTAGACGCCGAGCCCGCCCGAAAAAGAGGGCGCAGTTATTTTTGCGCGCGCAAGTAAGTGCGCCCTCTTATTTTTCAGAAAACGTGAAGGCGCCATCCCAGTCCGCGTGCGGTGGATTGCTGCGAAAGGCGCCGATACGCTCGATGTAGAGTCCGTACAGCCTGCGACTGGGTGAGCGTTTCGCGAGATTCACGAATTGGAGCTCCGCAAGCTCCCAGTTCCGGGCGCGATAGAGCTTCACCGCTTCACGGTATAATTTGAGCTCGTCTTGCGCCTCGTCGTCCACCGCATCGCGCGGACCCAGCGGCTCGAAAATATCGACCGGCTCGTCCCTGCCCTTAACCCGAACGCGGTCGAGCGCGCGGTAGGCTAGCTCCGGCACCGCATCCCGAGTCGAGCGGCTGACGATAATCGGTACGCCGTAGGTTTTGGTGAGGGCCTCGAGACGTGAGCCGAGATTCACTCCATCACCCATCACCGTGTAGGCGCGCCGATAACGCGATCCCATGTTTCCCACGTTCATGTCGCCGGTATTGATGCCGATTCCGATCTGCAGCTCCGGCCAGCCACGCTTACGGAACCGTCCGGACAGCGCATCTACCTCTGAGACCATGTCGAGCGCCGCGTGCAGCGCGTGCCTGGCGTGCTCGCCATCGTGAATGGGCGCTCCCCAAAACGCCATGATTGCGTCTCCGATGTACTTGTCCACCGTACCGCGTCGATCGTAGATGACACGTGTCATCGCACTCAGGTACTCGTTCATGAGCTCCGAGAGCTCTCCGGGGCTCAGTCCCTCGGATATGCTGGTGAAATCGCGCACATCGGAGAACAGAACCGTGAGCTCACGGAGTTGACTTTCCAGCGTAAACGACCCCGGATGTTGACTCATTTCTTCGACGAGCTCGGGAGGCACATACTCGCCAAAGAGTCCCGCCAGCTGACGTTTCCCGCGTGCTTCGAAGAAATAGGCATACCACATGTTGAACAGAAACAGGGCGAGGATCATCAGCACGCTGGTCGCAAGAGGGAAAACGAAGTTGCCGTACTGCCATATGAGAATGTTTGACACCACAATCGTTGCCAGCAGAATGAGCGTCATGGCACCGGCCAGGATCGGGCTCAGCACCGGTAACAGCAGGGCCATGAGCAAGCCCGATCCGAGCACCAGCAGGAACTCGGCTCCGAGCGTATAGGCGGGACTCTCTTTGATCGTCTCATCGAGTATTCCGGCGATCATGTTTGCGTGGATTTCTACCCCGGGATAGTCCGCCTGCACCGGGGTTGCACGAAGGTCCTGCAACCCGGCGGCTGTTGCGCCGATGAGAGCGATCCGGCCTTCGAGCAAGTCCGTGGGTGCGGTTGCGTGAATGACGTCCGTCGCCGAAACATACGGGAAGCTCCCCTTCCGGCCCCGAAACGGAATGAGAGCGCTGACCCTGGCATCCACCGGAACGACGCGCTCACCGATTTCCAGCCATTCGAGCTCCGAATAGCTGCGTCCCGCCCGGGACTCGCCGGGATAGCCTGGAACGACGCTTTTCACACCGAGAATGTTTCGAGCCACGGCCATGGAAAATGACTCATAGTAGTCGCCGTCGTACTCGTAGAGCATCGGCACGCGACGCACCAAGCCATCGTTGTCCGGCGATGCCATCAGATGTCCAGTTGCGAATGCTCTGGACTGCAGATCGGCGAGATTCGCTGCAAAGCCGCTTGCGCTCACGAAAGGTATGCTGCGCCCCGTAAAGCTGCCTTTTCGAAAGACTGGCGTCGGCAACACCCCGGCGCTCCGACTACCGGCCGAATCGTCATCCGTTAAGAAAAATATGCCGAGAATAATGTTGCGCCCATCGAGCGCCTTCACCAGGTTAGCGTCGTGATCGTAACGCGATCGGAGCTTATCGAGCTGACCCGCGAGCGCCGTGCCGTCGACAGACCGGTTGCTCTGGAGCTCATCGAGCAACGCGAGCGCGCTGGTCTCCTCTGGCTCTGCGAAAACGACGTCAAAGGCCGCAAGGCTTACACCGTAGTGATCGAACAACCGGTCCACCAGGCGAGCTACCCGGTCTCTCGACCACGGCCACCGCCCCTCTGCAGCGAGGCTCGCCTCGTCGATCTCCACAATCACGATGCGATCGTCGAGCGTTTCGGGCATCGTCAGGACCAAGCGAAGATCGTATGCAATGCTTTCGAAACGATTGATGAGATCCCACTCGCGCCACTTCAACGCATGGACGAGAAAGAACGAGAGTATGACGAGGCTTACGAGAACTCTCACCCAGTGACGATTGAGGTACTCCTGAAACACCCGTCGCGTTCCCTTCACACCACACCGGATAGAGTTTGCATGACTATAGCACCCGTTGATTGAGCCGGCGCACGCAGCGAAGATATTTCTGCTCGTCCGGCGGCTCACCACGGCTCCGGCTCGACCAGAGCGTCTCGGCCAGACATTGCATCATTGCATGCTCGAGCTCATGGGAATCCGGATAACGGCTAAGAAGTCGATTGTAAATATCTCGAATGCCAGGCGGTCGATCGCAGGTGATCTGCTCGACGATAGTGATGTGCATACCCATGTGAAGGAATGGATTAGTCTCACCATCGTCGACGGAGAAGTCACGCTCGAGCACATCGGATTCCATCATTGCCGCCTGATACTCAGGATGTGCATCGACAATTTCGGCGATCGACCTTTCGAGCGGCTCCAAAGGCACACCGTCACAGTGCTTGCGCCACGCGTCGACGAAAACCCTTCGAATCTGCTCGCGTTGCTGGCCGAAGAGCATGATCAATACTGCCGAATCAGGCCGGGCTCTTATGCCGATACTCGCACAAATCCCTTATGACGCACGCGCCGCACTTGGGGTTACGCGCGGTGCAGATATAACGCCCGTGCAGTATGAGCCAGTGATGGGCATCTTTCTTGAATTCGGCTTCGACAACGCGATCGAGTCTATCCTCCACCTGACGCACCGTTTTCCCGGGCGCAAGGCGCGTCCGGTTGGCTACGCGGAATATGTGTGTGTCGACGGCAATCGTTGGCTGACCGAAGGCCGTGTTCAGGATCACGTTTGCGGTCTTTCTACCGACACCCGGGAGCGCCTCGAGGGAACGTCTGTCGGCAGGCACCTGCCCGCCGTGCTTGTCCAATAGCACCGCGCACGTCTTTATGATGTTACGCGCCTTGGTATTGAACAGTCCGATGCTCTTGATATAGGGCTTTAGTCCCCGCTCGCCGAGAGCGTGAACGGCCTGCGGCGAGCTCGCATGCTTGAAAAGCTCGGCGGTCGCCTTGTTGACACTCACATCGGTGGCCTGGGCGGACAGAATAACGGCTATGAGCAGCTGAAACGACGTCTCATAGGAAAGCTCGGTGGTCGGCGCCGGCGTGGCGGCGCGCAGCCGTTCAAAAATGGCTCTGCGCTTGTCTTTGTTCACACTTACAGCAGGTGTTCACATCACGCTTCGAACACGGCGTCGCTGACGGGCACGTTCGACGGCCGCCCGAATAACCGCCTGCTTCTCTGCGCGATTGGCGTCGCGGCCGGGTAAGCGTCCGCGTTCGAGCCGCTGCGCGGCACGCTTTTCGCGTGCACGCCGCAGCCTGAGCTGGCGATTTTCGTATCGCCGGCGGGCCAATGGCGCCCGCTCGCGCATCCAATGCTCGAAGAGGTCCGCCCGCGTCGCGGCATCGGGCCGACAGCCGGCGCCGTTTACGGATTCGGTAAACTTCATCGGCGAGAGCGTGATGCAGTCGACGGGGCAAGGGTCGAGGCACAGCTCACAGCCGGTGCATTCGCTCTCGATGACCGTGTGCATGCGTTTCGCAGCCCCGAGGATCGCATCGACCGGACAAGCCTGAATACACAACGTGCAACCGATGCACGCGGACTCGTCGATACGGGCCACGACCCAGGGCCGCTCGGCACCGCAGTGCGGGTCCAGCGGCCTTGACTTGCGTACGAGCAGCTTTGCCAGAGCCTCGATCGTCACCGTTCCACCCGGAGGACAGCGATTCAGGTCGGCTTCTCCGGCGGCCAGAGCCCGTGAGTAGTCACGGCAGCTCGGATAGCCGCAACGGGCACACTGTGTTTGCGGTAGAAGCCTATCGATACGTTCGACCAGGTTCATTTCACGCGCATACCGGGCTTGGCGCCATCATCGACACCGAGTATCCAGATTTCTTCACCACCGGGTCCCGCCGCGAGGACCATGCCCTGGGAGGTTCCGAAGCGCATTTTACGATGCTTCAGATTAGCAACGACGACTGTCAGTCTGCCCACCAGCTCTTCGGGCTTGTATGCGGCCTTGATTCCGGCAAAAACCGTGCGTGTCTCGAACCCGATGTCGACGGTGAGCTTTAGAAGCTTGTCTGCGCCTTCCACAGGCTCGGCCGCCGTGATGCGCGCAATACGCAAATCGATTTCTGAGAATTGTTCGATATCGATCTCGTTCGATATCGGCTCCATTGCGGAATCGGCGGGGACACCTGATTCCGAGACACCGAGAGTTTCCTTAGCGTCTTCCAACATGGCGTCTACATCATCAGTCTGCACGCGGGACAGTAATCGCTGAAACCCTTTAATCTCGTGATTGAGCAGCGGAATAGCCACATCACTCCACAGCTGAACTCGTGAATCGAGAAACGCTTCCGCATTCTCCGCCATGCGTGGCACGATTGGCTTGAGGTACACCATGAGCACACGAAACAAATTGAGGCCCATGCTGCACACGTCCTGCACCTGGGCTTTGCTCTGGTCCTGCTTCGCGAGCACCCACGGCTTGTG
>JBFICP010000032.1:0-19374 GCA_041581935.1 Gammaproteobacteria bacterium | reverse complement strand
GTATGCCCGGGTGACGTGATGGTGTGCGACAACGACGGCGCGGTCGTGATCCCGGCATCCATGGCGGCGGAGGTCGCCGAGGCGGGCATCGAGCAGGAGCGATTCGAGCGGTTCGTGCAGCAACGCGTCGCCGAGGGTGCAAGCGTCGTCGGGCTGTATCCGCCGGACGAGGGCACGCTCGCCGATTACCGTCAGTGGGTCGACGCCGGAGAGTGATAGGTCGGGTACGGGTCGGGCTTGGTTGCACTCGGCCCGGCGGCGCGCACCGCCTGCACGCGTCTCGACGCGCGCAGTGTCAACCTGCGAACCAATGGCGCTCGAGGATGATCTCCAGCACCAGCTTGCTGCCGAAATAGGCGAGCCCGAGGACGGCGAAACCGGCGAGGCTCAGGCGCACCGCGGTGCGCCCGCGCCAGCCGTGGCGCCAGCGACCCCACAGCAGCACGCCGAACATGACCCAGGCAATCACCGACAGCACGGTCTTGTGCGCCAGGTGCTGGGCGAGCATGTCGGCGACAAAGGCGACACCTGTGGTGAGGCTCAGAGTAAGCAGGAAAAACCCGAGCCCGATGAGCTGAAAAAGCAGCTCTTCCTGTATTTTCAGCGGTGGCAGGATGTGCATGAGGCCCCCGGGTCGCTTGTGCCTCAGGCGGTAGTCCTGGAAGGCGAGCAACAGTGACTGGCAGGCGGCGATGGTGAGCACGGCGAAAGCCAGGATCGATACCAGGATGTGAACCTCGGTGCCCAGATTGTGCTCGCTGCTCACGGGGCGCGTGTCCGGCCAGATCACGCTCGCCACGAGCAGCAGGGCGGCGAGCGGCAGCACCAGCAGGCCGAGATTGTCCAGAGGTCGGCGCAGGGCCCCGAGCAGTAGCACCAGCGCGGCTACCCAAACGACGAGCGACGCGGCGTCGAAAACGCCGAGGCGCAGGCCACCGTCGACGACGACGCCGGCATAGAGCAGCATGCCGTGGAGCGCGACCGCCAGGAACGCGATCATGGGCAGCTTCGGTGTCGCTCCCTCCATGGTGCCCTGCCAGCTCGACACACGCCGGCCCAGCACCACCGTGGCGGTGACGTACGAAGCGACGCTGGCAAGCGTCAGAGCCAGGTTCCAGGATTGCATGGCGGCATGATGCCAACATTCGCAGGACGGGCAAAGCATGCTCTCGGTAGGGCACGCAAGCGCCGATCGGGCCCACAGACCTCGTGCCGATTGCTAAGATTCAGCGTTCACCCGCTTGACCCCGGAGGAAAACCACGGTGTTCGAGAATCTGACCGACCGGCTCGCCAAAACCCTGTCGCAGCTGCGCGGTCGCGGCCGGCTCACCGAGAGCAATATCACCGATGCGCTTCGCGAAGTGCGCATGGCGCTTCTCGAAGCCGACGTCGCGCTGCCGGTTGTTCGCGACTTCATCGAGCGGGTGCGCGCGCGCGCCGTGGGCCAGGACGTTCTCACCAGCCTTTCGCCGGGTCAGGAAGTCATCCGCATCGTGCGCGACGAGCTCACCACGCTCATGGGAGCCGCCAACGAGGCCCTCAATCTGCGTGTGGCGCCACCGGCGGTGCTGTTGGTGGCGGGGCTTCAGGGCGCGGGCAAGACCACCACGGTGGCCAAGCTCGCGCGTTGGCTCATGGAAAATGGCACCAAGGCGGTGCTGGTGGCAAGCTGCGACGTGCATCGGCCAGCGGCCATCAAGCAGCTCGAGACACTGGCCCGGGACGTTGGTGCGATATTCTTTCCCTCCGATGCGTCTCAGGACCCGGCCGCCATCGCCGTGGCCGCCATCGCCGAGGCGCGTCGTCAGTTCTACGACGTGGTGATTCTCGATACCGCCGGGCGCCTGCATGTCGACTCGGAGATGATGGCCGAGGTGCGCCGGGTGCATGCCGCGGCCTCGCCGGTGGAGACGCTGTTCGTGGTCGACAGCATGAGCGGCCAGGATGCCGCCACCGTCGCAAAGGCCTTCGACGAGGCGCTGCCGCTCTCCGGCATCATTCTCACCAAGGCCGACGGCGATGCCCGCGGCGGTGCCGCGCTTTCCGTGCGCCAGGTTACCGGCAAGCCGCTCAAGTTCATCGGCGTGGGTGAGAAAACCGACGCCTTGCAGGCCTTTCACCCCGAGCGCATGGCCTCGCGCATTCTCGGCATGGGTGATGTCTTGAGCCTTATCGAGGAGGCCGAGCAGAAAGTCGACCGGGACAAGGCTGAAAAGCTTGTCAAGAAGATCAGCAAGGGCAAGGGCTTCGATCTCGAAGACTTCGCCGAGCAACTCGATCAGATGCGCGAGATGGGCGGCATGGCGGCGTTGCTCGACAAGCTCCCCGGGGGCGCGGCGCTGCCGCCGGGCGCCGACGCCGGCACCGGCGACCGCGAACTCAAGCGCATGCACGCCATCATCGGCTCCATGACCCGCCAGGAGCGGCGCCACCCGGCCATCATCAAGGGTTCCAGGAAACGGCGCATCGCGGCCGGCTCCGGCAACCGGGTCCAAGACGTGAACCGGCTGCTCAAGCAGTTCACGCAGATGCAGAAGATGATGAAGCGCATGAAGAAAAAGGGCGGACTGGCGCGTCTCATGCAGGGCATGAAGGGTGGAAGGCCGCCGGGAATGCCTGGCTGAGGCCGCCCGGGCGAATTTACATCGGCGCCGAGGAAGGCGTAGAATGACGCGTTTTTACCGGCCCCCAGGACCCGCGGTGCCCGCTGATGGCCGCAGACTCGGGGGCGATGGTTGACGTCATCGGCATCGCGATGCCGCTCAAAGGACAGCCGAGAACACATGGTCAGCATTCGACTTGCCCGGGCGGGCGCCAAGAAGCGCCCTTTTTACCACGTGGTCGTAACCGATAGCCGCGCAAGCCGCGACGGTCGCTTCATCGAGCGGCTCGGCTTCTACAACCCGATCGCCACCGATCGGGAGGAAAAGCTGCGCATCGACCGCGACCGGGTCGCGTACTGGACATCCCAGGGCGCCAGGGCGAGCAGCGCCGTCGTCAAGCTCCTGAATCAGGAGGCCGCCGCCGGCGCCTAGATTCCGGGTTCCCCCGGGCGGCGCGCGACCGCCGGCGTGCATCGACCAGTCCGGACAGCGAATTTGTCAGAGCACGTGACCATGGGGCGGGTGAGCGGCGCCTACGGCGTGCGCGGCTGGCTGCGAGTGCGCTCGGACTGCGAGCCCGCGGAGCAGCTGCTCGGCTACTCGCCCTGGCAGCTGAAGACCGCGTGCGGCTGGAGCAGTCACGCGCTGCAGGCGGGCAGGCGGCACGGCTCGGGGCTGGTGGCCAAGCTCGCGGCGGTCGACGATCGCGATCAGGCACGCGCGCTCATCGGCGCCGACATTGCCGTCGCCCGCAACCAGTTGCCGCTGCTGGCCGATGGCGAGTATTACTGGAATGACCTGATTGGTCTCGGCGTCGTCACGCGCCACGGCGAATCGCTCGGTCGTGTGACCGGGCTCATGTCGACCGGTGCCAACGATGTGCTGGTGGTGAGCGGTGAACGCGAACGGCTGATTCCGTTCATCCTGGAGCAGGTGGTGCTCACGGTGGACACCGAGGCCCAGCGCATCGAGGTGGACTGGGATCCGGACTTTTGATGCGCCCGCAGCACGGGCTACCGTGAGGAACAAGCATGCAGGTGGCGGTGGTGACGCTGTTTCCCGAGATGTTCGAGGCCATCGAGCGCTGGGGGATCACATCGCGGGCCATGGTGCGGGGTATTCTCGCCTTGGATTGCGTCAATCCGCGCGAGTTCGCCACCGACCGCCATCGAAGCGTGGACGATCGGCCCTACGGCGGCGGGCCGGGTATGGTGATGATGGTCGAGCCGCTGCGCGACGCCATTCATGCCGCCCGGGCGCGGCTCGGCGACGATACGTATACGGTATACCTGTCGCCTCAGGGTCGGCGGGTGGACCAGGCCGCCATCGCCGCCCTGGCTGCGCGCGAGCGGGTGATTCTGGTCTGCGGGCGCTACGAGGGTGTCGACGAAAGGCTGCTCGCGCGTGAGGTGGATGAGGAGCTTTCGGTGGGCGATTTCGTGCTGAGCGGCGGCGAGGTGGCGGCGATGGCACTGGTGGAGGCCATGACACGTCTGCTCCCCGGTGCCCTCGGTCACGAGGAGTCGGCGCGCGGCGATTCGTTTGCCAATGGACTGCTCGACTGTCCACACTACACGCGGCCGGAGGTGGTCGACGGGCTCGCAGTGCCGGCGGTGCTGCTCGGCGGTGATCACGCGGCCATACGTCGCTGGCGCCTGAAGCAGTCGCTCGGACGCACCTGGCAACGGCGGCCGGACATGCTCGACGCGATCGAGCTCGATGAGGAACAACGCTCGCTGCTCGAGGAATTCATCGACGAGCAGCGGGAGACATTGAACTGAGGCCGGCACGTGCCGGGGCCCGAGGGGTAAACAGTCATGAGTAACATCATCAGTCAGATAGAAGCCGAGCAGATGGGCCGCGAGGTTCCGAAATTCGGTGCCGGCGACACGGTCGTCGTCAGAGTGAAGGTGAAGGAGGGTACCCGCGAGCGTCTTCAGGCTTTTGAAGGGGTGGTGATCGCGAAGCGTAACCGCGGTCTGAATTCCTCTTTTACGGTTCGCAAGATGTCTCACGGCGAAGGCGTCGAGCGCGTATTCCAGACCTACAGCCAGCAGATACACGACATCGAGGTCAAGCGCCGCGGTGACGTGCGTCGCGCCAAGCTCTACTATCTTCGGGATCTGCGTGGCAATGCGGCGCGCATCAAGGAGAAGATCTAGAAGCGGGGAAGGGCGCTAACGGGGATAGGCTCATTCTCTCCCCGCGTTGTCCGACCGAGAAAGGGGATAGGCTTAGTTTTGGCTCACTCTGCTCGATACGTGTGCTCGTGAGTGCAAAAAACCGATTCGATTTCCTTTTCGTCTACTTTTCCGCCGTCATTCTGCTGCTGATCGCGGTTGCTCCAGCGGGCGGCGCCGCGGCCGTCGAAAGCCGTGTCGAGGACATCGACCGATTGGTCGATGTCGGCGCCCTCACGCTGGCGCTGCGTGTCATCGATGGCGTGCAACCGAGCGTGTCCGCGAGTCCCGTGCGCTGGCAACGATTCGAGCGTCGCCGTCTGGCCATTCTCGAATCGCGCCGCGCCTGGTCGAGTGTCATCGATCGCGTCGGCGCTCACCCGCCGTCGCTACCCGACGATTTCTGGATTGAAGCCCGCGAAGCCTTGGCGCGGGCGTATCTGGCCATCGGGGATGCAAGGGCCGCCGGCGCGGTGGTCGCCGGGCTCGTCTGGAGCACCGCCCAGGACACGGCCATGGTGCATGAGCGCAGCGAGCGTCTGAGCCGCTGGCGCGGCATGCTCGCGGAAAGCTATCTGCTCGCCGGGCAGCTCGCCGATGCCGAAACCGCCGTCGTGCGTTACCGACTGGACTACGGCGGCGAGCCCGATGGCTGGCGCCTGTCCCATGCCAAGGCGCTGATCCGCGCCGGAGCGAACGACGAGGCGCGCGAACTGCTCGCGGGCGTGGAAAACACCGAGGTGCTTTATCTGCGCCTGCTGCTCGACGCCCGCGATCCCGACGTGGATCCGGTCGAACTGTTGGCCGACATGGGACCACTTCTCGGAGAAGGGCGCCTGGTGCCGGCCGAGCGGGCGCAGCTGTGGGCGGCGCTTGCGGTGGCCGCCGCACGCTATCGGGACCACGATGTCCGGGTCACCGCCATGGAGCAGGCGGTATCGTTGAATGCGCCCGTCGAGGCCCGCAATCGGCTCGTCAGGGTCGATGCCGACGCGCTCTGGGCGGCTTACGAATCCCATGCGGCTGCGCTCGCCAATGAGGCAAGGCTGCTGGTGGGGCGGTTCGAATCCTGGCTGGCTTTGGCCGGGCAATCCGGAGACGTGAGTGATGTCGGGTCGCGTTCACTCTACGCTTACCTCGCGGGCCAGGATCGGGATGCACGCATTGGCGGCGCGGCGCGGGCAGGACTCGTGTCGGCCCTCGACGGGCAGGCCCGTGGCCTGCGCATACTCGGTGCGCTGTATCTGGACTCGCGGCGCTATCCGGACATAGACGCGATTCCCACCGAGCTTCGTGCACCGCTCATTGCCTACGCGCTCGCCGAGTCGCGGATCGGCGTGCGGGCAGCACTGCTCACCGGGCTTGATGTCGAGACCCGTCGGGCGCTGCCGGTTCGCTGGCGCGCCCCGGTGGCGGTGGCGTTGATCGGTACCGGTCGCATCGACGAGGCGCTGTCGCTGTTCGGTGACGACCTCGACATCGGGCAAAGCGCGCCCTCGCTCGCGGTCGATGCGCTGGTGCGGGTGGCATTGGCACTGCAATCGGCGAACCAGCACGTGCATGCGGCGGCTCTGCTGTCGCGCGCGCTCGTGCTTGCGCACGAGGCCTGGGAACGACGCGAGCTGCTGCTGCTGGCGGCCGAGTCGGAAACGCACGCCGGCCGGCACGAGCGCGCGGCGCGCCTTTATATCGAGTCGGCGGCGGTACCCGACGGCGGAGTCGCCGATGACTGGTCAAGAGCCGCCAGCGTGCAGGCGGCCCGGGCGCTCGCGCGGGCGGGGCTCGACGCGGACGCGGTCGGCGTGCTGCAAAGCGCGCTCGCCGACAGCCGGCAGCCCGACGAGCGATTATTCGTGGAGCACGTGTTGCGTCGATATTGAGCTGCAACTCGGAGGCGAAGAGTGTGACCATCAGCAGCGTCTACGCCGCCATCGTTCCGGCGCCGGTCGGAATCCTGGGCATTCGAATCAGCGGCGGTCGGCTGTCGGGCATCGATTTCATGGACAAGCAGGAGCCCGTTGATCGCGCGCCGGACGCCGATGCGCGAGCGGTTCTCGATCAGTTGTTTCGCTACTTCGAGGACCCGGCCTGGCGATTCGACCTTCCCCTGGCGATTCGCGGCACGGCGTTTCAGCGCCGCGTGTGGCAGTCGCTGCGCAACATTCCGTCGGGGAGCACGCGAAGCTACGGCGAGCTCGCGCGTGAGCTCGCCAGCTCGGCGCGCGCCGTGGGTGGCGCCTGCCGTCGCAACCCGATCCCCATCGTCGTGCCCTGTCACCGCGTCACCGCCGCCAACGGCGTCGGCGGCTTCATGGGCGAACGCGACGGCACCGCGCTCGCCATCAAGCGATGGTTGCTCGAGCACGAGCGCACCCGGCAATGAGTAGCGCGACCTCGCTCGAGGGCGACGAGGCGCTCGTCGAGTCGTACCTCGACGCGGCGTGGATGGAGCGCGGCCTCGCGGTGAATACGCTGTCGGCCTACCGCGCCGATCTGCGTCGCTTCTCCGCCTGGCTGGCCGAACGGGATCGCGGCCTGTCGACGGCCACCCGTGCCGATGTCCTGGAGTACCTCGCCGGTCTCGCCGACTCGCCGCCGCGCAGCATCGCGCGCCGATTGTCCAGTCTGCGGCGCTTCTACCAATACCTGATGCGTCACGCGCGCATCGTCGAAGATCCGTGCGCGCGCATCGAGGCGCCGCGTCTCGGTCGTGCACTTCCCCACGCATTGAGTGAATCCGAAGTGGAGGCGCTTCTGGAGGCGCCGGATCTCGCCGTGCGCGCGGGGCTGCGCGATCGCACCATGCTCGAATTGCTCTACGCGACGGGCCTGCGGGTCTCGGAGCTCGTCAATCTCAAGCTCGGTCAGGTCAATCTCGAGCAGGGCGTCGTGCGTGTCATCGGAAAAGGTAATAAGGAACGGCTCGTGCCGCTCGGTGAGTCCGCTCTCGACTGGATTGAACGCTATCTGCGTGAGTGCCGCCCAAAGCTCTGCGCCAGTGGCAGCGCGGATGCACTGTTTCCGGGGCCGCGGGGCGGTGCCATCAGCCGTCAAGCCTTCTGGTACGCCATCAAGCGCTACACGACGATTGCGGGCATCGCCAAGCCCATCTCACCGCACAGCCTGCGACACGCTTTCGCCACTCACCTTTTGAACCACGGTGCAGACCTGCGTGTCGTGCAGCTGCTGCTCGGACACAGTGATATCTCGACCACGCAAATTTACACGCACGTGGCAAAGGAACGGTTGAAGCAATTGCATGCCGCGCATCATCCACGCGGCTGAAGACACCGCTGGAGACGGGTTGTGTCATTCAGCCGGCGTCTTCATCCTGCACGGCAGCGAATACTTCCGCGGCGGTAGTGAGTCCGGCGGCGACTTTTTGGGCGCCGCTTACGCGTAGCGGCAGCATGCCGCCCGCGAGCGCCGCGTCGCGCATCAGGCGGCTGTCGATGTCGGTGGTGATGATGCGGCGAAGATCGTCGGTCATGCGCATTATTTCGTAGATGCCGATGCGCCCGCGATATCCGGTGTTGCGGCATTCATCGCACCCGACGGGAGCGTAGACGCGCGACGGACGGCGGGGACGCATGGGCGCGACCAACGACTTCCACTCGTCTTCCGATATCTCATCCGGCTTCTTGCAGTGACGGCACAGCGTGCGCACCAGCCGTTGGGCGACGACCCCGATGAGCGCCACCTTGAGCAGGTAGGGCGGCACGCCCAGCTCCAGAAAACGCGTCACCGTCGACGGTGCGTCGTTGGTGTGAACGGTGGAGAGCACCAGGTGACCCGTGAGTGCCGCCTGCACGGCGGTATCGGCGGTCTCTTCGTCGCGGATCTCGCCGACCATTATGATGTCGGGATCCTGCCTGAGCAGGGTTCGCACCCCGGTGGCGAAATCGAGCCCGATCTGATGCTGCACATACATCTGATTCAAATCCGGGTCGACCAGTTCGATGGGGTCTTCGATGGTGCAGATATTGACTTCCGGTCTCGACAGACGCTTGAGCGCGGAGTAGAGCGTGGTTGTCTTTCCCGAACCCGTGGGTCCTGTCACCACGACCATGCCGTAGGGTTGTGTCACCATGCCCTGCCACTGCGCCTCCTCTCGCGGGGAAAAGCCGAGATCGGCGAGTGACCGGACCAGCACCTCGGGATCGAAAATGCGCATGACGAGTTTCTCGCCGAACGTGGTCGGCATGGTCGATAGTCGCAGCTCGACCTCTTTCTGCTCCTGCGAGCGGGTCTTTATGCGTCCGTCCTGGGGGCGTCGCTTCTCGATGATGTCGAGTCGGCCGATGGCCTTTAAGCGGCTGATGGCGGCGTTCAGAACCGGAGTTGGAATCTGATGCACCAAATGCAGCACGCCGTCGATTCGAAAGCGGATGTTACCGTTGTCACGGCGAGGCTCCAGATGAATGTCGCTCGCGCGTTGATCAAATGCGTACTGCAGCAACCAGTCGACAATACGCACGATGTGTTGGTCGTTGGCGTCGAGCTCGCCAGCCTTACCGAGCTCGACCAGCTGCTCCAGATTTCCGACTGTGCTGATCGGGGCCTTGCTTCGGTCGCTGGAGGCGCCGGCAATGGATCGACTGACGGCATAAAACTCGGCCAGGTAACGCTCCAGGTCCAGCGGGTTGGCGATGACGCGATCGAATCGCAGCTTCAAAAGCCCCGAAAGCTCCCGCTCCCATTCGCGCACCCAGGGCTCGGCGGTGGCGACGGTCACTCGATCGCCCGATACCGCCACCGGTAGAATTTTGAAGCGCGTTGCATAGGCCTGCTTGATCACAGCCGTGACCGCTGCGACGTCTATTTTGAGCGGGTCAATTCGAAGATAGGGCAGTTGCGCCTTGTCGCCGAGCCACTGCGTCAAGCGTTCAAGCGTCAGGGGGGTGCCGGGAGATCGTGCGATGTGCCATCGCTGTTCGGCCACTCGCACGAGCGGATGCTCTGAATAATCCGTCTCGCGACCGCGACCGATGTTCAGCTCACCAATCTGAGCCTCGGTGATCAGTCCGTCGCGCGCGAGTTCCGCCAGCACGTAATCCAGGGTAAGCTTCCATTCGCCTCCTGGGATGTGTCGACTCGGTTTCAGCATCAATCGCCCTCGGGCCGCCCTGCTCGGACTATACGTAGCGCCCCTGGGACCGGCAAGGCGGGACCCGGTCACAGAATTCGAATGCCGATGGAACTCGTGCGTGACGTCGGCGGTCTCAGCGCTTATGCTCCGACCAGTAAATAAAGGAGTCCGTCCCATGTGGCGAACGGGTGTAATGACAATGGCCGCGCTGGCTGTCTTGACGACGCTGTGGCGGCCGGCCGTCGCCGATGATCCACCGGCACCGGTACTTGCCGCGCTGGAAAAAATCGTCCCGGGAATTCCACCGGACCGAATCGAAGCGTCGGTCCTTGCTGGAATGTACGAAGTCTCATACGGACCGACCGTTGTCTATGTGTCCGCCGACGGACGGTTCTTGCTCCAGGGTGATCTGGTCGAAATCGACTCGCGCACCAACCACACCCGCGAGCGTCAGCGAGAGCATCGGCGAGACCGCATGGCCAAGGTCAGCGAGAGGGACACGATCGTGTTCGGTCCGGACGACGCGAAATATACCGTCGATGTGTTTACCGACATCGATTGCCCATATTGCGTGCGACTACATCGCCAAATGGCGGATTACAACCGCCTGGGGGTGCGCATTCGTTACCTGGCTTTCCCGCGCGCCGGGATACCGTCTTCCTCCTACGACAAATACGTTTCTGCTTGGTGCTCGGAAGACCAGCAGACGGCGATGAGCAAGGCCAAAGACGGCGTCGAGATACCGAAGAAAATTTGCGACAATCCCGTGCAGGCCCAGTTCGCCTTGGGGCGCTCCGTCGGTGTGCGCGGTACGCCCAGCTTGATACTCGAGAGCGGCGAGCTCGTGCCTGGTTACGTTTCGCCGCCGCAACTTCTGGAGATTCTCGAGGACGATCGCGCCGGTTGAAGTGCCTATTGCGCCCACCTCGCCCGGTGGGGCGCTTCAAAAAAAGGACGATTCTGAAATCATTGCTCGATGCGCGTCATCTATATCCTCGTGGGCCTGATTATCGTCTGCACGTGGTTCGGCATCGAACTCAGAACCACCCATCGCGATATCTCTCACCTGCTCCTCGGTATTGCCGGATTGCTGGTAATACTCGCTGTCATAGCATTCTTCGGTATACATTGAACGCCGGGATGCGGTCATGAAAATCCGGATCGACAGGCTCGATCATCTGGTTTTGACGGTGGCGAGTATCGACGCGACCTGCGAGTTCTATTCACGCGTGCTCGGAATGCGGGTCACGCGATTTGGCGAGGGACGCACGGCCCTTGGTTTCGGAACACAAAAGATCAATCTCCACGAGCTCGGCAAAGAGTTCGAGCCGCGCGCGGCCCGCGCAACGGCGGGTTCCGGTGATTTGTGCCTGATCAGCGCGGTATCTCTAGACAACGTCATTCGCCAACTCGACGAATGCGGAGTGAAGATAATTGAAGGCCCGGTCGCGAAAACGGGCGCTACCGGCCCGATTCGGTCCGTCTATTTCAGAGATCCCGACGGAAACCTGATCGAAGTATCGGAGTACGTCGAAAGCTAGTCCGCGAGACGCTTGTTGGTTTTCTGAACCAGGGCGACGAATTCCGAGGCAATCAGAGGCTTGCTCGCGAGAAAGCCCTGGTACTCGTCACAGTCGCGATCCCGCAGGAAATCGAGTTGCTGCTCGCGTTCGATCCCTTCGGCAACGACGCCCAGCCCGAGGCCGTGAGCCATCGCGATCATGGCACCGACGATCGCCGCATCGTCGGTATTCTTCGGCACATCCTTCAGAAAGGATCGGTCGATTTTGAGTTCGTCGAGGGGATAGCGTCTCAAGTTGCTGAACGACGAATAGCCGGTGCCGAAGTCGTCAATGGAAATCTTCACACCCATATCCTTGATGGTTTTCAGGGTGCGGGCGATCTCCTGAGGATTCTCCATGAGCATGCTCTCGGTGAGCTCCAAACCGAGGTACTTCCCTTTCAGACCGGTGGTCTCGAGAGCATTTCGAACAGTCAGCATCAGTCGGTCGCTTTTTTGGAACTGTCGGCTGGAAACGTTGACCGAGATGCGCATGGGATCGATTTGTGACTGCCAGCGCTTGTTGAGCGTGCACACGGCGTATATCGCCCATTCTCCAAACGGTATGATCAGGTCCATCTCCTCCGCCAGCGGTATGAACTCGTCGGGCGGTATCAGGCCGAGCTTTGGATGTTTCCAGCGCAACAGCGCCTCGGCTCCGATCACGCGGCCCGTCCTGACCTCGGTCTTCGCCTGGAAAGCAAGGAACAGTTCACGGTTGTCGAGAGCCTTGCGTAGGTGGTTCTCAAGGGTCAGACGTTCGACCGAGCGCGTGTTCAGGTCCTTCGCGTAGTACTGGTATGTGTTTCGCCCGCGTTCTTTGGCGTGTGAGACGGCAACCGCGGCGTGCTTCAGAAGGGTATCGACGCTGTCTCCGTCGGTTGGGCAGATCGCAATGCCGATGCTGGCCGTGATAAAGAGCTCGCGCGCATTCACTCGGAACGGCTCCTCCATGGCCTTCAGAATGCGGCGGGCCACCATTGTGGCAATTTCAAGTCGATCGACGTTCGGTATGAACAGTGTGAACTCATCGCCGCCGAAGCGCGAAAGCTCCGTTTCTTCTTCTTCGCTGGTCGGGCGGCCTACCAGGTCACTATGCCGCACGGAGTCGACGAGACGTGTTGCCACGGCTTTCAGAAGTGTATCGCCGAAGTTCTGTCCCAAGGTGTCGTTTATCTGTTTGAAGCGGTCGAGGTCGATATGCAAGATTGCACATGTCTTTGAATCATGCTTTGCACGCACCAGTGCTTCGTTGAGGCGCCTTGTGAATAGACGACGATTGGGGAGCCCGGTAAGGCCGTCATAGTAGAGCAGGCGGTCCTGGTAAGCCTTGGCCGCTAGCGTGTTGCGTAAGCGCAGAGCCAGCTCGCTCGGATCGACGGGTTTGGCGAGAAAGTCGGTCGCGCCGAGCTCGAGCGCCTTGAGCTTGGTCTCCGGATCGGTCGCCGATGTCAGAATGATCGTGGGAATGTGCTTGAGCGCGTCCTTAGAGCGCATCTGGCCGAGAATGTCGAGACCGGAAATTCCGGGCATCATCACGTCGAGCAGCACGACGTCGGGTTTTTTCAGAACCACCATATTGAGCGCACGTTTTGGTTCCGTTGTGGTAATGAAATTGTCGTACCCGGCATCCTCGAGAAACATCTGCAGCGTTTCGAGAATAATCGGCTCGTCGTCCACCATCATGATGGTGGATTGCTTGGAGGAGATCGAAACTTCGTTGATGTCGTTTACAGGCTCGTGACGGAGCACCTTGTCGCTGCGCCTTTTGTCCGCTGCCGGCTTCGCCTGCGGCTCGACTTTTTGCGCCAGATTTTCTTGGTTCGACATGGGCTTCGGTTCCTCGTGCGTGATAGCCATTCGGCGCGTTGCGATCAGGCGCTCGCCGCGAGCTCCGAATCATCGGGCACCACCAACCGCCTCGAGATTCCGCGCAGCGTCGCGATCGCGTCTTCGACACCGTCCTCGCTTTTTGCTTTGGCGAGATCCTCGAGGTGCTTCGCCGGCTCGGTGAAGGCATCGAATCCGACGGTTCCGCCGGAGCCCTTGAGCCAGTGGGCGAGGGCGGCGAGCTCGATGAAGTCGCGCGCCTGCCAGGCGTTCTCCATCTCCTCGAGCTTCTCGTCGAGACGGCCGGCGAACTTGGCGATGGTCGCGCGGATTCGCGGCCCGCCGCCGGCAAGGCGCGACACGACCGGTCCTCCTTCACCGGCATCGCCGCGGACTTTCGCTCTTGGTGGCGGTGCCGCTGCCGGCGCGCCGCCGGTCGCGGCGCTCGGCATGTCACCGCCGGGCACTACCAGGCGCCGCGACAGCTCCCTGAGCTCCTGGAGCGTCACCGCGACGCCGTCCTCGCTGCCCGCCTTGGCCAGCGTCTCGAGGTTTCTGGCGGGCTCGGTGAAGTCGTCGAAGCCGACGGTGCCACCGGAGCCCTTCAGCCAATGGGCGAGCGCCGCGAGCTCGGTGAAGTCGCGGTTGTCCCAGCACTTCTCCATCGCGTCCAACTGATCGTCCAGGCGCATGATGAATTTCGCGATGGTGGACTGGATGCGTGGACCTCCGCCCGCCAGGCGCGAAACGATGGGCGGGCCCACCATGGCATCGAATTCGCTCGCGGCCCCGACGCCGTTGTCGTCGTCCCAGTCATCGGTGGCCGCCACCTCGGCGGCTTCGACCATCCTGCGCTCGCCGCCGAGCAGCTCGCCAAGGGTGTCGAGCAGCAGGTCGATGTCCACCGGCTTGGTGAGATAGCCCGTGCAGCCGACCGCCAGGCATTTCTCCTCGAAGCCCTTCATGGCGTTGGCGGTGAGGGCAAAGATGGGCGTCTGCACGCCGGCCTCGCGCAGCGCCGTGGTGGCCTGGTAGCCGTCCATCACGGGCATCTGGATATCCATGAGGATGACGTCGTAATCGCCCTCGCGGCCCTTGTCGAAGCCCACCTTGCCGTTCTCGGCGCCGTCGACCTGGAGCCCGGCCTCCTCGAGCACCAGGGTCACGAGCTCGCGGTTCTCGTCGCCATCGTCCACCACCAGCACGCGGCCGGCATTGAACCGCCAGGCGACATGCCCCGAGTCGGCCGCCTCCTCGCTGGCGGCGAGGGCCTCCTCGGGTTGCAGGAAGTTCACGCCCTCGAGCGGACCCGGATCGAGCGTCGCGTGGAAGACGCTGCCCTTGCCGAGCTCGCTGGTGGCGACGATGTCGCCGCCCATCATGCGGGCGAAATCCCGGCTGATGGCGAGCCCGAGCCCCGTGCCGCCGAATTTTCGCGTCGTCGAGCTGTCCGCCTGGGTGAACGGATCGAAGATCGCTTCGACCTTGTCCGAGGCGATGCCAATGCCGTTGTCGACGACGTCGATAGCAAAGCGCGGCGCGTCCCCGTCCGACGTCATGTGCAGCACCACTTTCACGCCGCCCTCGTCGGTGAACTTGACGGCATTCGAGACGAGATTGGTGATGATTTGCCGTAATCGGGTGGGATCGCCGAGCACCTTTTCGGGAATCGGACCATCGACTTCCATCTTAAGGTAGATGCTCTTTTCTTCTGCTTTCACGAGCAGCGTTTTGACGACTTCACCGGCCAGCACGTGCGGCGAGAGCTCGAGGCGCTCGATCTCCATGCGTCCAGCTTCGACCTTCGACAGATCGAGCACGTCGTTGATCAGCTGCAGCAGGTGTCTGCCGCTCGTGTGAATGGTGTTCAAGTGCTTTCGGCGTTCCTCCATCGTCTTGGCATAACCGCGGCGCAGGACGTCGGTAAAGCCGAGAATCGCGTTCATGGGCGTTCGGATCTCGTGGCTCATGTTGGCGAGGAAGTCGCTCTTCGACTGATTTGCCGCCTCGGCGGCTTGCCTCGCTTCCTGCAGCTCGCTCACGTCATCGAGACTCACCAGTGCGCCGCCGGGTTTGTCGCCGCTGCCGAGCACCGGCGAGGCATTGACCTTGAAAGTGCGTAGCTTCGAATCTTTGTCAAGCAAGTGAATGATATGGTCACGCTGGGTCAAGCCTTCGGAGAGCGCCTTTGTCCATGGATAGTCCGACGCTTCGAGCGGCTCGCCTTCCGGTCCGAGCCAATCGAACTCGCTCGTATGGCCGGTTGCGAGCTCATCGGTGCTGCGTCCGACGATCGACGCGAAAGCTTGATTGGCGAGAACGATGTTCTCTTTAAGATCGAGAACCATGAGGCCTTCTGCGAGCGTATCGAGCGCCGCACGCACGTGCGGCGGAACGGCCTGCGATGGATCCAGGTGCTTGAGCATTCGGCGCAGATAAAGCCAGAAAAGAACGAAGGAAGTCAGCGCCATGAAAAGCACCAGCTTGGTCAGCGGGTGATCGACGAATGCCAGCCAACCGGATGCCGTCAGTGGCGTGAAACGCAACTCCATCTGACCCCATTTCTCTTTCCCGGACCAGATCGGGACTTTGAGATGCGTGTCGGTCGAGTGTTCGCTACCATCTTCGGACCAATCGTGATCCCCGATGGTCACTATGGCTTTGCCGCTGTTGTGTCGAACCGCCGCCGACAAGATGTTTTCGTCGCGCTTGACCACCATCCCAAGGATGAGCTTCAAGACCTTGAACTCGTTCTTCACGATGAAGGCGGAGCTATTGATGGCAACCGTCTCTGCGATCCGGGCGCGACTTTCACGAATGGCGCCGATACGATCGGGCACCAACTGAATGGAGACGGCCGCCAGCAGCAGGGTCACCACCAGAAAAGCGAGGCCCATCGCAATATGCGTTTTCGCATTGAGCTTCAGTTTAGGAATTTTGAATTTCGGCATCGTTTGGATTGTCCGTATCAGACGAACCTGTCGGCGTGGCTACGGTAGGTTTTCTCAGCGCCTGTGGAGCAACGGTGGAGCTGGCCGACGTCGCGGCATGCCGAATCAGGTGGTGGCGCCGTCGTCGAGCGGCATGTCCGGCTCGGCGGCGGCGACTTCGGGCTCGGTGTTCTTCGCGGTCGGGGTTGTCCGCTTGCTCGCGCCGCCCTTTCTGACCAGAGCGTCGAGCGACTCGTCATCCTCTCGGTCGTCGTCGTCGTCGCGGAAGCTCGCGAGCACCGGCAGCGGGTCGATGGCGCGCCACGCGGGCATCGATGAGAGCAGGCTCGCGAGCAGCATACCGCCTCGGGCAAGCCAAACCACGTAGCCGACGGACAGCCCGGTGGTAACAACCGCGCTCGACCCGACCACCGTCGCTTCGATTTGAGCAAGCTCGCTGATTTCATCTTGAACTTTGTCCAGCTCTTCTTTGAACCCTTTCTCTTCGTCGACCATGGCCGCCACCGCGATCTCGACCTCGGTCAACGGCGCTTCGTTCGCCTGGTCGGCGGCGGCAACCAGGCTGTTCAAGTGTGCGCGACTGGCCGCGTTCGACTCGCTGCCCAGGGCGCCGACGGAACGCACCGATGTCGCGCCCGTCTCGCGCACCGGCTCGTCGGGCGTCTCGACCTTCGGCTCGTCCTGCGGCAGGGTCGGCTGCGCGTCGCCTTCCTGTCCCGAGACCGGCGCCGGGGCAGTCGTGCCGCCGCCTCCGCCTCCGCCGCCGCCATCGCCGGATCCGCCGATGGTGCCGCCACCGCCGGGACCCGGATCGGGTGCCGGGTCCGGATCGGGATCCGGATCGGGGTCCGGTGGCGGCGGCGGAGGCGGAGGCGGTGGCGGCGGCGGCGGCGGCGGGGCCACGACCTCGGGTAGGTCATTAAGTTGTATCGTCACGTTCGCCGTGTCACTCAAGGTCGGCACCCCGGAATCGGTGACCTGGACCACCAAGGTGATGCTGGGATTGGTCTCGTAGTCGAGCGGCAGCGGGTTGACCACCACGATCTGCCCGGTGGCGGCATTGATGCCGAAGGCGCCGCCGGTATTGCCGCTGACAATCGAGTAACTAAGGGTGTCTCCCGCATCCGGATCCGAAGCCGCCACGGTGCCGACCGGCGTGCCCGCGGTGCTGTTCTCGTCGACGAAGAAGGTCTGGTTGTTGATGACCGGCGGGTTGTTCACGGAGACCGAGATATTGAAAAGCTGTCCCGCGATGACATTGCCCTGGCCGTCGTCTACGGAGAAGGTGAAGCTGTCCGACGCGGTGGGGGTGCCATCATGAACATATATCAGCAGCCCTGCATCGATATCGGCCTGGGTGAAGCTCGCGATGGGCGTGCCCGGCGACGTCGTCAGCTCGAGCTGGCCGTTCGCCGGCAAGCCCGTGACCGTGTAGGCAACGCTCGCGGGATTTTCGCTGTCGTCATACCGCAGCTCGGTATTCAGAATCGGGTCGCTGCCCCCCTGAAGCACCACGCCGCCGGTGTTGGTGACCGGAAACGGCGCCGTGTCGTCGACGGCGTTGACGCTGATATTGAAGACCGTCGAGGCCACTAGGCCGCCGGCGCCGTCGCTGACATCGAAGCTGAAGCTGTCGCTTGTCGTATCGCTGTCGTCATGAACATAGACGACGATGCCCGCGTCTATCTGCGCCTGAGTGAAGGTCGTGCGCGGGACTGTCGGCGAGGTGGTGAATTCCAGCTGGCCGTTGCTCGGACCACCGGTGATGGTATAGGTCAGCTCGGCAGGCGTGTTGTCCGCATCGGTCACCTGCAGCATCGAATTGTCGATGCCGGCGGTATCCCCCTCGTTCAATACCAAGCCGGTGTTGTTGATGAGCGCCGGTTGATCATTGACGGCAGCCACGGAGAACAGGAAGGTTTGTGGACCCAACGTATTGCCACCGTCGTCGACGACCGTGAAGTTGAATCCGTCGGTCGTGGTCTCGGAGCCATCGTGGACATAGATGAGCTCATTAAGATCGATATTCTCCTGAGTGAAGTTGGAAATGGGCACCAGCGGCGCGCCGTTCAGAGCCAGATAACCGTTCGATGGGCCGCCGGTGACGCTGTAGGAGAGCTGGTCGGTGGACGTGTCGGGGTCGGTAACCTCGAGTTCCGCATTGCTGATGCCGATGGTTGCCCCTTCATTGAGACCGACGCCCGTGTTCGTCGACACCACCGGCGCTTCGTTCTCGGTGACGTTGGTAGTCGAGCTCGCGGTGCCGAGCGTCGCGGAGCCGTTGGACACCGTCTCGTTGGACAGCGTGGCGATAATCGTCTCGGTACCTTCGGCCAAGGCGTCATCGATGGCGTCGACGGTGAAGACGAAGGCGCCGGTGCCGGTGCCGCCGTTGAACGCGGCATCGAAGGTGAGCGTATCGACGCCGTCGAAGGTGACTCCCGGGGTCGCGCCCGCGGCCGCAACGAGTGCCGCGACGAAGTCGTCGTAGTCGCTGCCCGAGGTCGCGGTGCCGGAAGCCACGATGTCGACGCTCGCGGTGTTGGCGCCCGCCAGCGCATCGCCACCGAGCGTCACCGTGAAGGTGGCCGTCGCGCCCGCATCCTCACTGATGGACGCCGTCGCGCTCATGTCGAAGGTCACCGCGATGTCTGCCTCGGTGATGGTGGTGGTGGTGCTCGCGGTGCCGAGCGTCGCCGAGCCGTTCAGCACGCTTTCATTGGAGAGCGTCGCGATCAGGGTCTCGGAGCCCTCGATCACGGCGTCGTCGATGGCATCGACGGTGAAGGCGAAGGCACCGGTGCCGGTGCCGCCGTTGAAGGTGCTGTCGAAGGTCAACGTATCGACACCGTCGAAGGCGACCCCCGGGGTCGCGCCCGCGGCCGTGACCAGCGCCGCGACGAAGTTGTCGTAGTCGGTGCCCGAAGTGGCGGTGCCCGAAGCCACGATGTCCACACTCGCGGTGTTGGCACCCGTGAGCGCATCGCCGCCCAGCGTCACCGTGAAGGTCGCGGTCTCGGTGAGCTCCTCGCTGATGCTGGCGGTGGAGCTGACGTCGAAGGTGACATCGGCATCGATCTCGGTGACGTTGGTGGTGGTGCTGGCGGTGCCGAGCGCCGCCGAGCCGTTCAGCACGCTTTCATTGGAGAGCGTCGCGAT
>JBFICP010000031.1:0-19526 GCA_041581935.1 Gammaproteobacteria bacterium | reverse complement strand
TTTCGACCTTGCGGCCGTCCTCGGAAACGCTCGCCTGTGAGGCAGGTATGACGTCCTCCAGATCGAGGCCTGCCAGCGATCGACCAAGATCGCTCACCTTCCATTTGGTTTCGAGTTCCGTGCCCTCGGGAACGTCGAGCAAATCAAACGTTCTCTGCGACGGTTTCTTTTTGCCGACCTTGATGACGGCGCCATCGGGATGCGTCACGGTCACCTGGTGAACGCGATCTCGATCAACGTCGAGAACCTTGCCGTCCAGCCATGCGATGACGCCTATGGCATCAGGCAGCTTTCCCTGAACGAGCCAGGTTTGGGCCATGGCCGGCTCGCGAACGAAGTATTCGCTCGACTGCGGATCCGCGCGTCCGAGTCGACTGTTTCCGACGATGATCTCGGCGAGAACATCGCCTGCGGCGTTTTTGAAGCTGTACTGGACGGCGGAGCCGTCCTTCGCATGAATGTCATCGAGCCCGATTCGTGAATAGAGATCCGGATTGCTGGTCTTGGGTTCGATTCGGGTCAAGCGGGCAGCACCGAGAATCAGCTGGCGCGCCTTTTCCTGGTCCGCGGGGTAGCGATACTTCTCAGACACCAGCCATCGATCACCGTCGCGTTCCAACGTCACGGTTTCGCCACCGCCGACCCCGGTGACGGTCGTAATGTCATTGACCTGGTCGAGAAGTGCCGGAAACAGAGGCTCGCCGGCGCCGGCTACCTCGCCGGTGTCCCGTTGCGCAAGCATCGCCACCACGGCCACCGCCGTGGTCAACATTATCAGAATAATTAGTGCTTTGGCCCGCATCTTCGCTTCACCGCCGATCTCAGTGCGCAGACGCCGGTGCGTGCGTCTTTCGCCGGTGAACCCGCCACAGCCCCGCTGCCACGGCACCGATACCTATCAGTATCGGAATCAACGCAATATTGACGAACTTGAGACGCGTATCGAGATTGTCGATATCGCGGCGCAGATTACGGCGCACGTCTCTCAGATCTTTTCGAATAGCAACCTTTTCCTGTCGGAAACGCACCAACTCCTGCTGCTGCTCGGGACTCAAGATGAGACTGTCCCCGCCCTGCTTTGATTCTTCGAGCTCCACGAGGCGTTGCTCGGTTTCCTCGAGGCGGCGGATGAGCTCCTGCTCCTTTTCTCTGAACTCGAGCTCCGCGTCCCTGCGAATGGCATTGACGCGTTGAAACGGACGGATGAAGCTGCCACGGTTGCGCACGCTGATGAGGTCGTTGCTGCCGACGAGATTGTCCAGCGCATTGACCACGAATGCACCGTTGGCGGCACTCGGAATGGCGATACGATTTCCGAGAAACTCCTGTACCTGGACCCAGAATCGGTCGGCCAGAACATCGGTATCCGCAACGACGATGATATTGATGTCATCGCTCGACTCCGTGAGATGCGCTCGAGGCTCTTTTTTTGCACCCTCGCTCTGGTCGCCGTTCGACGCATCGCCGGCCGCGTCGCCGCTCTTGGCTTCAACCGGCGGCGGTCCATCGGGAAACGCGCTTTTGACCGGTCCTTCGACGCGTGCGGCCAGCGCCATGGCATACCCGGCAGGCGAGTAATCGCGCAGCAGCTCCTGAGGGTCGGCCGTTGGATCGAGGAGTCGCTTGGCATCGAACAGCGCGGCGTGCTCAGTGGTCTTGATGAGCGGCCGAAAGCTCGTAGTGGCATTCTCGAGCGGCTGCAGATAGCCGGCCGATCCGAAGGTGATATTGCCGAGATCCGCGGTCACCGTGTCGTCCTGGTCAAAGACCTCGGGTACGGTGTTGATCCACACCGGATAGTCGAGGGTCAGTATCTTTTGACCGCGCTGCATGCGCACCTTGGCCGCGAGCTGCAGGTCGCCCACCACCTTCCCCGGCGCCGATTCCAGTCCCCAGGCGCTCAAAAGCTTCTCGAGCTCGGAGTTTCGCGACTCCGGCAGCATGGGCATGGTCTGCGGCGCCGCTTGCTCACTCTCGGAATGGGGATCGATGAATGCAAGCACTCGGCCGCCGCCGAGGACGAATTGGTCGATGGCATAGAGCGTGCCATCAGCGAGCTTCTTGGGATGTACCAGTAGCAGGACATCCACCTCTTTCGGGATTTCGGTCGCATCGGTGGCGATCGCCTGCACCTCGAAGAGCTTTTCCACCTGCTCCATGACCACCCACGCAGGTGCCGTCATGCCGCGCAACGCCGCGTGTGGTCCCATTCCGTTGATGGGCAGGCTGCTCATCAAGCCTATGACCGGCAGCTCGGGATTCGACAGGTTGTAGACCATGCGCGTGATGTCGTACTCGATGAACGACTCGCGGCTGGTGCTCAGAAACGGGATGATGTCCTCGTCGTCGACAGAGTTGGTTCCCACAAGACCCATGTATAAGGTTTCGTTGCCGCCTTCCACGGGCACGCCGCTCAGCCCGTACCCGACGGCTCGATCTTCTTCCTCTGAGAACGGCTCAGGATCGATTATTCGCACCTCGACCTTGCCATCGGAAACGCGCTCGTATTCGCCCAGTAACCCCTTGATTCGCGTCGCGTAGCTGTTGACCGCCGGTAATTGTCGCGCCAACCGCTCGGAGAGATACAAACGGATGGTGATCGGTTCCTCGAGGTTTTCGAGAATGCTTCGAGTGCCTTGAGACAACGTAAACAACCGATTCTCGGTCAGATCAACACGTGTCGATGTAAATATCGTGTTGCCGAGAATATTAACGGCAAGCAGCAAGGCCAGTGCGACAATGAGGCCTGCAATCGATAGGGTTCTGGTATTCATTGCCACGCGTACTTCGATTCAGTCCGCTTTCTTGAGATCGATGACGACCGCATTTGCGAACAGCCAGAAAACAATCAGCGAGACGAAGAACACAATGTCTCGCAGCTCGATCACACCTTCGCTGATAGCGCTGAAGTGGCTGAGGAAGCTGAATGAACTGACTGCCTGTACTAGAAAGTCGGGCGCCCAGGCGCTGAAGAAATCGAGCACCAGCGGGAAGCCACTCATCACGAATCCCAGGCACACAACGGCGCTCACCACGAACGCGATGACCTGATTTCGCGTCAGCGCGGACACGCATGCGCCAATGGCGAGAAACGCTCCCGCCATCAACAGGCTTCCGAGGTAGCTTGCGAGAATGACGCCGTTGTCCGGATCTCCCAGGTAGTTGACTGTAATCCAGAGGGGAAAGGTCAACAGCAGCGCGATACCGCTGAATGCCCAGGCTGCGAAGAACTTACCGAGCACCGCCTGGGAAATCGTCACGGGCAGCGTCAGCAGCAGCTCGATGGTGCCGCCCCGACGCTCCTCGGCCCACAGGCGCATGGCGAGCGCCGGGATCAGAAACAAATAGAGCCATGGGTGAAACTGGAAGAAAGGCTGCAGGTCGGCCTGGCCGCGATCGAAAAAGCTACCCAAGTAAAACGTGAATATGCCGCTCAGGAAAACAAAGATGGCGAGGAACACATAGGCAATCGGTGTTGCAAAGTAACCGGCGAACTCTCGCTTGAAGATGGTAACGACGTGGTTCATATGCTTATTCCGACTTAATGTCTCCGAGCGTTACTTTGCGAAACACCTCATCGAGCTGTCCGCGCTCCACTCGCAGCTCCTCGACTTCCCAGCCGCGCTCCCGCGCCATGCGACCGACGGCCTCGATCAGCAACGTCTGCCCTTCGGGCAAAATCTGAAAATGCAGGCGCCCGTCGTTTGCTTCGACCACATCGACGCGGCGAACATCGGGAAGATTCGCGAGATCGTCGCGCATGCCATTGGCCGCGTGTCCGCGAACCGTGATGCTGACCGCATTGTGGAGTCGCGACTGAGCCACCAGCTCACCCGGTGTTCCGTCGGATACGATGCGACCCGCTGCGATGATGATGGCGCGGTTGCACACTGCGTCGACCTCTTCGAGTATGTGTGTCGATAGCACGATGATCTTGTCCTCGGCCATGGCACGGATGAGCTCACGCACGTCATGCTTCTGATTCGGATCGAGCCCGTCGGTTGGCTCATCGAGAATCAGAACTTCGGGGTCGTGGATGATCGCCTGGGCGAGTCCCACGCGGCGTTTGAATCCTTTGGAAAGTGTCTCGATGGGCTGCTCGAGCACCGACGCTAGACTCACGAGCTCGATTACCCGATCGATTCTTTGCTGCCTGTCCGCGCCGCGGAAGCCGCGAATCTCGGCGACGAAACGCAGGAATCCCCGCACCGTCATATCCCCGTAAAGCGGTGCGCCCTCCGGCAGATAGCCGATGCGGCGCTTGACCTCCACGGGGTAACGGGAAATGTCGTCTCCGCCGACAACGACGCTACCGGCGTCGGGGGCGATGAACCCGGTAATCATCTTCATGGTGGTCGACTTTCCAGCGCCATTGGGACCGAGAAAGCCGAGCACTTCAGCACGCGAGACCTTGAAGGAGATATCGTCTACCGCCTTCAGCTCGCCAAAGCGCTTGCTCAGACTGGTTACTTCGATCATGAGCAGAGAATCCTGATACCGGTTACTAGCCTAATGATGTCGACTGCCATTATCAGCTTACTGTTTGTTCATGGCCCGGGGTCGTGGCCTGGATGTACGGTCCGCGCCCATTGTCGCGCGGCCCGGTGCCGACGTCTTTTTTGCGCGATCGGCCGGGCCCACACCCGGCGATCGCCCCCGCCAGTGTAGGTATGCGGAATATAGGGCCGCGGGCAGCTATTGCAAGTCCGCGTGAGTTCCAACGGCGACGAGGATGACTTGAAAATTCTCGGGAATCGCCGATAGTGCGGTGCCATGCCGGTGACGATTCGAACTGCGAAGGCGCCCTCATCCGTGGTCCCGGGCCAAGCGTTGTGGCGGCGATGACCATGAAGATGGAGGTGCGTGCCCCGCTGCTCTCGCTCCTCGCCCTGCTTGCGTTCGCGAATGCGGCGGCAAACGTTCCGTTGCCGACCAGAGACGGAATTCCGACACTCGCGCCGCTGCTGCGCGAGGTGACTCCGGCGGTCGTCAACATCTCGGTGCGGGTCGCAGCACCCGCACACCAGAATCCACTCATGCGCGACCCGTTTTTCCGGCGCTTTTTCCAGGACTTCCTCGACGCGCCCCGGTCACGCCCTCAACTGAGCGCAGGCTCGGGCGTGGTCATCGACGCGGCGCGTGGCTATGTCATCACGAACCATCACGTTATCGAGCAGGCCGAGGAGATCGTCGTGACGCTCAAAGATCGTCGACAGCTCTCGGCAGAGCTCATCGGAAGCGACCCCGGTACCGATATTGCGCTACTCAAGGTTGCCCCGAACCGACTGACGGCGCTCCAGCTCGGCGATTCCGATGCCTTGGAGGTGGGCGATTTCGTAGTCGCCATCGGCAACCCCTTCGGACTCGGCCAGACGGTGACCTCCGGAATCGTCAGCGCACTGGGGCGCACCGGCCTCAATGTGCACGGCTACGAGGACTTCATTCAAACCGATGCGTCCATCAATCCGGGGAACTCCGGCGGCGCCCTCATCAATCTCAAGGGCGAACTCATTGGCATCAACAGCGTCATCATCGGCCCCGCCGGCGGCAATGTCGGGATCGGTTTTGCGGTGCCGAGCAACATGGCGCGCGCCGTCGTCGAGCAGCTGGCGGAGCACGGCGAAGTGCGCCGGGGCCGCCTCGGGGTGGTCGTTCAGGATCTGACGCCGGAGCTCGCGCAAGCGCTCAATCTCGACATCCCCCGGGGTGCCGTCATCACCCGTGTGGAGCCCGAATCGCCCGCCGAGAAAGCCGGCATCGCCGCCGGCGACGTGGTGGTGGCGGCGGATTCCATGGACATCCTCGATTCCGCCGATCTGCGCAATCTCATCGGGCTGGTGCGCGCCGGCGAAGAGGTGACTCTGACCGTGGTGCGCGACGGTGCGCCGAGGAAAGTGAAGGTTCGCGTGGTGACGGTCGAGCGGCCGACATACGCGGGCAGCGAGTCTGCGCCGCAGCTCTCCGGCGCCGTGTTCCAGGCCATGGGGCGCGAGCATCCGCTCTACAACCAGGTCGATGGCGTGGTCGTCGCCCAGGTCGAGCGCGCGAGCCGCGCGTGGCACAACAACATTCGACCCGGTGACGTCATCGTCGCCATCAACCGCGAGCGTGTGCGCAGCGTGGACGAGCTCAGCCGCGCGCTGCGCCGGACCGGACGCACGATTGCCGTCGACGTCATCCGTGACAAGACGCAGCTGCTGATTGTTATCCAATAGCGCTAGCGAGAGATCCATCCATGTCCGAAGCAAGGTTCCATCTCCTCGAAAACGCCCCGACCCCCGTCGCGCCTTTCAGCCATGCAGTCGAGTGTGACGGCTGGGTGTTCCTCACCGGCCAGATGCCGACCGATCCCGACGACGACAGCAGGCCGCTTCCCGAAGGCGTCGAGGATCAGACCCGCCGGGTCATGGATAATCTGATCATCGTCTTGCAAAGCCTCGGGCTCGGGCTCGAGCACGTCGTCCAGGTGCGCGCGTACCTCACCCACTTCGACGAGGATTACGCGGCCATGAACGCCATCTACGCCAGCTACTTTCCCGCCGATCGACGCCCTGCGAGAACCTGCGTCGGGGTCACCGGACTCGCCCGCAATGCGCGCGTCGAGATCGACATGCTGGCGCGGCGCGCGGACGGCGCTTAGCCTCGATCGACGGGCACGCCGGCCCCCGTAGGGTTCGCTCGGCCTGATCTACCGGGAGGTGTCACCGGTCAAGGTGCTTCGCGCCGGGCCCTTGAGGTAGCGCCCGGGGGGCATGCCGAGGCTGCGTCGGAACATCGCCACGAAGGCGCTCGGACTGTGATAGCCCAAATCGTAAGCGACCCGGGTGACGGGCTCGCCTGCGCCGAGACGCGACACCGCCGCCAGCAGCCGCAGGCGCCGCCGCCAGCCCGCGAAGGTCATTCCGGTCTCACGCCGAAACAGGCGGGCCAGGGTGCGGCCGCTGGCGCCGGCGCGCCGTCCCCAGGCCGTGAGGTCCCGATTGTCGCCGGGCTCCGCCAGCAGCACCTCGGTGATGCACCTGAGGCGCGGATCGCGCGGCAAGGGCAGGTGCAGCGGCGCGGGCTTCAGCCCGCGCAGCTCGTCGAGCACCACGCTGACCAGGCGTGCGTAACTGTCCCGCGCCCCGGCTCCATCGACCCGATTGGCGAGATCGGCGACCTTGACGATGAGCTCACGCAGCAATGGTTCCACCGCCATTACGCAGCACTCCGCAGGCAGACCGCTGGTGGCGTCGGGATGCACGTACAGTGAGCGCATCGACACGGGCCCCTGGGAATACACCTCGTGCTCGATACCAGCGGGAACCCAGACCGCCTGCTGGGGCGGCACGACCCAGGTCGCGGCGGTGGTGGTGACCGTCATGACACCTTCGGAGGCGAATACCAGTTGCGCGCGAAAGTGCCGATGGCGAGGAAAGTGCAGCCCCTGCGGGCTGTCGGAGGAGACCGTCACCACGGGCCGCTCCGGATCGGCGAGATTGCCGGGATGCAGGGGATCCGCGGCTGTCCGTTTGACGACATTCATTGGCGAATTATAGCGGTACAGGCGTTCACGGGTGCGCCACAATAGCCGCTGATCGCGACCACCGTGGCGGCTCTGCGTTGCCCTCGACCCATGTCCGACACCACCCGAAAGAGCTGGCGCCGCCCGGAAGTCCTCCTTCTACTGATGGCTTCGGCGGTGCCGCTCAGCTTCGCCACCTGGCAGACGCTGCTCGACAACTTTGCCATCCATCGGGCCGCATTCACCGGCGCCGAAATCGGCATGCTGCAGAGCCTGCGCGAGGTGCCCGGCTTTCTCGCCTTCGCGGTGGTGTTCCTGCTGCTGGTCATGCGCGAGCAGAGCATCGCCTTTGTGTCGCTGGTGCTGCTCGGCGTCGGCACCGCGCTCACCGGCTGGTTTCCGAGCGTGCTCGGCCTCTACTGCACGACCGTGCTCATGTCGATCGGCTTCCACTACTACGAGACCATGCAGATTTCGCTGTCGCTTCAGTGGATCGACAAACGCCGTGCGCCGGAAACGCTCGGGCGCCTGATCGCCGCTGGATCATTTGCCTCCATCGTCACGTTCGGCCTGGTCTGGGCCGCCTTCGAGCTGCTCGACCTCGATTACCGCTGGGTCTACGTCATCGGCGGCGGCCTTACCGCCGGCATCGCGGTCCTCGCCTGGCTCGTGTTTCCGCGGTTTCCGGAAAAGGTTCTGCAACGCAAGCACATCGTGCTGCGAAAACGCTACTGGCTCTACTACGCGCTTACCTTCATGTCCGGCGCGCGACGTCAGATCTTCATCGTGTTTGCCGGATTTTTACTGGTTCAGAAGTTCGGTTTCGACGTGGCCACCATCACGCTGCTTTTTCTGGTCAATGCCGCCATGAATATCTGGCTCGCACCACGCATCGGCCGCCTGATCGGGCGCATTGGGGAACGCCGCGCGCTGCTGATCGAGTACTCGGGACTCATCGCAGTTTTCACCGCCTATGCGCTCGTCGAAAGCGCGGCCATTGCAGCCACGCTGTACGTCGTCGATCATCTTTTTTTCGCGCTCGCCATTGCCATCAAGACTTATTTCCAGAAGATTGCCGATCCCGCGGATATCGCCGCCACGGCCGGTGTCGGTTTTACCATCAACCACATCGCCGCAGTCCTGCTTCCGGCGCTGTTCGGATTGGTTTGGCTGTTTTCGCCGGCGCTCGTGTTCTTGTGCGGCGCCGCTATGGCGGGAATTTCTCTGTTACTGGCCCTGAACGTGCCGCGACATCCGCAGCCCGGTAACGAGGTCATGATTGGGAGGCGATTCGCCGGTCGACCTGCGCCGGCGCTTGCAACGCATGCGGGAGAATGAGGCACCCGGCAACCGCCGGTGCTTATTGCGCGATGACGGAGGCGTTCTCCGCCAGGGAATCATCCTTGGGAGGCTTGACCAGTGCGGAGCCGCAATTGGGACGACCCTGCCTTCGGCAACGAATGAGCCTGGTCTCGGTGGCATCCGCCGCCTTCCAGCTGAAATACGGCGCGACCGCATCCCACCATCCCAGTACATGACCCACGGCGCTGTCTTTCTGATCGACCATCACGCCACGTTCGTCGACGAGCGGCCCGGTATAGGCCTCGACAAAGGGGAGCACGGTGCTGCGCTGCAGATAGACGACGCCGCAGGCCAGTATCAGAACGGCCACCAGCGACAACCGCAGCTTGGTCCGGCCACTCATCTTCGACTTCTCGTCGGTTTTTCGCCGGCGTTTTTCCCGGCTGTTGTTCAAACCTCCGACCGCGTTGTTGACGCGCAGCTCGGTGACCGCTGCAACCAGCTCCGTGGCGCTCGCGAACCGCTCGTTTGGCTCCTTCGCCGTCATGCTCTCGAGCAAAGGCTGGTACATCGACAGCGCATCGGGAAGCTTCGGGATGGACTCGTTGATATGCTTGAAGACGATTTCCACCGGCGAGTCGGCTTCGAAGGGTTTCTTTCCCGTCAGCATCTCGTAGAAGATGATACCGAGACCGTAGATATCGGTTCGCCCGTCCACAGGCTCGATTTTTGCCTGCTCCGGCGCGAGGTAATCCGGCGTCCCGATAACGGTGCCGTCCACGGTGATGTCGGTCTCGCGATCGAACTCCTTTGCGATGCCGAAATCCGCAATTACCGGCGTACCGTCCTGCCTGAAAAGGATGTTGCCCGGCTTGACATCCCTGTGGATCACGCCCTTTTTATGGGCGACATTCAGCGCATCGCCGATGGTCGCGAGAATTTCCAGCGCTTCCTTCGGCGACATGCCGGCCTCCATTCGCTGCTTCAGATCACCCCCGTGCAGGTACTCCATGGAGATGTAAATGTGGCCCTCGTGAATGCCGATGTCGTGAACGGTGATGATGTTCCGGTGGTCCAGAGAAGCAAGGATCCGGCCTTCGTTGAGAAAGCGCTCGGTAAACTCGCGGGACTCCGTATGCTTGAGTACCTTCAGGGCCACGGGCCGTTGCAGGGACTCCTGCAGCGCGCGAAAAACGACCGCCATGCCACCTGAGCCGATGTGGGCCCTGATCTGGTAACCGGGTATGTTGAGCTTTGGCACGGGAAATAGGAATTTTCAGGGTTGCAGGAACGATCCGTGTCTGGCCCAGTTGCTGGTCGCCGAATTGTGACGCCTCCACAAGCGTAGTTCCGAGATCCCGTTCACGCGTCGATCGTCCGCCGCCATGCCCCTCGGCTGTGAACTGGAGCACACTCGGTCCACCCGCGAGCGGGATCACCGCGCCACGGCCGTGAACGCAGATACTCGTCGGCAAACCGTGAATTTTCCCCGCCAAACTGACGATATACCTGTTGGACCATGCTTCGGTGGCTCGTATTCGAGCGTCGGGAAAGTATTCATCATGACGAGAATCGTGTACGTCGACAGAACCGTTCGGCGCAATATTTGGGATCAGTGGCGGCTTTGGGAAATCATCACCCTCGACCCCGATATCGAAACAGAGATGTTCAGGTTCTACGACTGGCTGAAGGAGGCGCGTCCGCAGCTTCTGGACTGGCAGTTCGAGGACAACGACCGGGAGATCGATAAGTGGGAGATCGTCCACGAATGGCTTCGCGACTATGAGCGCAAGCACCCGCGGCTGTAGCTAAATACCGGCTCTTTTCTGGAGCGCGCGCTTGAGCGCGAGCATCGCCAGCGTATCGCGCTGGCAGTACTCACGCAGCGCCTCGTAGGATCGCCGACGTAGCGTCGGGTCATCGCAACCGAGAGCGTTCTCATACGCCACGCTCGCCTCGCGCCCATCGGTGACGCTCAAATCCTCGTAGCCCATTTCCGGTACCAGCACGGGCAACACCTGCTTGATGGAAAACGAGCCGTGAAAGTCCGGATGGTAATAATTCCGCTCGACGACCTTTAGCAGGTCCCAGAGTCGCTCGAGAAGGGCATCGAGTTCGGGGGAAAGATCGGGCAGGTCCCGTGACAGCGCCCTGATGACACGCCGCTCGAATCCGGAATAAACGCATATGGTTCCGGCGTCGCCGCACGCATCGAGCAGGGCCTCGGCAAGTGGTCTGCGCGGATCCTCCCGGTCCGTCCACAGAAACTCACGATGCGAAATATTGCCGCCTGCCGCCTCGATGTGCACGGAGAACAGAAAGGGAATCGCGTCGTAGCAGCGGGTTCCCGCATATCTCGGCACAGCGGGACTGAAGCTCTCGAAGTCGAGATAACGAATCGGATACGACAGGTCGGACAACTCTGCCGGCAGATCTGCCGAAACATACTCAGCGCCGCTGATTACCGACAGTCGCACGATTGACTGACGCTTGCTCAGCGGAAAATCGTCGGGAATGTCACCGACCTCTTCGATACCCTGGACCTCGAGGGCCGCTTGTTTATTTGCCTGCAGGCGCGGTAAGTCGCTTATCGGGTGATCGAGACATTCCCAGTCGCGGGTGCAGAATTCATAGTAACCGCACTCATATGGCTCGAAGCAGTGATCGCCTGGTTCAATCTCCGGCGCCTGGTCGGCGGACAGCATCGAGTGGAGGTCGGCAACATCGGCGTCGATCCAAGGCAGGTGCTCGGCGACGGCTTCGTTCACGTCGTAATAACGGAACAGGCGGTAAACGTCGAGACGTTTACCATCGAATACGTAGCCGCGGTTCAATGTCAGCACACCGGCGGACGCGACGGGAATCCCTTCACCGCGAAGAACCCACAACTGCACCGCAACGTCCTGCTTGTGAACCTCCTTTACCGTAGTGCCGGATTTCACTTCAATGAGGTTGAAGTCACCGCTCGGATTGCGCTCGAGAACGTCGACTCGAATCAAAACACCCCTGTGCTCGAATGCGGCTTCGAAGATCGCCGTAACCTGGCTGTCGGCGACGAGCGCCCGAGTCTTCGCCAGCGCTTCCTCCGTGCGAAGGTGATCCGCCTCCACCAGCACGCCACCAGGATAACGCTGCCGGGCCAGGCGGCCGACCTCGTGGCCGGTGTCGAAAACCGCCTGTGTGACGACATCGATATCGGTCGCGAGCTCGCGCTCGTAGCAGTCATACCAGAGCCTGAGGTGGCACTGGCACCCGGAAAGATAACGTGTCTTGGACAGGCGCGGAGCGCTCACCACTCGTTATTCTGGTCGCGTCTCGATCATCGACGCCCGTGCGGAAAACTTCTCGAACCACGCGGCGAGCTTGGGGCGGGACGCGCGCCAGCCCTCTTGCGGGTAGCGGAAGTCCAAGTACCCGAGCGCGCAGGCCACCGAGATTGTGCCGATGTCGACAGCCTCGCCCAGCGACTCGTCCTCCAGCTGGTCGAGGCCGCGCCGGACCTTTTGCATCTGAGCGTCGACCCATTCCGGCCAGCGAAGACTCTCCGGCCGTAGAAAAGTCTCGTATCGCGTTCCCACTGCCGCATCGAGCATACCGTCGGCCAGAGCCTGACGGCGCAGCGCCGTCCAACGCGCCTCCCCACCCTCGGGAAACACGCGTCCGCGTTCGTGCTGCCCATCGAGGTATTCACAGATGACGCGGGAATCGAACAACGCGCTTCCATCGTCGCGAACCAGAGTCGGAATCTTGCCGATCGGGTTGTCGGCGCACAGGTCCCGATCGGGCCCGACGGGGGTAATCGTGACCGGGGCAAGGTCGATTTGCCCCATGAGACCGGTCTCGATGGCAAGTACCCTGACCTTGCGGACATACGGCGAAGCGGGATTGTAGTGTAACTTCATACGTGGCGACTCCGGCATCCGGGGCGGTTAGCGGATACCGCGCTATTGCATGTCATTGACGCAGGCAAGTAAACAGGAATGACGCGATTATTCGCTCATTCGTCAAGCCGCCGGCCGAATCACCCACCGAAGATCACCTGGTCTCGATGGAAAAAGATTCCTGTCCGGATAATTTAATCGTAAAAATGATTTCGCGAGCAATTCGCCATATAATGCCGCACGGGGTGCAATAAGAAAAAAGGGAACGCTGTGGATTTTTCCATCGGCCGGAGAAAGCGCGAGCGCGAAGGCGACAAGAAGGAGCGCCGATGCGTATCACGGACATCCACGCTTGCGCATGCTTACGTATCGCGCCAGGGCATGCCTCGGTACAAAGGCAAGGTACGCGATCTCAGCTCCACCGGCGCGTTCGTCTCGACCGGACCGCTGCCGATTCGTGAACGACACGTTGTAAAGGTCAATCTCGTGCTGGATCTGGGCACCGTAGTCCGCCTGCACAACCGCCCGGCGATCGTCGTTCGCCGCTCGCGCGAGGGTGTCGCGCTCAAGTTCTTCTGAAACCAGGCTATTTCCCGCGACACTCGGCAATTCGGCCGCCACGGTGCGAATCGGCGCGCCCTCAGCCCTCGTCGGCGGTTGCAAGCTCCTCTTCCAGCTCGAGCAGGCGAGCCACGTGTGGACGAACGTGCTCCCAGGATTCAGGGGACATGGAGACCATCGTGCCCTTGCCGGTCTCCGTGCGCCGGGCGAGCCCAATTTCCTCGAGTAAATGCAGCTTTCGAATCACCGTCGGTCGCGGAATCCCGGTCATTTGCGAGATGCCGCTGACGTTGACCGGCCGGCCGGTTTGCCGGTTTCCCATTGCCGCGCAGGTAGCGACCAGGAATGACTCGAAGCCGCCCGGATAAACGGTCTTGAGCTCGCGGTAGGCGGTGAGAAGGAAAAGCCCGAAGCGCCGACGCTGGGAAACGGTCGGATCGCATTCCTGCATGGTACACCCCCCTTCCGGACGCCTACTCGACGACGTTGCCGGATTGTGACCAGCGGACAGTTTTGGGTGTGCCTCCCCGGCTGCCTCGGCAAATCCGGAAGCACGCCACAGTATCCCCAATCGCGCAGATTAAGGAAACTGGCGGCACGCTGTCCAATCCTGTCCATTATGAACAGGACCGGATCGTGGCAATCGTCGCGCCGGGGAGCCGATCGCTACGGGACGAACCGCTGCATGAATGCAGCATCGATACTGACCCCGAGACCCGGGCGATCGGGTATCGCAAGGTAGCCGCCATCGAGGGCGAACCGCTCGTGGGTCACGCCGTCGCGAAACGGATGGTGGGATCGGTCACACTCGAAAAACGGCTCGGCGGCAAAACGCCGCTCCGGAAAGTGGGGCAGCGCCGCGTGCAGCTGCAGGGCGGCGGCGAGTCCGACGTTCGTTCCCCAGACGTGAGGAATCACCGGGATGCTGGCCGCGCTCGCCATGGCCACTACCTTCATGACTTCGGTGTACCCGCCGGCAGCGCACAGATCGGGTTGCAGTATATCGACAGCGCGATTGTCGATGAGTTGTCGGAATCCATAGCGGGTGTACTCGCACTCACCGCCCGCAATGAGCACATCAGACGCAGCCCGCACTTCCATGTAGCCTTCCACATCCTCGGGGACGACGGGCTCTTCGAACCAGAGCACTTCGTATTCCGCCAGAATTCGCGCGAGTCGGATGGCTTCCGATGCATTGTACGCGTGGTTGGCGTCGACCATCAGTGCAACGTCGTCACCGATAGCGTCGCGCACGGCGCGCACGTACTTTTCGTCGGTCGCAAGCCCGTAGCCGACTTTGAGCTTCATGCCGGAAAAGCCGGCATCCCTGTACCCCACCGCCTCTTCGACCAGTGCATCGACGATGCTCGGCACGCCTTGCGGCTCGTAGAGGCCGGTCGCGTAGGCCTTTGCGCGCGTGCGGTAGGCACCACCCAGCAGCTTATAGATCGGCAGTCCGAGGATTTTGCCCTTGATGTCCCATAGCGCGATATCGACGGCACTTATCGCGGAAACGGTGAGCCCTTTCTGTCCCTGATCGCGGGTCCAGTTGTAGAGGCGATCCCAGATGACGCTCGTATCCATGGGATCCTGACCGACGACGAGCGGGCCCAGGCCGTCGTCGATGAGACTTGCAACGACCTTTGCCGGACCACCGAAGTAGAAAGCCTCGCCGACGCCCTGGAGACCCTCGTCGGTATCCACCACGCAGATGGCGGATTGACGCCGATTCGTGACTCGCTGCGACCAGCCAAAACCGTGCTCACCGAGACTGGCCTCCAGCACCCAGGTCCTGATGCCCGTAATTTTCATACCGGTGGTCTCCGTGCCTCGGACCCGGACTGTTCACCGCGCGCAGCTGAATGCTGATGCGCGGGTCCGCCCGGACCACTTTGGGAACGCTGTGCAACCAGGTTCGCTGGCAGCTTCCACCCATCACCAGCAGATCGCCCCAGCCCGGCGAGAAAACCAGCGGGCGACCTCCGGCGATCGGCCGCAAGACGAACCGGCGCGGGGCACCCACCGAAACGATGGCAACAACCGTATCATCGCAGAGGCGGCCGATCCTGTCGCCATGGGGGGCGACGCTGTCGTTTCCGTCCCTGTACCAGGCCAGGGACATGCCTTCGAAGGTGACACCGTAGTGACCAGCGAGGGCCTGCGACAGCTTCGCAAGCAGCCGCGCGCAGCGGCCCGCGCGTGGCGCCGGCGCGGTCAGGCGCGGCACCGCGACGGTGCGCGTGTACATCCGCCGCCGCTCATGCTTCCAGCTGGCGTTGCAGGCCAGATCCCGATAGATGACCTCATGGCCCCCCAGCCAGTGAGGCAGATAGTCGACCCAGGCGCCGTTGCCGAGATCGCGGTGCTCGAGCCCGCCGAGCGCCGGGTCGAAAGCCGGGGTTGCGAAATCGAACAGCGATACCTGCATTCGGTGAACCTCGCGGGTCACCGTAGAATACTGTATAAAAATACAGATAACAAACGCCAACCGGCAGCCGACGGCTAGCGGGCGAGAATCGCCTTGCGTTCCTCCTGGCGCTTTATCCGTTTCTGGTCGCGAATCTGCCTGTAGTTGATGCCAATCAGCTTCTTTTTCTCATTGAGCTCGGTCAGTCGGTTCACTAATCGGCTCTGATCGACCTCACCGCCCTGTGCGGCCTGCATGAACATCGCGTTGTAGAACAGCTGTTGGGAGTCGAGGGCATGCGATTGCGCTTTCTCATCCCACTTGAGCTGGAAGTCCTCCTCGAGGTTGCCAATTTCCCACTTCCGAAGTGATTCGCCGTTCCTGAACTCTGCGATGGCCTTGTTGTTCCTCTCCCGCAGAATGTCTACCTCGTTGTTCTCCCGCTCGTTCCAGCGTTCCTCCTGCTGTGTCAGACCGTCACCGAGTGGCGTAGCGAGAATGGGCGCGTAGTCTCTGGTCAGTCCCAGTGCCGATGCCTGCTCCAGAATCCTGCGGTCCCGCTCGGTCAAAATCGCATTCTCGCGTTGCTCCTTGGCGATTCGCTCACGGTGCTGCGCTTCGGCGGATTGCTTTCGGAGCACGAACAGCTCGTCGGCGAATGCCTTTCCCTCGGCTTGCAGCCTTTCGATGGTCTGCTCGTCGAACGTGATCCCCGGCTTCATGAACAGCCCCGACAGCTTCTTCTGATAGTCGGCTTCCGCCTCGGCGACCCTGGCATCGTGCTCCGCTCTGAGCTCTACACGCTTCAGTTCGAATTCGATTTCGAGCTCCGCGACCTTGTCGGCATACTCCGATTGCAGCTCCCGGGCGAAAGCGCGGAACGCTTTCGTTGCCTCGTTGAGTTCCTTGGAGCGTTCGTTCTTTTGTAACTGCCGCTCCTTTTGAGCGGCCTGCCGCTGCTTGCGGAGCTCCTTGCTTTCTTCGGCTGCAACCAAGCTGAAAACGAATGCCAGCGCAACACAAACAATGACCGCGCCATTCACACGCATCATTTCGCTTCTCTCCCTGAATCGGTCGAACGGCGAAAGTATTACACAAGATGGATCCGGCGGGCATACGAAATCGGGCGGGTGAGCCGCGCGCTGTAGATCTGTAAACTGCCCTCATCGGACAATCGGGAGTGACCGTTGAGCGTCAAGCCAGCCAAGGTAATGACACTGGCATTAATCGTGCTGGTGTTTGTGTTTCTCTTCACCCGGCCGAGCCACTACAGGAACCTCCTGAGGGATATCTCGGGAACCTTGGAGGATCAGTGGTGCGCGTGGTCGGAGGTGGTTGGAAACGAATGCGATCGATGGCGTCACGCACGCCGAATCATCGACGAAGCAAAGCAAATTGGCGAGGAGCTCAGCTCACGTCTTCCGGTGACTGCACCCGTCGAGAACGCGACTAACAGGCAGGACTGAAAATTGTCCGCCGAGCGGGCTCGGCGTAAGAATGTGAAAGCGCGACCCGATCAGGCCGCGCTTTCCTGTGCCGGCTTATCGAGGATTTTCTTCAGGGCGTTGAGCAAATCGAGATAACTGAGAATACCGAGTAGCTCGCCGCCCTTGGATACAATAAGACAACCAATGCGCTTCTCCCGAATGATGTCAATCGCAAAAGAGACCGAATCATCGGGTGAAACGCTGAATGGCTTGGTAGCCATGATCTTGTCCACGGTTGTATCCTCGGTTACGAGGAAGTCTTCTGTTCCCGTGGCCTCATCCTTGTAGATGGCACCAACGCTGCGCAGATCTCTGTCGGACAGAATGCCGGCGACCTTGCCGGACTCGTCCAGCACCGGAAGGTGACGGAACCCGCCGTCGCGCATGATCTCGAACGCGTCCTGAACAGAGGTTCCAAGCGGCGCCGACGTCACCTCGCTGTGCATTACGTCTTTGACGTACATGGTGTTGCTCCGATTCGTGCTTCCGGCCACCGACTCCCGGGCGCTCACGCCATGGAATTGCGGCGCCGCCTCGGTCCTGAAGCGCTGGTATGCCGGAGCTCTGATTGCGTTTGCGGCCCGCTCGCCGGGTGCCGCGTTTTGCCGTGGCAGCAAAGGGTAATGAAGGAGTATCGGCCCGCGACGCGCATGTCTATACGGGTGGAAATGGGAATGGGTCTCAATTCGGCCTGTGAGCTCGGCCGGAACGGGAATTAGACGTTTTATCGCCACCGTTGAAGTGACTCGCTTCGGCCGCGTTCTCTTACGGCGGGGACATACCCTTGTCGGCCAGCTCCTTCAAGGCGCTCTCGGACTTTCCGAGGTGTTCGAGGCCCATTCCACGCAGTACGTGGGGCGCTTTTGTGAATTGAACGTTCTCGTAGCCGACTATTTCGACGCGATTGCCCCATGGGTCGAAAAAATCCAGGAACCGATCGCTTATGATCTCGACGCCCATTTCTGCGAGCGCGCGTGCGACCACTTGCTTGTCTTCAACGACCAGGCCGAAGTGGCGATCATCGTCCGTTGCCTGGCGACGACCTTTCGAGAGCGCCAAAAACTGATCGCCCAGATCGATGAAGGCCATGCTCTCACTCTTGCTTCGCAAGTCGAATTCCAGAAACGCGCCGTAGAATGCAAGCGCCTCGTCGATGTCACCGACTTCCAGCGCAACATGGTTGAAGCCGACTGCACGCGTCCTATTTTGTCCCACCGTTATCGTCCCGCAGTTGCACTCGGAAGCGCTCGCATTTGAGCAATCCATTCAGTACTCCAAAACAATACCGATTATCGCCGCACATGCAACTCGGTTTTTGGAGTATCATACGATCTGGCCCGTCAGCGAAACCCTTTATGACTTCCTCCAAGGCCAAGTTCTCCCCAGGACAGATCATCCACCACAAGCGATTCGACTATCGCGGCGTGATCGTCGACGTGGATCCCGTATTCCAGGGCACCGACGAATGGTATGAGCAGGTAGCACGCTCACGCCCGCCAAAGGACGAGCCCTGGTACCACGTGCTCGTACACGACAATCCCGTCGAAACTTATGTTGCGGAGCGCCATCTCGAGGCGGATACCTCTGGACTGCCGATCAATCACCCCTACGTGGAAGAGTTCTTCTCCGCGCTAGAGGACGGCCGATACATCGGTAGCAGACCGCATTAGCGCTGCGAAGAGCGAACCGGTTTCGCAAACTCGCGTCAGCAATTACACGAATAGCGCGGCGTTGGCGATGAGCTTTTCGATAGCCTCGTCGGAAAAACCGCGCTCACGCAGAATCTGCGCGCCGTGCTCACCGACGGCGGGAGCCATTTGGCGCGCGTCGCCGACCGTGAGCGGCAGCATCCCCGGAATCGCGGGAGTGGGAATCGCGCCCACGCGCGGTTGCTGGATCGGGGGCGCGGCATCAATTGCCTGCACGTGTTGATGACCCAGCCAGTCACCGAAATCATGAATAGCGTTGCACAATGCACCGGCTTCTACCAGGCGCCTGCACCAATGCGTCGTCGTTTTGGTTTTCAGGCGATCGTTGAGAATTTCGATGAGCGCCGTCAGGTGCTCGGCACGTTTTCCAAAATCGATGAATCGCGGATCGTCGATAAGACCGGGCAAGCCGAGCCCTTTGCAGATCGCTACCCAGTGAGCGTCGGTGACGAGCGTAATGGCGATCCAGCCATCGCTCGTAGGGTAAGTTCCCGCCGGAGCATTGAGCACCCGCGGCTCACCATCGGCGAGCGCAAACTCCGAGATTTTTGCAGCCTGGATGGCCGCCGCCGACTGCATCAGGCTGACATCGATATGACGGCCGTGCGCGACCCCACGACGCGCATGCAGTGCAGTTGCCAACGCCTGATACGCGTATAGCCCCGTCACCATATC
>JBFICP010000030.1:0-19544 GCA_041581935.1 Gammaproteobacteria bacterium | reverse complement strand
GATGCGGCCCTGGCATTCTACGAGGCTCTCGGATATCGCCGTATCAAGCGAGTGCCCGGCTACTACAGCGGCGTGGAAGAAGCCGTGTACATGGCGCGAGATCTATGGTGCTCTTCGCTCACGAGCGCCACCTGAGCGCCTCGGCCGAACGGTCTGAACGACATCGAAATGATTCGCCGCCGAGGTTGCTTTCAAACTCGCTGAAGATGGCGGAGCTCAAGACAAAGCCGACAGCCACGAGCGTCTCCGCGTTCGTGAGTGCTGTCGAAGACGAGCAAATGCGTCGGGACGCGCGCAAATTACTCGCGCTCATGAAGCAAGTGACGCGAAAGAGACCGAGGATGTGGGGCACCAGCATCGTTGGTTTCGGCTCATACCATTACAAGTACAAAAGCGGCCGTGAAGGCGATTGGCCGGTGACGGGTTTTTCTCCGAGAAAAAACGCTCTCACGATTTACATCATGCCCGGATTCACTCGCTATCGGCCATTGTTGAAAAAGCTCGGAAAATACACGACTGGCAAGTCCTGCCTGTATCTTAAGAAGCTCGAGGATGTCGATGAGAAGGTACTGCGCCAGCTTGTAACGCGATCGGTCACGGATATGAAGAAACTCTACGAGTGCACCTGACGCCGGCACCGTGGAGGCTTTCGAGAATGCTCATGACCTGGCTATTCGTCATCGCGCTGGTGCTGCTGGCAGTCTGCTTCATCGCCACCCAGCCATTCGTCGCGGCGCGACCTTGGTCTGGCGAGAAGGCGTCACCGAATCGTCTCGAGGAACACGTTCGTATGCTCTCACAGACGCTGCCCAATCGAGGCGATGACGCCGAAAGTCTCGCCGCGGCAGCTGCCTACGTGTACTCGGAGTTCGGAAAATACGGCGATCCGAAGTATCAGTTCTTCGACGTATCAGGTATCGAGTACAAGAATGTTCTTGTGTCGTTCGAGCGGAATTCCTCGCGAAGGCTCGTCGTCGGCGCTCACTACGATACCTACGCCGGGCTGCCGGGTGCCGACGACAACGCCAGCGGTGTTGCAGGCCTGCTCGAGCTCGCACGCATGCTCGCGGCAGCGGCTCCGTCGGTCACTGTGGAGCTCGTGGCATTTGCGCTCGAAGAACCGCCTTACTTCGGAACCGGCGACATGGGTAGCTACCACCATGCTGCGCGTTCCAACGCGGAGCTCGCCATTGTTCTTGAAATGATCGGCTATTTCCGTGACGAGCCTGCAAGCCAGCACTACCCGTTACCTTTTCTTCGCCATCTGTACTCTGACCGCGGCGACTTCATCGCACTCATCGGGCGGTTTCAAGAAATTCCGGTGGTGCGCACCATGAAAGCCGCCTTTATGGGCGCAGCGACAATTCGCACCCACTCACTGACGTTTGCGCCGATCGTTCCCGGAGTGACGCTCTCGGACCACAGCAACTACTGGGCCAGGGGCGCAAGAGCCGTAATGGTCACGGACACGGCTTTCGAACGCAATCCCTACTATCATACGGCTGCCGACACGCCCGACACGCTCGACTACCGGCGAATGGGGGAGGTTGTCAACGGAGTTTATGCTTCGCTGTTTGCGCTGGCGGCGCGAAACTGAAGCCCCGAGACCGGTAAACGTTGCGATTCGACACAGGGACCGAAGCCATGCGCACGATTTTGGGCAGATGCCATTGCGGAAATATCGAATACACGCTCCTGTGGCCGAACACAGATGACACGATCGCAGTGCGTGCCTGTGGCTGCACGTTCTGTCGAAAGCACGAGGGCGTCTACACTTCGCATCCCGACGCCCAACTCGTGGCACGAATCGCCGATGCGACCTGGGCGAACACCTACGTATTCGGTACCGAGACGGCGGAATTTCATGTTTGCAGTCGATGCGGTGTCGTTCCGTTCGTCACGAGCACCATCGACGATGCAGTGTACGCCGTCGTCAACGTCAACACGTTCGAAAACGTCGATTCGGCAGAACTCGCCGCTAGCTCCGCTGATTTCGATGGGGAGAATGTGGCACAACGACTCGCGAGGCGCAAAGGAAACTGGATTGCGAATGTCACCATAAAATTCGGAGGCCCGTGAGTATGCGCACCGCCATCGCCTGTAATCTCGATGCGTTGACACGCGCGGAACGTGGGCGGAGATCGTCTCTTGCCGCGAGAATTGCCAATGGTATCGCGGAAACACATGAGACCGGGGTAGGCTATCGGTTTGAGTTGAAACGTGAGCCGTCGTTGTACCGGGATGCTCTGGATCTAATCTCTCTCGAGCGCCGCTGCTGCGCCTTTCTCCAGATGAATCTGTGCTTCAGCCCAGCAGATGGCCCGGTATACCTCGAAATCGGCGGTCGCGGCGACGTAAAGGCGTTTCTCGCCTCGAGCGGCCTTCTCGACTGCGCGCGCTGATTGGAAAAAGACCCGATGTCACCGCCCGAGCTCGCGCAGCTGAATCTGGCGCGGTTGCTTGCACCGCTTGATTCCCCTCAGCTGGCGGACTTTGTCGCGAACCTCGAGCGCATCAACGCGCTCGCCGAGCGCTCCCCGGGATTTCTTTGGCGCCTCCAGACACCGGCGGGTGACGCGACGGCAATCAGGCATTTCGGCGACGACGTGATTGTGAACATGTCAGTGTGGGTGGATGTCGAATCGCTTCGTCGCTTCGTGTACCGAGCGGGACACGCCGCTTTTCTGCGCCGGCGGCGTGAATGGTTCGAAAGCTGTCGCGCGGTAAATCTTGTGCTCTGGTGGGTGCCAGCGGGTCACCGCCCGTCGCTGACCGAGGCCGAGCACAGGCTCGAGCAGTTGAGAACGCATGGCGCATCGCGGGAAGCGTTCTCGTTCGCACGGACATTTCCGCCGCCGGGCCATTGCGTTTGATCCCGCACAGCGCACAGCGGCCGCTTCAGTCGTCGACGCCTGCGCTCATAAGCCGTTCGTACTTCGCCTGGAGTTGCTCGCGTGTCTCCACGTGCTCGGGATTGATGGGAATACAGTCTACGGGACACACTTCGACACACTGTGGTGTGTCGAAGTGGCCGACGCACTCGGTGCACAACCGGGGATCGATCTCGTAGATCTCCTCGCCCTGATAGATGGCGCCATTCGGGCATTCGGGCTCGCAGACGTCGCAGTTGATGCAGACGTCGGTAATCATTAAAGCCATACGATTGCCTCCGCCCGTCGCTCAGCCGAGTCGCTCCTTGAGAGCGGCTTTCACCGCCGGGTGCACAAACGGCCGAACGTCGCCGCCGAGCGCCGCAATTTCGCGAACCAGACTTGACGAGATGAAGCTGTAGCCTTCGTCGGGCGTAAGAAACATGGTTTCGACATCCGGCGCCAACTTGCGATTCATGCTGGCAAGCTGAAACTCGTACTCGAAGTCCGAGACCGCCCGCAGCCCACGCAGGATCACACTCGCCCCCTTGTCGCGTGCGAACTTGACCAACAAGCCGTCGAATCCCACCACCTCAACATGGTCGAGCTGCTCCAGCGCGGTGCGCGCCAACGACACGCGCTCGTCGAGCGTGAAGCAGGTTTTCTTACCGGTGCTGCCGGCGACCGCGATAATGACGTGATCGAAATGTCGCAGGGCGCGCTGCAGCAGGTCCATGTGTCCGTTGGTGATGGGATCGAAGGTCCCCGGATAGATGGCGGTAGTGTTCATGGCCCCTCGCAGCACCTGTTGTGAAAACGGTGCGGGTCGGGCGTCTACGCCGCCCGACCCGCTGCGGCCAGATGATACCGCACTCGGCCGGCCTTCTGGCGACGCAGGATCTGCCAGGTGGCGGGCAACGGCAGGGCGTTCGCCGCGTCGTCCCGCTCGTCGCGTTTTTCCGGCTTCCCCGATTCGACATAGATCAGGGCGCCGGGATTGAGCCACGCTCCCCGCTCGAGCCGGCTGCACACCTCGCCGATGTCATCACTCCCGTAGGGCGGGTCGAGGAATACGATGTCGAACGCCGTGGGTTCACCCTGCAACCAGCGGCGCACGTCGGCCTGCACCACCCGGACCTGCTCGGCACCGAGCTCGCCAGCCTGGATGCGCATGGTCTCGACGGCACGCGCGTCGCGCTCAACCAGCACGACCTCGGCAGCTCCACGCGACGCGGCCTCGAACCCGAGCGCGCCGCTACCGGCGTACAGATCCAGGCAACGGGCGCCCTCGATGGACCCTGCGAGCCAGTTGAACAGGGTTTCGCGGACACGATCGGGGGTCGGTCGGAGACCCTCGACGTCTGGAACGCGCAACACGCGACGCCGCCACCGCCCTGAGATGATGCGAACTTTTCCTGTAACGCTGGTAATCGGACCGGACCCCGGAGTTCGGCAAACATGGTAGGATAGCGCGCGGCCCGGGCGGCGGGCCAGACACGTTCATTCCAGGAAACCGACAAGGTCGCGTCGCTGCGGCGGCGCGTCGTTCCATGTGGTCATCACGAAAGCGCAAATCCACTGCCAACGATCCCGGCAACGAGGGCGATCGCGCCGGCTTCTTCGGTCGCCTTTCCGGCGCATTGAAGCGCACCCGCGGCGCCCTGCTGGGTGGCATGTCGCGGCTGTTCGACGCCGATGCGCCCATCGACGAGTCGCTCATCGAGGACATCGAAAACTCGTTGCTCGTGAGTGACGTCGGCGTCAGAGCGAGTGAACGCATCGTTGCCGATTTGAGACATCGGGTGGCGCGGCGCGAAATTACCGATCCGGAATCATTGCTGGCGACTCTGCGCGGCGACATGCTGTCGGTACTCGAACCGGTGGCATGTCCGCTCGAGATCCCCGCCGGGCGCGAGACTCCGTTTGTGGTGCTGATGGTGGGAGTGAATGGTACGGGCAAGACGACGACCATCGGCAAGCTGGCGAGGTTGTTCCGCAGCCAGGGCCATTCGGTGATGCTGGCGGCCGGTGACACGTTCAGAGCCGCCGCCATCGAGCAACTACAGGCCTGGGGCAAACGCAACGACGTGCCGGTGGTGGCCCAGCACTCGGGAGCCGACGCCGCATCGGTGATTTTCGATGCGTTGCAATCGGCAGCGGCACGTCGCACCGACGTGCTCATCGCCGACACCGCGGGGCGACTGCATACTCAGGAAGGACTCATGGAAGAGCTGAAGAAAGTGGTGCGCGTGCTCACAAAACTCGATCCGGCGGCGCCCCACGAGACCATGCTGGTCATCGATGCGAGCATGGGGCAAAACGCGCTGGCCCAGGCGCGGCAATTTCATGCCGCCGTCGCCGTGAGCGGCATCACGCTCACCAAGCTCGACGGTACCGCCAAGGGCGGTATCGTCTTCGCCATCGCCGAGGAACTCGGCATTCCGATCCGCTTCGTGGGCGTGGGAGAGGGGGCGGAGGATCTGCGGGTCTTCCATGCCGGCGAGTTCGTCGATGCTTTGCTCGAGCGGTGAAGGCGGACATTGGACGCAATGATCGAGTTTCATGAAGTCACCAAGCGCTATCCCAACGGCCACGAGGCGCTGCGCGACGTCAGTCTGCGCATCGAGAGCGGCGCCATGGCGTTTCTCACCGGGCATTCGGGCGCCGGAAAGAGCACACTGCTCAGGCTGACGACGCTGCTCGAGCGCTGCACGCGCGGCCAGGTGCTGGTGGGCGGGCACAACCTGAACCGCTTGAGTCGGCGCCGCATTCCGTATTTTCGCCGCAATATCGGCGTGGTTTTCCAGAACCACCGTTTGCTCCTCGATCGCACCGTGTTCGATAACGTGGCGTTGCCACTGGTGATCGCAGGCCATTCCCACGCGGAGGTTGGTCGGCGCGTGCGCGCGGCGTTGGACAAGGTGGGCCTGCTCGCCAAGGCGCGGGCGTTTCCGGTCACGCTATCGGGCGGAGAGCAGCAACGTGTCGGCATCGCGCGGGCGGTGGTCCACCGCCCGCGCATCCTGCTCGCCGACGAGCCGACGGGGAATCTCGACCCGGAGCTCAGCCGGGAAATCATGAGGCTCTTCGAGAGCTTCAACCAGGTCGGCGTGACGGTGCTCATCGCCACCCACGACGTCTCCCTGATTGCGGAAATGGACTACGACATTCTCACTTTGAAGGACGGCTCTTTCGTGCACGACGTCGGAAACGCGCACTGATGGTGAGCGTGCCGAAGCCCGCGAAGATGGCGCTCTCGGCGGGCGGGGTAAGGAGACTTCGAGCCTGGTTCATCCGGCATCTCCAGACTTTTTTTTACACGCTCGGGCTGCTCGCGCGGGCGCCCTTGGCCACCTTCCTGACCGCCGCCGTCATTGGCGTGGCGTTGGCGCTGCCGGCGGGACTCTACGTGGTGCTCGACAATGTCCGGGAGGCCACACGCGGCTGGGATGCCAGCAGCCAGGTTTCCGTGTTCCTGAAGCTGGACCTCGACGACCGGCAGGCGCGCGCCATGGCGGACAGGCTGGAGAAGTGGCCGGACGTGGAAGCGGTGCGGATCATCACGCGCGCTCAGGCGCTCCAGGAGTTTCGCGCCTTGTCGGGCTTTGCCGAAGTCATGGAGGCGTTTTCCGACGACAACCCGCTGCCGGCGGTGCTGGTAGTGGAGCCCCGCATCGGCGTCACGGACACGGCGTCGGTGGAGCAGCTGGTCGAACGCCTGGGGGCGCTGCCGGAGGTGGACGTGGCCCAGCTCGACCTGGCGTGGCTGAAACGCTTATTCGCCATTCTGCGTATCGTCGAGCGCGGCGTGCTGGTGCTGACGGCCCTGCTGGCCGCCGGTGTGCTGCTGGTGGTCGGAAACACCATGCGCCTGGGCATCGAAAATCGGCGCCAGGAAATTGAAATCGCCAAGCTGTTCGGCGCGACCGATGCTTTCATACGGCGACCGTTCCTCTACAGCGGACTGCTCTACGGGGCTATGGGCGGTTTGGTTGCGTGGCTGCTGGTCTGGATCGGCTTTCTGCTGCTCGGCGAACCGGTGGAACGCCTCACGCTGCTCTATTCCGGCGAGTACCGGCTGCAGGGACTGGGGTTGCGGGCGAGCATGGTTGTGCTGGGTGGGGGCGCGCTGCTCGGGCTGCTCGGCTCGTGGCTATCGGTGGGGCGCCATCTGGCCGCCATCGAGCCTACCTGAGCGTCGCCGGGAGGCGTGCCCGGCGGGCGCGGACGGATTCGCGGACGGCACGCCGGGAACCCGTGTTTTCGACCCTAAGTCTCTAAGATAATTGAACTTCGACCCTATCTAGCACTCTAAGGATGTGACTGCTAAACTACGTTTCTATCTCGAGGGGATGTCATGAGCAACGCATTGGAACTCAAGCTGGCCCTGCCGACCGGCAACCTGGCGGCCTACCGCCAGGCGGTCAACAGCGTGCCGATACTGAGTGCGGCCGAGGAAAAGGAGCTCGCTGAACGCTATCGGGCGACCCAGGATCTGGATGCCGCCTGGAGGCTGGTGACGTCTCATCTGCGTTTCGTGGTGCGCATTGCACGGGGATATTCCGGCTACGGATTGCAGGAAGCCGACCTCATTCAGGAAGGCAACATCGGCCTCATGAAGGCCGTCAAGCGCTTCGACCCGAGCGTGGGCGTACGCCTCGTGTCCTTTGCCGTTCACTGGATAAGGGCAGAGATTCACGAGTACATCCTGCGCAACTGGCGCATCGTCAAGGTGGCGACCACCAAGGCCCAGCGCAAGCTGTTCTTCAACCTGCGCGGCGCCAAGAAACGCCTTGGCTGGCTCAACCGTGAGGAGGTCGATTCGGTCGCCGACGACCTCGGCGTCAGCCCCGACGTGGTTCTCGAGATGGAGAAACGCTTGAGCGCCCATGACGCGGCCTTCGACGCACAGACCGACGTCGACGGCGATGGCGATCGTTTCGCTCCGGCCGGGTACCTCCAGGACCTGCGCTTCGAGCCGGCGGCCCAGGTGGAGGCCGAGGATTGGGAAGCGCACAGCGAGCAGCGCCTCCACGAGGCCCTCGAGGATCTCGATGCCCGCAGTTGCGACATCCTCAAGAGGCGATGGCTCGAGGAAGACAAGGCGACGCTGCAGGAGCTGGGGGACCTTTATGGCATCTCCGCCGAACGCGTGCGCCAGCTCGAGAAGAACGCCATGAAGAAACTCAAGACCGCGCTCGCCGAATAAGCAACCGCAGAGAACGCTCCGCTCGGTTCGGGCGGGGCGTTTTTTTTGTGTTGGCGATTCGTGTTACCCGCGGGGGATCGCGAGGAACACGGCAGGCACTACCAAAGCAGCAGATAGTGATCCAGGAGCAGTGCGCTGAATAGTCCCATCAGGTAGTAGATTGAATACAAGAAGGTTCGCAGGGGCAAGCCGTCGTCATGCCCGCGGTAGAGATTGATGGCGTAGTAAAGGAATACTCCACCAAAGACGAGCGCCGCCACCAGATACAGTAAGCCGCTCATATGCGTTACGAAAGGCAACACACTGACCAGCACGAGCAACACCGTGTAGAGCAGGATCTGAAGACGCGTGTACGCGACGCCGTGGGTGACCGGCAACATGGGAACATTGGCGCGCGCGTAATCGTTGCAGCGATGAATGGCGAGCGCCCAGAAGTGCGGCGGCGTCCAAGCGAAAATGATTAAAAACAGCAGGAGCGACTGTGGGTCGAGGGTTCCGGTGACAGCCGTCCAACCGAGTACCGGTGGCATGGCGCCGGCCGCGCCGCCGATGACGATGTTCTGCGGCGTCGCGCGCTTCAGAAAGATGGTGTAGACGACCGAGTAGCCGACCATGGCAGCGAAGGTCAGCACCGCCGTCAAGGTGTTGACCAGGGACACCAGCAGCAGCATGGATAGCAGCAGCAAAATTGCAGAGAACACCAGTGCCGAGGTCTGATCCATACGCCCGGTGGGCAACGGGCGGCGGCGTGTGCGCGCCATTAAAGAATCGGCGCGTTGATCGACAATATGGTTGATGACGGCGCCCGAGGCAGCGCCGAGACCGATGCCGAGGCTACCGAAGATCAAGGCCTGCCAGGCCACCCAGCCCGGCGAGGCGAGAATCATGCCGACCACGGCGGTGAACACGAGCAGCATGACCACCCGTGGTTTACACAGCTCGAGATACTCGCGCCAAGAGCGAGCGGGTGCCATTGAGATGGCGCGATTCGACATGGCCGGTATTACTCTCCCCCGAGATCCCTGGGCTCGCCGACGACGCGGGCAGCCCGCGGCGAGCGGCGCCTATGATACACAATACCGGCGCGCATCAGGTACCCGCGGTACGGTCCGCGCGCTCGAAGCTCGGCGTCAGCCAATCTTGGAGATCTTCAGCAGGCGCTCGAGGTCCGCGAGCAGGTCGGGCTGCTCGACGCTCTGCGGATAACGCATCATCAGATAGCCCTGGGGATCGACCAGGTAGACAGCGAGGGCTCGCTCGCCGCCGTCGGCGAACGCGAAGCTCGCGAGCCACTCATCCCTCGCCAGCGCGACCGGTATCGCGCTCGGTGGATCCGCATGCTGCAACAGCCGCGGGTCGCTGACCACCAGGAGCCGCTGGACGCGCTTCATGTCCTCACCGAGGGCCAGATGCACCTGGCGGGTACGCGCCAGCGCCTCCATGCAGTCACGCTCGCACAGCCCCGTGAGCACGTGCACCAGGGTCCAACGTCCCTGCAGGAAATCGTCGCGCAGGGTTCCGCCACCCAGGGCCTCGAGGCCGACGGCGCTCACCGGGCGCACCGGCTGCACCAGCGTGCCGTGATTGACAGTGCCGAACGGGCGCCAGTCCGGGGCGAACACGTTCAGCAACCACGCCGCGACGATGGGCACGAAGAAAAGCAAAAAGGTTCCGATGAGCAGCTTTCGCGCGCGGCTCCGTTCAGCGGTCATCGCTGTTCTCCCGCGCAGGGCGAAGCGCCACCCAGATGCAAAGCACCACGAGCGCGACGGCGAGTGCGAACCACTGGACCGCATATCCCTGGTGACGCTCCGGCGTGAGCCCCGAACGAGCCTGCCACTCGCGCACGTAACCATGCTCGGAGTCCGCGGACAGTTGCAGCACGAAGGGCAGCAGCGGCTCGCCGAGCTGTTCCGCCATGCGCGCCAGATCCACCTGCTGCACGACGCGCGGCCAACCCGTCTGATCGTAGCCGGCGGCTCCGAGGCGGATGCCGGCGGCCGGCGGGGCCACGATGAGCCCTTCCTCGGCGAGTGGCTGCTCGCTGACGGCGAGCTCCGGAAGCTGGCGGCGGTCGCGCCCGACCGGCACCCAGCCGCGATTCACCAGCACCTGCACGTTACCGTCGTGCAACCGAAACGGGGTCAGCACGTGGTAGCCGGCGACGCCGTTGTGAGTGCGATTGTCGAGAAGATACTGCCTGTCGGAGCGGTAACGACCGACGGCGCGCGCGCGGCGGTGGCGCAGCTGCTCGAGCCCGGCCGAGTGTAGCAGACTCGTTTCCAGCACCAGAGGACCCTTGTCACCGCGATAGACCTGCTCGGCGATTATCCGGCGCTTTTCCTCGGCGCGGTCGAGCTGCCAGAAGCCCGCCCACAGCAACACCGCCAGCATGCCCAGAGCAAGCGCGGCGGGCAGCGGGGCCACCCGGATCCGGTAATGGTTGATACGCAGCTCGCGGGTACGCATCAGCGCCCCGGCGCGTCGAGTATACTGGCACGCCCCGCCGCTGTTGGAGCCCGCATGCTGTCTAAGATCCTCATCATCGCCATATTCATCGGGATCGTCGCCAGCATGGGTTCCGCGCTGTTTTTCCTGATCAAGGATAGAGGCCAATCGAACCGCACGCTCAAGGCGTTGACCGTGCGCATCGTGGTATCCGTTGCGCTGTTCGTGCTGCTGTTCGTGCTCTGGGGACTGGGACTGATCGCTCCCCACGGCATACGGCCCTGAGCGCAACCGCGCCCGGGAAATCGCTCGAGTGGCGGGGTCGCGCTATAGCCAGTAAACGAAGATGAACAGGCCCAGCCAGACCACGTCCACGAAGTGCCAGTACCAAGCGGCCGCTTCGAACGCGAAATGGTGTTTCGGCGTGAAGTGACCCTTCAACGCACGGGCGAATATCACGCTCAGCATGATTGCCCCGATGGTCACGTGCAGACCGTGAAAGCCCGTGAGCATGAAGAAGGTCGAGCCGTAGGCGCCGGAGCCGAGGGTCAGATTGAGGTCAGCATAGGCGTGGTAAAACTCGTAGCCCTGAACGCAGAGGAACGTGACGCCCAGCGCAATGGTGGCGAACAGCCAGCCGATCAGCCCGCCGCGATTCTCGTGCTTCAACGCATGGTGGGCAAGCGTCACGGTGACGCCGCTGGAGAGCAACAACACGGTATTGAGCGCCGGCAAGCCGAACGCGGGGATAATTTCGAAGGCGCCGCCGATGTCACGGGGACCATTGGTCGGCCAGACGGCGTCGAATCCGGGCCACAGGACCGGTCCCGTGGCCAGGCCGCCGGCACCCTCGCCTCCCAGCCACGGCACCGAAAGCACGCGAATGTAGAATAGCGCTCCAAAGAAGGCCGCGAAGAACAGGACCTCGGAGAAGATGAACCAGCCCATTCCCCAGCGGAACGATACGTCCACCTGATCGTTGTAGGAACCGCTCTCGCTCTCGCGTATGACCGTGCCGAACCAGCCGAACAGCATGTGCAGCACGATGATCGCGCCGGCGATCATGAACCACTTGCCGACACTCGAGCCGTTCAACAGCATGGCGAAACCGCCGAGCAGGGTGAAGAGCCCGATGGAGCCGGTTATCGGCCAACGGCTCGGGCTCGGAAGATAGTAGGAATCGTGAGTAGCGGCCATATCTGTTTCCTGGGCGGTTACCTGAGACGATTGCGCGGTATGAATGCCGGAGCAAGCGCGCTCATGAACGGTTCTCGGCGTTGAAGAACGTGTACGACAAGGTAATGGTGTGAACGTCCGGGGGCAACTCGGCGCCGACCACGAAGCGCACCGGCATTTCACGGCCCTCGCCGCCGTCGAACGCCTGCTGCGAGAAGCAGAAGCATTCCGTCTTGATGAAATACAGCGCGGCCTTGCTGGGAGTGACGTTCGGCGTCGCCGTGCCGACGGTGCCGTTGACGGAAAGATTCCGGGCGAAATACGTCGTCTCGTAGATTTTCCCCGGGTGGATTTTCAGTTCATTGACGGTCGGTCGCACATCCCATGGCAGCGAGCTGTTGACGGTGCCCATGAACTGCACGGTTACCAGTCGATCTTCGTCGACCAGCGGCGCGAGAGTGGCTTCCTGGGCAACCGCGGGCTTGCCGCCGAGGCCCGTGATCTCGCAAACGACGTCGTAGAGCAACGGCAGAATGGCGTAGCCGAATCCGAACATGGCGACCACCACGACCCCGAGGCGCAGCGTCAGACGGCGATTGGCGGAGCGCACTCCGGCTGACTCGTTGCTCACAGCACAGCCTTGAGCCACAGGCCCACGTAGAATGCCAGGGCCACCACGGCAATGATGACGGCGAGACGCACGTTGCGCCGCCGGTTGTCACCGCCCTGGCGATGGTTGATCGTGGTCGACTCCATCGTCGAATCCGCAGGCGCCCGTCTAGCGCACCTCGGGCGCTTCGACGAAGGTGTGGTAAGGCGGCGGTGAGCTGAGCGTCCATTCGAGACCGTGCGCTCCCTCCCAGACCCGGTCGGTGGCCGGTTCGCCGCCGCGAATGGTCTGCCAGATAAGGTATACGAACAGCAGCTGCGCGAGCCCGAATACGAACCCGCCGATGCTCGACACCATGTTCCAGTCGGCGAACTGCACCGCGTAGTCCGGTATACGTCGGGGCATGCCGGCGAGCCCGAGAAAATGCTGCGGGAAGAACAGCACGTTGACACTGATGGTTGACACCCAGAAGTGCCACTTGCCCAGCGTCTCGTTGTACATGTGGCCGGTCCACTTGGGCAGCCAGAAGTAGGCCCCGGCGAAAATGCCGAATAGCGCCCCTGTCACCAGCACGTAATGGAAGTGTGCCACCACGAAATAGGTGTCGTGATACTGGAAGTCTGCGGGGGTGATGGCGAGCATGAGCCCCGAGAATCCGCCGATGGTGAAAAGAATCACGAACGCGATGGCAAACAGCATGGGCGTTTCGAAGGTCATCGAACCCCGCCACATGGTGGTCACCCAATTGAAAACCTTGACCCCGGTAGGCACCGCGATCAGCATGGTCGTGTACATGAAGAACAGCTCGCCGGCGAGCGGCATGCCGACTGTGAACATGTGGTGCGCCCACACGATGAAAGACAGGAAGGCGATGGACGCGGTTGCGTAGACCATGGACTCGTAGCCGAACAGCGGCTTGCGCGAGAACGTCGGCAGGATCTCCGAAATGATGCCGAAGGCCGGCAGAATCATGATGTAGACCTCGGGATGGCCGAAGAACCAGAACACGTGCTGGTAGAGCACCGGGTCACCGCCACCCGCCGCGTTGAAGAACGAGGTTTCGAAGAAGCGATCGGTCAGCAGCATGGTCACCGCGCCTGCGAACACCGGCATGGCCGCCACCAGCAAAAAGGCGGTGATGAACCAGGTCCATACGAACAGCGGCATCTTGAGCAGCGTCATGCCGGGGGCACGCATGTTGACGATGGTGACGATGATGTTGATGGCGCCCATGATCGACGACATGCCGAGCAGGTGAATGGCGAAAATCATGAAGGGCACGTTGCCGGCGCCCTGCAGCACCAGCGGCGGATACATGGTCCAGCCGGCCGCCGGTGCGCCGCCTTCCATGAAGAAGGTCGCAATCAGCAGGGTGAACGCGAACGGCAGAATCCAGAAGCTCCAGTTGTTCATGCGCGGCAGCGCCATGTCCGGCGCGCCGACCATGAGCGGCACCTGCCAGTTCGCGAAGCCGACGAACGCGGGCATGATGGCGCCGAACACCATGATCAGCGCATGCATGGTGGTGAGCTGATTGAAGAAGTCGGGGTTGACGAATTGAAGACCCGGCTCGAACAGCTCCAGGCGGATGCCCATGGCCAGCGCCCCGCCGATGAGCAGCATGAGCAGCGCGAACAGCAGGTAGAGCGTGCCGATGTCCTTGTGGTTGGTGGTGAATACCCAGCGCAGCAGCCCGGGGGGTGGACCGTGGTCGTGATGCTCGTCGTGAGCGTGATGGGTGTCGTTGGCGGTGATATCGCTCATCAGGCGGCTCTCCGGTTCCTTTTACTACTGGGCAGGCGCGGCGGCCAGCTGCGTCTGCTGCTCGGCCTTGTAAGCCGCAACCCACTGCTTGTACTCGGCCTCGGATTTCGCTTCGACCACGATGGGCATGAAGCCGTGATCCTTGCCGCAGAGCTCCGCGCACTGACCGCGGTATGTCCCCGGCTGCTCGATCAGCGCCCAGATCTCGTTGACGAAGCCCGGTATGGCGTCTTTCTTCATGCCGAGCGCCGGCACCCACCAGGCATGGATGACGTCGTCGGCGGTCAATAGAAAGCGAATCTTCTTGCCCACGGGCAGCACCACGGGGTTGTCCACCTCCAGAAGGTAGTGCTCGACCGCCCATGGATCCTGATAGATGGCGGCACGGCTGCTGGATGCGAGGCTGCTGTAAAAGCTCACGCCGTCCTCGATGTAGTCGTATTTCCACAGCCATTGATAACCGGTGACCTTGATGGTCAGCTCGGCCTCGCTGGTGTCCTCCATGTCGATGAGCGTGCGGGTAGCCGGAATGGCGAAGCCCACCAGGATCACGAACGGAATAATCGTCCAGGCGATCTCGGCCAGCGTGCTGTGATGAAACTGCGCGGGCTTGTGTCCGGCAGCCTTACGGTGCAGCACCATTGACACAAACATGGCCCCGAACACGATGATGCCGATGGCCACGCAGATCCACAGTATCAGCATGTGCAAGTCGTAGACGTCGCGGCTGAGCGGGGTCACGCCGACGGGAAGATTGAGCTGGTCCCATGCGGCCATGGCGCTGCCCGCGGCGACAGTCGCGGCGAGTCCCGCAAGCACGGCCGTTATTCGGTATCTAAGCTTGGCAAGCATCGATCGCTGTCTCCTCAATTATCCTCGGCGCGGTCGTGAATCGCCTGGTGCAGTTCTCCGGCCAGCCGTCGACGTTCTTGGTCGTTCAGGAAGCCGCCGAGCTCCACTTCTTTGCCGTGCGAGCGTAGCACGAGTCGCGTCGGATACCACCGAATGCGCGGCGCAAGCAGACGAATCTGCAACCACGCCCGTCGCAGCTCGAGTCGCTCACGTGTACGACGGCGGCCCTTCTCGACCGCGACCTTGTGACGGTCCACCGAAACGACCTCGGTTTCCTGACCGCCGAGGGCGGACAGATAAAACCCGATGCCGACGACGAGCACCTCGGCGCCGGCGAACGGCAGAATCGGCCACAGGCCAATCGCGGCAAAGGCGCTTGCGATGCCGAGACAGACAATCGCGATAATCGCGAACGCGAATTGCAGCTGCCGCCGGGACAACGATCGATTCGGCCGAATTACGATCCGCCAGTTGCGATTGGAGTCTACCGTGCTGGAGACCATTACCTGGTCCGATCGGGTCGTGGGCTCCCCCGCCAAACGGGAAACGATGCTACCTCAGGCGCCAACTTGGCGCAACGTCCCGGAAATCTGGAAATCGGTACGAAAAAGAGACGCTTACGGCGACTGGGCGGTTGTTTTCGGAACTCCGAGGGTGCCGCCTCGAAATACCGCATCAGCATCCACGCGCCCTCTTCGACGGATGCACCAGAGCGTCGGCGGAAACGTCGACGCTCGCGGATGCCGCGCGCCAGCCATGACCGAAGACGATTTCGAAACTGGCGGGCAGAATCGCGTCGCGGCGGTGGCCCTCGTAAGCTGCGGCCATGGCGGACAGCTGACTGGGGGTCGTCAAGCCGCGGCGGCAGCCGTGGGCCGCGTTGCTCGCGCCGAGCTGCTTCAGCTCCGACATCAGCGTGGACACATCGGCATACTCGGCGGTGAAGCGCTCGGTATCCATGACCACGTCGTGCATGCCCGCGCGCAGCAACGCGTCACCGAGATCGTGCATATCGACGAACGCGTGCACGTGCACGAACGCGTCGACCGTCATCCAGCTTGCGCGCAGCTCGCGCAGCGTGTCGGGCCCAAGGGTGGCGATCATGAGCAGGCCACCGGGTCTGAGCACGCGTCGGAACTCGGCAAGCGCCACGTCCTGCGACAGACAGCTCGGCAATACGAGACTCGACACCAACAGATCGATGCTGGCGTCGGCCACCGGCAGCGCTTCGGCGTCACCGCAGGCCAACGCGCGCCGCGAGAACCACCGCGGTCCGCGACCCCGGGCGACGCGTAACATGGGCAACGCGGAGTCGAGCGCCATGACCCGGGCGGACGGATAACGCCGCGCCAGTCGCGCCGCGCAGATACCGGTGCCGGTGCCGACATCCAGGATTCGTTGCGGCGTGATTCGCACCGGCTGCAAGTGCTCCATGAGGGCGTCGGCGATGCGTTGCGGCAACCACGACGCAGCCTCGTAGCGACGCGCCATCCGCGCCGAGTGGCGCCGCACGCGTTTGCGATCGATGCGATAGGCGGCGATGTCGGACCCGCCGGACCCGAGCTCGAAGTCCTCAGTCACGTGCTCCGCACTCTCCCTGGGCGTCGGCCGCTGGCGAATCGACCGCGTAGCCAATGATGTTTGTAAGCGCTCACTTAGCCAATCTCTCGTGAGGTGCGGTGACTTTGACGACACACGCGCACAAGAATCGCGCGCTGGACCCGCTCATGGAGCGGCCTTGCAGGACCGGAAACTCGCTCCGATCATGGGTAGCGCTTCAAGGAACTGTCAACTTGCAGGGATCGCTGTTTGCCCGGCCCCGGCTGCGCCGCGTCTTGGCGGTGCTGGTACCGGATGCGTGTCTGCTGTGCGACGCGCCCGCCGGCGATATTCCCAATCTGTGCCCCGGCTGCGCCGCCGCGCTGACGCACGCACCCTACCGGGGACCGGCCCGGATCGTGGCTTTCCGCTACGCGAGCCCCATCAGCAGCCTGATTCATCGCATGAAATTCGAGGCCAGCCTGCCGGCGGCGCGCACCTTGGGGACACTGCTCGCCGACGCCATCGCCATCGCCGATCCGCCGCTGCCCGACGCCATCCTGCCGGTGCCGCTGCACCGCGACAGACTGCGACAACGGGGCTTCAACCAGGCACTCGAGCTGGCCCGCCCGGTGTCACGGCGGGTCGGCCGGCCGGTACTGGTCCGGGCGTGCACGCGCATCCACGCCACCCGACCACAGACCCTTGTCCGGGGACTCGCGCAACGCAAGCGCAATCTGGCAGGCGTGTTCAGAATCGACCGGCCGCTGACCGACCTCCGCTGCGTTGCCATCGTCGACGACGTGGTGACCACCGGCACGACGGTGCTGGAATTGGCACGGACCCTGCGAGGCGCCGGCGTTAAACGGGTGCTGATCTGGGCCTGCGCCGGCAGGCCCCGGAGCGACACTCAGGCGTCCAGATTCGCCACCGACAGCGCGTTGGTCTCGATGAACTCGCGCCGCGGCTCGACCTGATCGCCCATCAGCGTCGTGAACAGCGCGTCCGCAGCGACCGCGTCCTCGATGCGCACCTGGCGCAGTCGGCGTACGTCCGGATCCATGGTCGTTTCCCAAAGCTGATCCGGGTTCATCTCGCCGAGACCCTTGTAGCGTTGAATGTTCAGGCCGCGCTTGGCCTCGGCCAAGAGCCAGTCCAGGGCTTCGGCCACCGTCGCAATCGAGTGGGACCGCTCGCCACGCTCGACGGTGGCGCCCGTGTCCAGCGCTTCGTAGAGGCGCTGACTCAGCTGAACCAGATTTCGATATTCGGCGGACCGAAAAAACTCACTGCCCAGATCGCGCTCGGACTCGACGCCGTGCACCACCGCTCGAAGGCGTGCCCGAAATCCGTCCTCTTCGCGTTCCTCGACACGAATCTCATAGTCACCGTGACCGTTGGCGCCGGCGGACAAGCGCGCCTGCAGGGCCTCGAACCACGATCGGGTCGCGTCCCGCGATTTGAGGGTTTCCGGTTCCAGCAGCGGCATCATTTTCAGCACATCCAGAATATCGGGAAGGATGCGCCGGGTAAGACGCTTGTGAATGCCGAGCAGCGTCACGTAGTCCTTGGCCGCCTTCTCGAGCTTCGCACCATTGATGGCCTTCTTCCTTCCACCGGGTTTGATGGCGGCACCATCGAGAGCAATCTCCATCAGCAGCCCGTCGAGCTCCGAATCGTCGCGCACGTAGCGCTCCTGCTTGCCGCGCTTGAGCTTGTACAGCGGCGGCTGGGCGATATACACGTGGCCGCGCTCCACCAGCTCGGGCATCTGCCGATACAGGAACGTCATCAGCAGCGTCCGAATGTGCGAGCCGTCCACGTCGGCGTCGGTCATGATGATGATGCGGTGATAACGCAGCTTCCCCGGGTCGTATTCCTCCTTTCCGATACCGCAGCCGAGCGCGGTGATCAGCGTCCCCACCTCGACCGATGAGAGCATCTTGTCGAATCGCGCGCGTTCGACGTTGAGGATTTTGCCTTTCAACGGCAGGATCGCCTGGAATCGCCGGTCGCGGCCCTGCTTGGCGGAGCCGCCGGCCGAATCGCCCTCGACCAGGAACAGCTCCGAAAGCGCCGGGTCCTTCTCCTGGCAGTCGGCGAGCTTGCCCGGCAAACCGGCGACGTCGAGAGCGGTCTTGCGACGAGTCATTTCGCGCGCCTTGCGGGCGGCTTCTCGGGCGCGTGCCGCGTCGATGATCTTCGAGGTGATGGCGCGCGCCTCGCCGGGCGTCTCCAGCAAGAAGGCCTGAATCTTGGCCGACACCACCGAGTCGACGATGCCCTTCACCTCGGACGACACCAGCTTGTCCTTGGTTTGAGACGAGAATTTCGGATCGTGAATTTTCACCGACAATACCGCGGTCAGGCCTTCGCGGACATCGTCACCGCTGGGCTCCACCTTGGCCTTCTGGGTAGCGCCGCTCTGCTCCATGTATTGATTGAGCATGCGTGTCAGCGCGGCGCGGAATCCCGAAAGGTGGGTGCCACCGTCACGCTGAGGAATATTGTTGGTGAAGCAAAAGATGTTCTCCTGGTAAGAGTCGTTCCACTGCATCGCCACCTCGACGTTCACGCGGTCCTTCTCGATGGAGAAGTACAGGACGCTCGGGTGAACCGGAGTCTTGTTCTTGTTCAGATGCTCGACGAAGGCCTTGATGCCGCCCTCGTACTGAAAGATGTCCTGCTTGCCGCTGCGCTCGTCGAGAAGCCGGATGCGCACGCCGGAGTTCAGAAACGACAGCTCCCGCAAGCGCTGGGCGAGAATGTCGTAGTGAAACTCGATGTTGGTGAAGGTATTGGCGCTCGGTCTGAACAGGATATCGGTGCCCGTGCGATCGGTCTCGCCGATAACCTCCAGCGGTGTCTTCGGCTCACCGTGCCGGAACTCCTGACGGTAGGTCTTGCCGTCGCGGTGAATGGTCATCACCAGGCGCTCCGAGAGCGCATTGACGACGGACACGCCGACGCCGTGCAGGCCTCCGGATACTTTGTAGGAGTTGTCGTCGAACTTGCCGCCGGCATGGAGCACGGTCATGATGACCTCGGCGGCCGGCCGACCCTCGTCCTCGTGCAT
>JBFICP010000029.1:0-19969 GCA_041581935.1 Gammaproteobacteria bacterium | reverse complement strand
CAATGGTTGATTTGTTCCTCTGCGTTTCTTCGTGCGATTGTCAGGCGTTCGCGACCCTGAATGGCATTAGCAATCGTGCTCGCGCTGCTCTCGGCTTTGCTGTCTTCCTGTTGGAGAAAAGCTTCGAGCTCTTCGAGAACGTCGGCGAAAACGTCCACGCGTTCGTCGAATTCGTCGAGAATGCGCTCTACCATGGATTCCAGCTTTGAGTACAGGGCGTCGTTTCGATACTGATTTTCACTCCAGCCGACGGCCGCTTCCGCGATTGTGTTCAGGAACTTTCTCGCCGGATGAAACTTCCGTGCAAATAAGGCTTTGTCCAGAATCGCTACTTTCAGCATCGGGATTTGCAATCGGCCGATGAGAGCTTTCATCGGAGACGGCATTTTCTTGTCGTCGAGAATGAAATCAAACATCATCGCAACGACATCGAACATCATCGCATCCATTTCCCCGACACCGTTATCGACGGTGCTCTGTTTCAAATCACGGAGTACGTTCACGGTGCCCGTGTGAACGCCGGATAGGTCCAGTGAGGCAATGTTCCCGCGAGCCTCCCCGGTGTTCCCGTGCTGCAGATGGGTCAGCTGGTCGATGATGCGTCGCTCGACCTCGCCAGGCGTATGACTAGCGGTGCGTGCAACGAAGTTCACGTCCATGACCTGGCGAAGCGTGTCGAGCAGAGCGGCGCTGGTCGTGGCGATATAGGGCTGGGGTGCGAGGGACGGGGCGTTCGGGCTCGCCGGCTGTCCGGCCGGAGCCTGAAACTGCGGGGCGGGTCCTGTCGATGGCTGCGTGAGCCCCTCCGCCTGCGAGCCGGCCGCCCCTGACCCGGGGGCGAGCTGGGCGTACGCCAACGGGTCGTTCGGCTGAGGGGCGCTCGGCTGAATTTTCACATGATGACGAATTTCCGGAAGCACTCCCTCGCTGACCAGGTAGTCATTTAACCGGCAATAGAGCTCCTCGGCCTGGGTGCTGAGGTGGCGGTCGAACAGCTTGAGGATAATCAATCGAACTTCGACGTCGGCTTCGATCTGGCTGCACGCGTCCTTGAACGCGTCGCACATGGCCTCCGGGCCGAAGGGGTTGTCCTTGGGCTCGAATACGTCGACTTCCAAGAGCTCGGCGATGCGCCGTTCGAGTGCATACAGCGGTTGCTGACAGCTTGAGCGGATTTTCCGCACCGTATTGGTGACCGCCAGACTTTCCTCGAAATCCTGCTCTTCCACCAGTCCAAGATCGGCGCTCGACACATCGGTGAGCGAGCTTTCGTGGCTGGCTCCCGCGATTCGCTCGATGCTCGATTGGACGGACTCTTTGAAAAATCGCCTGAATTCGCTTTCGATGCTGGCACGTTTCACGCGCACCTGGCGCATGGTCTCGAAATAGACGCTTTGCTCATCATTGCTGCTGGAGCGATTGGCCAGATCGAAAAGGGCGTCGTCGAGCTTGTCCATGACCGCCGGCAGGGCGGTTATCAAGGTCGAGGAAGCCAGCTCCCGGCAGTGTTTGAGCAGAGCTCCGGGCCTGGTTTGGTCTGAGAACCGTGGGCTCGAAGGGTGCTCGTCCAGACGGACGACGTTGCTCGGCTTCGTTTTACTCATGGCGCTGGAAACGATGAGTCACCGTCTTGGGCCTAGCCGATTGCCGTTAGGCGTTGATGTTGGATGGCACCCCGCGCCTCCTGTCCGGCGGCGCGGGATTCCGTACGTCGAGAGCGAGCTCCGACGTGCTCCCTGTAAACGGCTATATCGTCTCGATTTTCCGGCACCTTTAACGGCAGGCCTAAGCCGTGACACAGGTCTCAGGGGGGCGGTAGCAATGTTTCCGGATTGTGATGGCCTTCGGTAATTCGGATGTAAGCGCGGTCGCCCGGATGGCACCCTTATGGGCATTTTTGGGTGAAATTCACAGGATCATGTCTACAATGACGTTAATTACCTTTTCCTGTGCTTAGAAGAACTTACGGGCTGTACTGGAGGCAAAGTGGAAGTATACGTCTTGATGGTTGTGTGTCTGGCGGCTTGGGGAGCAACCGTCATCCTGTTCAAGTTCCTGATGAAAGAGTCCGAGTACTCCTTCGTCATAGGCAGCATTGCCGGGCTGGTCATCGCCGCGGCGGCGGGTGGCGCCTACTATCAGCATCTGGCCGCCTGCCGCACCTGCATGTAGCCGTGCGGGCCGCCGGTCCGCCGCAGGTTCTCCGCTCAGTCGGAGTGGGCTAGGCTGCTCCGGCAATCACCTTCCGGATACATTGACCGCAAGCCCGCACGAGTTGCCGCGCAGATCCCCCTCTCCGTTATGAGTCCGGTCACCAGCCGTGCCGGCGTGACATCGAACGCAAAATTGGCCGCACGGCTCGCATCCGGGGTGACTTGTATCGAGATCAGGTCGCCTGTTGCAGAGCGCCCGCTCACCGTGGTGACCTCTTGGGGGTCGCGCTCTTCTATAGGGATCCCGGCGATGCCATCGTCGATGCTCCAGTCGATGGAAGGCCCCGGGAGTCCGACGTAGAACGGAACGCCGTTGTCGTGAGCGGCGAGTGCTTTCAGATATGTGCCAATCTTGTTGCAAACGTCGCCTGCGGCCGTGGTTCGATCGGTTCCCGTGATGCACAGGTCGACCTTGCCTCGCTGCATCAGGTGGCCGCCGACATTATCGACGACGACCGTATGAGGCACGCCGTGCTGACTCAGCTCCCAGGCGGTGAGCCCCGCCCCCTGGTTTCTCGGGCGCGTCTCGTCGACCCACACGTGAACCTCCAGGCCTGCGTCGTGCGCCATGTAGACGGGGGCGAGCGCCGTTCCCCAGTCGACGGTCGCAAGCCATCCGGCGTTGCAATGAGTCAGAACGTTGACCGGCCCGGTTGATTTTCGTCCGTGCAGCTCTTGAATCAGCGTGAGGCCGTGCCTGCCAATGGCCTGATTGATTTCAACGTCTTCGTCGCAGATTCGCTCGGCTTGCGCGTAGGCGAGTTCGCTCCGCTCGCCCGGGGGCGTTGCCTGCAGCATCGCACTCAGCCGGTCGACCACCCAGCGCAGATTGACGGCCGTCGGGCGTGTATCGAGCAACATTCGGGCACTTTTTGCGAGGTTCTCGTCCTCGGGATTTTCGCGCATGGCGAGCGCCATTCCATATGCGGCGGTCGCGCCGATCAACGGAGCGCCCCGGACAACCATGTTGGATATTGCCCGGGCGGCGTCTTCGACACTCACAAGGCGTAACGTGCTGAAGCGATGAGGCAGGGCGGTCTGATCGATTACCTCGACAGACCATCCGTCGCCGCAAAGCCAGATGGTGCGGGTATTGACGCCGTCGACCCTCATTGGATCTATGCTCGGTCATTTAGGCGGGGCTGTCCATGCCCCTCGATGGCGCCGCCTTGAATCCGGCGACGGTCAGCCGCCTTCGACGGCGCAGCTTATTTTGGCGCGGTGCGTAAGCCTGTAAAGACGGCGCAAATCCTTGAACAAGCCGCCCCGGCCCTGTCTGCTGAGATATCGTTTCTCGAGCCGGGCGCAATAGATGCTCGCGTAGTGGTTCGCGTCCCGGTAACGCTCGAGGCTTGCCCTGTCCAGTGAGGAATCGAAAACGGGCTTGTCGAAGAGCCAGCGGTGGAGACTCGCGGGGACTCGTCCGCTTGCCTGCTCTCCAAACAAAAATGCCATGCTCACGTACTTGTCGATCTCAGCCTGCATTTCCAATTCCATAAGCGATACGCCACGTTCTTGTCGCGCATTCCAAATCAGGTAAAGAAAGTGACTCACACCCTCCATGGCAGTGCAATAATCCGCAAGGTTGCCGTCGTGTAGGCGTGAAGTCGGGTCGTCAGCGGAAAGTCGATCGATGATTTCATTGTGCAGATACAGCGCAACGTCAACGCTGTCACCCTCCTGAACGACAAGGAGCTTTTCCTCGACTTCTGAGCCGTCCGAGTCGTCGCGGCCATGCACAGCCCTTAGAATCTCGGGGTCAGTGACGAGAAAATCGTCGACCCTATGCGGAATTTCTACTTCGTAAATCCGCTCGAGCTGACGTTGCAGGGTTGCAAGCACGGTAACGCAATGACTTGCGAGTCAGTGTCGCAAGCGGCTCGATGCATTCCTGGAAGGTTGGATGCCTACCGCACGCAGCCGTCCGGCTGCCCTCCGGCTGCCGGTACGGAGCCAGATCTCATATTGGCGCAGGACGTCGGCGTCGTTGTTGCAGTTCGCTGCTTCACTGACTTCGCCGAGCACGTCGACGAATTCAACGAACTTCAACGCGAGCTCGTTATAGATGCTGCTCAAGGCTCTGCCTCGATTCGATACGCGCATCGTCTCGGAGAGGTGGCTGTAGGCCGTTCCACCCATTGCAACGTAATAGTCTATGTCGACTACACGCCGATTGAGACTTTGGGAGAACACGCCGGAAATGAACAGCGCTACGTCACCGAGTCTTCGCAGAGCGCGATTGCGCTCATCGCTGGTAGCGCCTTCGACAGCCTCCGCGTAGAGTAGAGCCAGTGGCCTGATCATTACGCCGTCACGCGTGCGTTCGAACAACCTCTCGGCGCGTGAAAATGATGTAAGCAGGTTGACCACATAGTGGACGGTGTCGGTTGCGGCCTCGACATTCTGATTTTCCAGAGCGTCCGCAACCGAATTCTGGAAATACTCCTGGAGGCTGGTCTCGGTGATCAGCTGTTCATCACGAGTATTCATAGCCATGATGTCGGCGCACCTCCTATTTCGGCCTGTAAGATTAATTATACGTCTTGAGGCTCGTAGCCTATGTGGCTACTTTGTGATCAATTTGGCACTCTTGCGAACAAGTGCCAACGCCAATCACAAGTCCAAACATAATTTAACGCGGCCGATGGCCGCGCAACCAGGCTGCTCAAGCCGTTGATTCCGTGCTAATCTTTATGTTTCAGGGTTGAGAATTCATCTCTACTCCAGCCGGCAGCAATGTCACTCAAAAATAGATCGGATATCCTGGCTGTGTCGAGCGGCCCGGGATGAGCGTCCCGGCGCTTACCGCGGTAACGGGGTTTCGGCGGCGAGTGCTCATCGTCGACGACGACCGCGACTTTGCCGATAGCACTGCCGATCTTCTCGCACTGCAGGGGTTCGAGGTTCTGCCTGTCTACGAAACGAATGCCGCCAGGCGGGCGGTCAACGGATTTCCCGCCGATGTCGCGCTCATCGACATTCGGCTGGGAACCGGAAGCGGAATCCATCTGATCAGCGCTCTCAAGGAGACCAACCCGCGTGTCACCTGTGTGATGATGACCGCGTTCGCATCAACCGAGAGCGCCATAGAGGCGTTGCACCTGGGGGCATACGACTACCTTCGCAAGCCCTTTCATCCTGAAGATTTGCTCGCCACGCTCAATCGTATATTCGAGCGACTCGAGCTGGAAACGGACAAGGCGCGAGCTGAAGAGGCATTGCGAGACAGTGAGCGGCGATTCCGGGATCTGATAGACGCTTCTGTGCAGGGTGTTTTCATCCACCGCGCCTGGACACCGCTGTACTCTAATCAGGCATTCGCAGACATGCTCGGGTACGCGAGTCGTGATGAGGTGCTTTCACTCAATACGTTGGAGCATCACTTCCCGGCTTATGAGCGTGCACGCTTGCGTCGGTTCATGGAATCTCATGCGAAAGGGGAGGCTGTTGCCAATCGTTGCGAATTTGATGCTCAGTGCGTAGACGACTCTATGATTACGCTGGAAGTAGTTGTCAGAAATCTGAACTGGGAAGGCCAGCCGGCGATCCAGGCGACCGTGACTGACGTCACGGACCGAAAGCGAGCGCTGATGGTTCTGAGCCGCTATGAGCAGATTATTTCTTCCACTTCCGATCTGATGGCGTTCGTAGACCAGTCTTGTGTGTATCAGGCCGTCAATGATGCGTTTCTTCGCGCCCACGATATAGCGCGCGAGGATATAGTTGATAAATCCATGTTTGACGTACATGGTGAAGAAGTTTTCGATGTCCGATTGAAAGAGGCGTTGAATCGATGTCTTGCGGGAGAGGAAGCTCACTATCAGGCCTGGTTCGAATTTCCGGCAATTGGACGTCGTTTCATGGATGTCGCCTTCTATCCGTATCACGACAGGATGGGTAAAGATTCCGGCGTCGTGGTCAGTTGGCGGGATCTCACCGAAACTCACACGCTATCGGAGAAGCTCTCCTATCAGGCCAGCCACGATGCGCTGACCGGGCTGGTTAATCGCCGGGAATTCGAACAGCGACTCTGTGAGCTGATCGACCTGGCACGAGAGGCACATACCGAGCATGCGCTCTGCTATCTCGATCTCGATCAGTTTAAGGTGATCAACGACACTTGCGGACATATTGCCGGCGATGAGTTGTTGAGACAGCTCGGAATGCTTTTGCCGGAGCAGGTGCGAAAAGGTGACACTCTGGCACGACTCGGAGGAGATGAGTTTGGAGTGCTAATGGAGCGGTGCTCGATCATGCAGGCGACGCGGGTCGCGAACGCGCTGCTCGAGGCCATCAGAAATCTTCAGTTTCACTGGGAAGATAAGACTTTCAATATCGGCGTGAGTATTGGTGTTGTTCCGATTAACGAAGCCAGTGAAAGCATAACGGCAGTACTAAGCACGGCGGACTCTGCCTGTTACGCAGCAAAGGACGGAGGTCGAAACCGAATTCACGTTTATCGTGAGGACGATATAAAGGTCGCCGAGCGACAAGGTGAGATGCAGTGGGTTGCACGGATTCAACGAGCGTTGGATGACGACCGTTTTGCCCTTTATGCCCAGCCTATCACCGCGGTTTTGCCGACGGGTGCGCCACCCGTGCACTACGAGATTCTCCTTCGGATGAAGGATGAGCGGGGGCAGATTGTCTTACCAGGAGCTTTTCTCTCCGCGGTGGAGCGATACAACCTGTCGGCGCAGCTCGATAACTGGGTAATTAGAAATGTCTTCGAGTGGTACGTTGATTCTCCCGAGTACACGGAAAAACTCGATCTTCTCTCTGTTAACTTATCAGGGAATTCTCTCAGCGATGCCCAATTGATGGGCTATATCATCGAAAAATTCAAAGAGGGCAGTATTGCCCCCGAAAAAATTTGTATGGAAATCACTGAGACTGCCGCGATTACGAACCTCACTAGCGCAACACGGTTTATCAAGTTGCTGAAAGAATGGGGTTGCCGTTTTGCTTTGGACGATTTCGGCAGCGGACTTTCTTCATTTGCCTACCTGAAAAATCTTCCGGTTGACTATTTGAAGATCGATGGACTTTTCGTGAAAGACATTCTCGACGACGCTATCGATTACGCCATGGTGAAATCAATCAACGAAATCGGCCATGTAATGGGCAAGAAAACCGTGGCCGAATTCGTCGACAGTGAGGAAATCATGAGCTCACTGAAAATCATCGGCGTCGACTATGCGCAGGGGTATGCGGTAGGCGTACCCCGGCCCGTCGAGCACATGTTCGATACGCCCATGTTGGAACGGAGCTGACCGCGGGCTATTTACCAGCAGGATTCTCGAGCGCCGCGATGAGCAGGTCCAGTACTTCTCCTGGCCTTTCAGCCATGATCATATGGCCGCAGTTTTCGAGCACGGTTACGCGCGCGTCGGAAAGTGATTCGAGCAGCGGCCGGGCGGCTTTTACCGGTGTCATACGATCGTCCGCGCCCAGAATCACGTGCACTGGACAGGTAATGCGGGCGCTGCTTTCGAGTCCGTCGCGGTATTCGTTGCATGCGTTCAGATCGGCGAACAGGACGCCCGGCGGGGATCGCTCGAGCAGGCGGACTCCCGTGCCGATCATCCACATGCCTGGTGCCTGATTTCCGCCCACGTGCGCGCGGCTGCCGTGGCCCCAGATATTCACCATGTCGAAGGCGTCGTGCCGGTCGGCCTTGGCCGCCGAAAGCAGCGCGTCGGTCACCGGCATCGGAATCGAGATTCCGATGGTCACGATGCAACGAATGCGCTCGGGATTTCGGACGGCGGCCTCGTGGACCACGAGCGCGCCCATGCTGTGGCCGATCAGGCTGGCGGTGTCCACGCCGGCGTCGTCCATGACACGTACAATCCAGTCCGCCATGGCGGGGATGCTCCCGAGGGCCTCGCCGCCGGACTTTCCGTGAGCCGGAAGGTCTACCGCCAGCACGCCTCGGCCGTGATGGGCGAAGTAGCGGCTCTGCAGCAGCCAGACCGAGTGGTCGAGTCCGCCTCCATGGACGAATATCAGCGGATCGCAGCCCGCATCGAACTCGCGCGCGCCCGTGTAGGCATATACCCGATGGCCGTCGACGGTGAGATTCACTTCGCCGACACCGAATCGGCTGCCCTGACGACTCTTTGAGAGGCATTGATGGCCTGCTCGAGATCGCCGATGAGATCATCGGCGTCCTCGAGACCGATGGAGAGCCGAATGGTGCCCTCGCCGATTCCCGCGGCTTCCAGGGCCTGTGCGTCCATGCGGTGGTGGGTCGTGCTGGCGGGATGGATGACCAGCGACTTGGCGTCGCCGACATTGGCCAGGTGCGAGAAAATACGCACGCGCTCGATAAACCGTCGACCGGCTGGCCGCCCGCCCTTCAGGCCGAAGCTGAACACCGCGCCGCAACCGTGCGGGAGCAGTGTTTTCGCCAACTCGTAATCCGGATGGGTCGGCAGCTCCGGATAGCCGACCCACTCGACGGCATCGTTCGAATCGAGAAAGGCGACCACCTTGCGTGTATTGTCCACGTGGCGCTGCATGCGCAACGGCAACGTTTCAACGCCTTGAAGAATATAAAATGCCGTGGTGGGGCTCATGCAGGCACCGAAGTCCCTGGCGCCTTCCTTGCGCGCACGCATGATGAACGCGGCCGGACCGTACTCCTCGACAAAGTCCATGTTGTGAAATCCGGGATATGGCTCCGTAAGGGTTGGAAATTTTCCCGACGCTTCCCAGTCGAACTGCCCACTGTCGACGAGGAGCCCACCGATGGCAACGCCGTGCCCACCGAGAAACTTAGTGGCGGAATGAAAGACCAGATCCGCGCCATGATCGAACGGGCGGCACAAATAGGGTGTCGTGAATGTCGAATCGACGAGCAATGGAAGCCCTGCATCGTGGGCGACGCGCGCGATCGCATCGATGTTCATCACGTCGAGTCCGGGGTTGCCGAGTGTCTCTCCAAAGAGCAGTCGGGTTTCCGGACGAATGGCTGCTTTGAAGGCATCCGGGTCCCTGGGGTCGACAAAAGTGGTTGCAATCCCAAATCGTGGCATCGTGTAGGCAAGCAGGTTGTGGGACCCACCATACAGGGACCGTGATGACACGATGTGCGAACCTGCATCCAGAATCGTGGCGATCGCAAGGTGCATCGCGGCCTGCCCGCTGGCGGTGCAGATGGCGCCGACACCGCCCTCGAGCGCCGATATTCGTTCTTCCAGAACCGCGTTTGTGGGGTTGCTGATACGCGAATACACATGACCGGCCCGTTCGGCGTTGAATAGAGCCGCCGCGGTGTCGGTATCGCGGAATACGAACGACGTCGTCTGATAGATGGGTGTCGCGCGTGCGCCTGTGGCGGAGTCGGGCTGCTGTCCCGCGTGAAGGCTCAAGGTGTCGAATCGATGGTAATTGGGTGAGGCCATATCGCGTTTCCCTGGATCTGGATTGAAAGATGCGAATTAGCACCGTGCCTATTGACACGTTGATTCGCTCAATGGGTAGGCTGGAAAGGCACTCGTGAACTCGCTTCTCAATTCCCGACTCGTGCCTGCCCCGATTGCGACCCAATACGTGGTGCGCGACTTGTCCCGCGGCTTGAATTCGACCTTGTAGCCTTTTGCCCTGAAGGTCTTTACCCGCCGTTCGGCGTTGCCGAGCTGGCGATAGGCGCCGACGGAGATCCCGTTCTCGAGCTCACCGCTGTTAATGCGCATGATATCGACGAATCCGTCATCACGCATCCGGCGCATCTGCTCGGTGACCTCGGCGCGGCTTTCGAGCGGCGGGACATAGACTTCATAGAAGATGTTCTCCTCGACCGACCGCGTCTGTTCCCTGGCTGCTACGCCCCTGGATTTGAACCATTCGGCAACCGAAAGTGCCGCGGCAAAATTTTCAATGCCGTTGACCGAATAACACGCGGTGGCAATCTGGCGCTCTATTGCTTCGATTTCCGCCTCACTCGTGGCGCGAGGCTCGATCTGCTCGGACGCCCTGGTCTCCAAATCCGCCAGCGGTGTGGTCTCGTCCCGTGAAACCTCCCCGGGTGCACCGGGCTCGGTGTCGAGCACGCGCGTCATCCAGTTCGCCTTGTCCCTAGCGCCGGTGTTCTTGTCATTGAGTGTGAACGCCCGCTCGTAGGCGATGTTGGCAAGCTTTGCATACACGTCGCCGAGGTTCTCGTGGGCCGTGTCGTAGCGGGGCTCGAGCTCGATGGCTCGCACGAGCACTTTGCGAGATTCGTCATAACGACCCTGGGCGGCATACAGCACCGCGAGGTTGTTGAGCGGCTCGGGGAGCTCCGGCCTGTCCTTCGACAACTCGTCGAACGCGGCGATGGCTTCGTCGATATTTCCCTGGCGGGTGAGAATCACGCCTTTGAACAAACGTGCTTCGACGTCGTCGCCATGCTCCTCGAGATAGCCGTTGAGCTGTTTCAACGCTTCCGCGTAGTGCTGATCGGCGGCCAGTGCGCGGATTTCCTGAAGGGTGCCGGCCGCGATGGCGGAACCGAGGAGGCTGAGCGCGATGCCCCCCGCCACCGCGAAACCTCCAAAGAGCTTTGTGGCCGTGCTGATTGCCTGGGTCCAGCACCTCATGTGAGCGTGATTCACTCCGATGGAAACGGCGGCTAATTTAGCAACTTGGGCGACGCTTGGACAGCCTGCCCGAAGCGTGCGAAAGGCCGGGAACGGCGCTCGTGGCGCACGGGCGGTGGGCGCCAATCAGGGGTATTCGGCGCATGTTGGCATGTGTCAATTGTGCGCGATGTCTCTTTTTTGAGATCCCGATCTTGCCATCCGTTGACAGTAATGGTTACCTATGCCACCCATATCCCCGGCCGGCCCGGGGGTACCGCCAAAATGGAGCAGTGCATGAGTTCTGGGGTTCAGGAGCAGCAACGCGATCGGAGACGCGGCACGCGCGCACTTATCGACAAAATGTTGAGCGAGCGCCAGCGCATGCTGGTGCTGTTCGAGCGGCTCGCGGGTGTCGCGCCATACACCGACGGGATGCCGAACAACGAGCTGTTGGAGGAGTTTTCACAGCTACTGGTCGACTACATTGCATCCGGTCACTTCGGTCTCTACGAACGCATATCCAAAGGCGAGGAGCGCCGGCGCGGTGTGGTGAAGCTCGCAGAGCAACTTTACCCGCGCATCGCCAATACGACACAGGTTGCGGTCGAGTTCAACGATGTGTACGAGAAGTTGAATGGCGAGAACTTTGGTGGGGATATGACGAAGATGCTTTCGAAGCTTGGTGAAGAGCTTGCAGTGCGCATCGATCTGGAAGACAAGCTGATCTCCGAGATGCTCGGTTCTACCTGAGCGCCGCGTTGCTCGCGTTCAGTCGTCGAGTAACTCGATCCAATGCACGACGGGCACGTTTGCTTCTGAGCGCAACTCCAGAAGGCATCCGATGTTAGCGGTTGCGATGAGCTCCGGATTCTCGGCCTCGAGAGCCGCCAGCTTGTTTTTGCGCAGACGCCTCGAAAGCGTCGGCTGGAGTATCGAGTAGGTGCCGGCGGAACCGCAGCAAAGGTGGGCATCCGCAACGTGTGTCAGGCGATGTCCCCGCGATTCGAGAATGGATTCCACGCTTCCCCGTATCGCTTGTGCGTGCTGCAATGTGCACGGCGAGTGAAATGCTACGCGGCGCGAATCCACGACGCGATTGCCGAGGGCGGAAAGATCCTCGCCGGCGACGATCTCGGAAAGATCCCTGGCGATCGCCGACACGCGTGCTGCCTTTTGTGCATAGTGCGGATCATCGGCCAGCAGCTCCCCGTACTCCTTGATCATCGCGGCACAGGCGCTGGCCCCGATAATAATTGCTTCTGCGCCTTCCTCGAGGTGCGGCCACCATGCGTCGATGTTACGGCGCATGAACTCGAGAGCTTCGCCCCGCGCCGACAGGTGATGGCTCACTGCGCCGCAGCAACCCGCGGCAGTCGTCGGCAGCACAGAGATGCCGAGCCGATCGAGCACCCGCGCTGCAGCGGCGTTGATATTAGGGGCGATGCAGCTCTGCACGCATCCTGAGAGACACAGAATGCGACGCGCATGCCTCGGCGCAGGCCAGTGACCGGCGACCTGACGCGGTGGTACGCGCCGACGCAGGCCCGGCGGAAACATCGGGCGCAGAGCCTGGCCGATACGCAGCAGCGGTGCGAACCGCTTCGGCCGGGGCAGCAGCCAGCGCAGCACACCACGCATTGCGCGCTCCGGAAGCGATCGCGGCGCACGTCGTTCGACTACGCCCCTGCCGATATCGAGCAGCCGACCGTAACGAACGCCTGATGGACACGTTGTCTCACAGGAGCGGCAGGTGAGACAGCGATCCAGATGACGCCGGGTTTTCTCGGTGACCGGCTGCCCCTCCAGCGATTCCTTGATGAGATAAATACGTCCACGCGGCCCGTCGAGCTCGTCACCGAGCAGCTGATAAGTAGGACAGGTCGCCGTGCAGAAGCCGCAGTGCACGCATTTTCGCAGAATGCTATCCGCCTCGCGCCCCTCGTTGGTGTTCTTGATGAAGTCGGCAAGATTCGTTTGCACTGCGCTGTTCGTCCGTCGAAGCTTTTGGATGCGAGCCGCCAAAGAGGGCTCGCGCTTACAAATCCGCGTACATTCTCCCGCGATTGAGTATGCCTTTCGGATCAAAGCCGGATTTCAGGCGCCGATGCAGCGCGAGCATCGCGGGACTCAGGGGATGATAAACATCACCCCGGCGATCGCCGTTTCGATACAGCATCGCGTGGCCGCCGACGGCCTGCGTCGTGCGGCGAATCCGCTCACCCTCGGCATTGCTCGCGAGCCAGCGCAGTGCGCCGCCCCAGTCAATCAAGGTTGTCCCCGGCAGGGTGAGTGGCGGCGTCGCCGGCGGCACGGATAATCGCCACACCGGAGTCTCGGTGTCGAAGTGCGCCAGCTCGTGTTCACGCAGCGCGCGCCAACGTTCGCCGTCTTCGCTCGGCTCACCACCTTCACCGGCGAGGCGATCGACGGCCTCGTCGACGCCGCCCGCCGTGCCGGAAAGCCGAACGTAGAGCCGACCTTCGTCGTGGTAGGCGCCGGAAAGCGGCAACGGCGTGCCGGCCCAGGCATTCATCTTGTCGATAGCGCCGGCCGCGTCCAGTGAAAAGCCCATCGTCGCGCTCTTTGCCGGCAACGGCAGCACCTTGAGCGAGATCTCCAGCAACACCCCGAGGGTGCCCATGGCGCCTACCATGAGTCGCGACACGTCGTAGCCGGCCACGTTCTTCATCACCTGTCCGCCGAATGAGAGTACCCGGCCCTCGCCGCTCAGCAGCTTGATGCCCAGCACGAAATCCCGCGCGGCGCCGGCGTACGGGCGCCGCGGTCCCGAAAGCGCGCTGGCGATGGTGCCGCCGAGCGTCGCCGCTGCGCCGTAGTGGGGCGGCTCGAAGGCGAGCATCTGGCCACGGTCGGCAAGCACGCGCTCGACTTCGGCGAGCGGCGTACCGGCGCGCGCCGTGATGACCAGCTCGGTGGGCTCGTAGGAGACGATTCCGCGGTGTCCGGACACGTCGAAGGGCTCACTCTGGGTGATGCGCCCGAGAAAAGCCTTGCTGCCACCCGCGACGATGTCGAGCGGCGTACCGTCGTGCGCCGCCCGCAGAATACGCTGCGCGAGCTCGGCGCTCGCATCGGCTTCGCCGCTCACCGGCTCAGAACCTCTCGAGATCTGGAAACGGAAGCTCGCCGCGGTGGACGTGCATGCCACCGAGCTCCGCGCAGCGCGTCAGAGTCGGAACGGCCTTTCCGGGATTGAGCAGATTGTCCTTGTCGAATGCGGATTTGACCGCGTGGAAGTGCGCGAGCTCCGCGGCGCCGAACTGGACGCACATTTGATCGAGCTTCTCGACGCCGACGCCGTGCTCCCCGGTGATGGTGCCGCCGACCTCGACGCACAGCTCGAGTATCTTGCCACCGAGCGCCTCGACCTGCTCGACCTCGCCTTCCTTGTTGGCGTCGTAGAGAATGAGTGGATGGAGATTACCGTCGCCGGCGTGAAATACGTTGACGACGGGAAGACCGTACAGCTCCGAGAGCTCGGCGGTGCGGGTCAGAACCTTCGGCAGCTCGCGGCGCGGAATGGTGCCGTCCATGCAGTAGTAGTCCGGCGACAGGCGGCCAACGGCGGGAAACGAGGCCTTGCGACCAGCCCAGAAAAGCGCGCGCTCCTGCTCGTCGCGCGCCACCCGCACCTCGGTGGCGTTGCAGCTCTCGAGCAGCGCGGAGACCTGCTCGACCTGATCCGCGACCTCGCTCTCGGTGCCATCGAGCTCGCACAGCAGAATGGCGGCGGCATCGGTCGGGTAGCCGGCGTGCACGAAATCCTCGGCGGCGCGGATCGCGGCGTTGTCCATCATCTCGAGTCCCCCGGGGATGATGCCTTCGGCGATGATGCGCCCGACGGCCGTGCCGGCCGCGCCCACGTCGTCGAATGCCGCAAGCATGACCCGTGCGCAGGTTGGCTTCGGCAAAAGCCGCACGGTGATCTCGACGATGATCGCAAGCAACCCCTCCGAGCCCGTGAGCAACGCCAGCAAATCGTAGCCTGGGGCGTCCAGCGACTGCGCGCCGACGGTAAGCCGTTCGCCGTCGACGGTGATCACCTCAAGCTCGAGAATGTTGTGCACCGTCAAGCCGTACTTCAGGCAGTGCAGGCCGCCCGAATTCTCGGCCACGTTGCCGCCGATGCTGCAGGCGATCTGCGATGACGGATCGGGCGCGTAGTAGAGACCGTACGGCGCGGCGGCTTCGGAGATGGCGAGATTGCGCACCCCGGGCTGGACGCGTGCGGTGCGGTTCTCGATATCGATGGAGAGAATCCGGTTGAACTTCGCGAGCCCGAGCAGCACGCCGTCGGCAAGCGGCAGGGCGCCTCCGGAAAGACCGGTTCCAGCGCCTCGGGCAACGACGGGTACCTCCCTGCTCGCGCACACGCGCAGCACCCGCTGCACCTGCTCGATGGTTTCCGGCAGCACGACGATGAGAGGTGTCTGCCGATATGCTGTCAGGCCGTCGCACTCGTACGGTTTGAGCTGCTCTTGCTCGTGCAGGACCGAGTCCGCGCCGAGAAATTTCCGGAACTCGGCTACCAAGGCACTGCGATCGTTCGCGGCCGACGCCATCGGTCAATCCTCCAGTGAGCCGGAGGACAGTATATAGAACCGCCCACCTGCGGTGGAACGCGCTTATCTCACGCGATCTGGCGCAGCTGCACGGCGCCGTGGCTCTCCCGCATGGTCTCATCGAGGAGCTTCACGAGCGCGTAGACGGTATCGGTGGCCGGGGTGGTGATGCCGGTCATGCGCGCAAGCTCGATGACGGCGCCCATGATGGCCTCGAGCTCGAGCTCCCGGCCGGCCTCCACGTCCTGCAGCATGGACGTCTTGTGCTTACCGACTTTTTCGGCGCCGGCGAGGCGCTTGTCGATGGACACGCGCAAACGGATGCCGAGACGGTTTGCGACCGTCTGGGCCTCTTCCATCAGGGTCACCGCCAGCGCCCGGCTCGGCGGATAGCGGCAGATGTCCACCATGGTTGCGTGGGTGAGCGCGCTGATTGGATTGAATGACAGATTGCCCAGCAGCTTGAGCCAGATCTCGCCTCGAATGTCATCGAGAACGAAAGACTTGAAGCCGGCATTGGTGAACATGTCCACGAGCCGGTGGGCGCGCTCGGTATCGCTGCCGTCGAGCTCACCCAGTGGAAAGCGGTTTCCTTCCGTGTGGCGCACCACGCCCGGCGCAGCGATTGCGCCCGCGGGAAACACGACGCAGCCGATCACTCGGTTCACGTCGATGTGGGCGGCTAGCCGTCCGTCCCGATCAAGGCATTCGATGGCGCGGCCGTCGTACTCGCCGCCGTGTTTTTGGAAGTACCACCAGGGCAGTCCATTTTGCATCGGCAGGATAACGGTTTCGTCACCGAGCACGCTGTCGAGCTCGGCAGCGATGGTCTCGAGCACGTGCGTCTTCACCGCCAGGATCACCACGTCCTGCGGCCCCGCCTCGCGCATGCTCGCGGCCGCTTCCAATGAACGGGTGACATGCTCGGATCCGTCGGCCATGATGAGCTTGAGCCCGGAGCGCTGGATCGCCTGCAGATGCGCCCCCCGGTCGATGACCGTAACCTGCTCGCCGGCCTCCGCCAGGCGAACCGCGAGCAGTCCGCCGATGGCACCCGCGCCCACTACGCAAATTTTCATTGCAATCTCCTCGCTTCAGTCCTCGTATCGATTACTGAGCGTACCGATACCGTCGATGGTCACCTCGATGATGCTACCCGGTTTCATGGAGCCGACGCCCACGGAGGTCCCGCAGCAGATAACGTCCCCCGGGTGCAAGGTAATGTCACGGGATATGGCGCTGACGATCGCGTGAGGCCCGAAAATCATGTCGCTGACCGGGTAGTTCTGACGCTCCTGGTCGTTGAGCACCGTGCGTATTGTCAGGGTTGCGGGATCAAGGCCGGTCGCGACAACCGGTCCGAAGACACCGAACGTATCGAAGCTCTTGGCGCGCGTCCATTGGGCGAAGGTGGCGTCCCTGGCGATGATTTCGATGGCGGTCACGTCATTGATGCACGTATAACCGAAAATGTGGGACTCGGCTTTTCGCTCGGAAACCGAGCGGCACTCCCTGCCAATCACGATCCCGAGCTCGCCTTCGAACACGACCTTGCCATCGTAGGACGACGGCTTGCGGATCACGCCACCGGTGCCGAGATAGGAGCCGTTCGCTTTGATGAAGTAGAGGGGCTCCGGAGGTATCTCCTGGTCGAGTTTCTCTGCGAGCGCGTGGAAATTGTTCCACAGGGCGAGCATCTTTCCCGCCGCCGTCGGTGCAACGGGCACGACGTCGTCGAGCGACAGCGAAGCACCGGTTGCAGCGGGCGCGTCGAACATGTCGCCTTCGTGCACCGCGATGGCGTTGCCCTCGAGGATTCCGAAGCCTGTGGCCCCGGCGTGTTGAAAGCGGATCCAGTGCGTCATCGTGTCCCCTCGTTATTGTTCTCCGGGAACGGCCGGTTGCGCCTCCGACCTTGTTCAGACCGCAAATAAAGGCTTTTTATTACAACTCGTTACGATTACACCCTTCGATCTGGCCTGCGATCCGAATTCGTTGCAGTATACGTCCATGCGGTCGAAGCCAAAAGTCGTGGTCACGCGCAAGCTCCCCGAGGGCGTGCAGACGCGCCTTCGCCGCGACTACCAACCGCTGTTCAATACGGACGACCATGTCTACTCCACCGACGAGCTGCTCGCCCTCGCCGAGGGCGCCGATGCGCTCCTGCCCTGTCACTCCGAGCACCTGGATGCCGCGGCCATCGGTCGTCTGCCCGGCAGCGTCAAGGCTATTGCGAATTTCTCCGTCGGTGTCGATCACGTGGATCTGGATGCGGCAAAGGCGCGCGGCATCATCGTTACCAATACTCCGGACGTGTTGAGCGATGCCACCGCCGAGATCGCGATGCTGCTGATGCTGGGCGCGGCCCGTCGCGCCTCCGAGGGCGAGCGCCTGATCCGCTCCGGGCGGTGGCGGCAATGGAGCCCGGCGTTCATGGTGGGTTCGCAAATCACCGGGAAAACTCTCGGTATCGTCGGCATGGGGCGCGTCGGCCAGGTCACCGCCAGGCGTGCGCGCGGATTCGACATGCGCATTCACTATCACAACCGGCGGCGCCTGCCCGCGCAAGCCGAGCAGGGCGCCGAGTTCCATGAGCACCTGGAGACACTGCTCGGCGCCTGCGACGTGCTGTCCCTGCACTGCCCGACGACCCCGCAGACGCGCGGACTCATCGACGCAGAGCGCATTGCACTGATGCGACCCGGCGTAATCCTCGTCAACACCGCCCGTGGCGCGCTCGTCGACGACGAAGCCCTGCAGCAGGCGTTGCGCTCGGGGCACGTGGCGGCGGCAGGACTCGACGTGTTTAATGATGAGCCCGACATACATCCCGGTTACCGGGACCTCGACAATACCTTTCTGCTACCCCATATCGGCAGCGCCACCCGGGAGACCCGCGACGCCATGGGTTTCCGGGCGCTCGATAATCTGGACGCGATTTTCGCCGGCAGAGAACCGGGAGATCGGGTGGCGTGAAGCGTTGCTCGCGCTGTACATGGGGGGGCAGGCTCTTTACACTCGCTGGTATATCGCATACAAGAATCCGTCCAGAGCCCCGGCCCAGGCGGACCGCCACGCGGGCGCAAGCGCCCCAACGGCTGAAAAAGCGAATGACAACAAATGGTTACCATCCTGATCCGTCGTCCAGGGGCAGCACTCAAGCAGCGGATACCCGCCTGACCGAACGTGTGTGTTCGGCGGCGATCACCTGGGGTCCACAGGTATCGTGATGGCCCGGTGCATTCCACGTTAATCCTTTAAGGAGGAGTCAAAATGACGAACAACAACGTTACTGGCGAAGTAACGGCCAAGTCCAAGTCCAGCCGCCGCAAGTTCCTGAAGGCGGGTGCCGTGGGCGCGGCCGGCGCCGCAACCGTCGGCTTCCCGATGGTTTCCGTGGCGCAGACGACGACGCTGAAAATGCAGGGCTCCTGGGGGGCCGGCAGCCCCTTCACCACCATGGCCAAGCAGTACACGGACCGCGTCGAGCAGATGTCCGGTGGGAGTTTGAAAATCGACTATCTGCCCACCGATGCGGTGGTCAAAGCCTTCCAGGTTCAGGATGCCTGCCACAAGGGCGTGCTCGATGGCGCGCATACGGTGACGGCGTACTGGTACGGCAAGGACAAGGCGGCGTCGCTGTTCGGCACCGGGCCCGTGTTCGGCGCCAACGCCTCGCAGATTCTCGCCTGGATCCACTTCGGTGGCGGTAAGGATCTGTATCGAGAGCTGGTGCAGGACAAGCTGCAGCTCAACCTGGTCGGCTTCTTTGCCATGCCGATGCCGACCCAGCCGCTGGGTTGGTTCAAGAAACACGTCACGTCGGCGGCGGACATGCAGGGCCTCAAGTACCGCACCGTGGGTCTGGCAACCGACATCATGCAGGGCATGGGGCTCAAAGTGACCCAGCTTCCGGGCGGCGAGATCGTGCCGGCGCTCGAGCGCGGCGTCATCGAGGCCTTCGAGTTCAACAACCCCACCGCCGACATGCAGTTCGGCGCCCAGGACGTGTCCAAGCACTATCACATGGGCAGCTACCATCAGGCGGCCGAGTTCTTCGAGATCATCTTCAACAAGGACAAGTACGAGTCACTGCCGAAGGAGCATCAGGCGATCCTCGAGTACGCGGCCGAGGCGGCCAATACCGCCAACTACGGCTGGGCCATGAACCAGTACTCCATTGACCTGCAGAAGCTCATGAAAGATCACGGGGTTAATGTCTACCGCACGGATCAGTCTATCCTGGAAGCTCAGCTAAAGTCGTGGGACACCGTGCTGGCGAAGCTGGAGGCTGATCCCTTCTTCGCTAAGGTGGTCGAGAGCCAGAAAGCATGGTCGCATCGTGTGGCGTTTTATGACCTCATGAATTCGGCCGACTACAAGCTCGCTTTCAAGCACTATTTCCCCGGTGAGATAAATTTCTAGCCGAGTGATCGTGCTTTGATGACCGGGGCGGCGCGTGGGCGCCGCCCCTCGCTTTTTCGTTACCGCATTCTCGGGGAATCGGGGTATCGGAGATGATGGGCTTCATCCTGTTTGTCGACAAGGTCACCGCCTGGGCAGGCAAGGCCTTTGCGTGGTGCATCCTGATCATGACCTTCGGTGT
>JBFICP010000028.1:0-20011 GCA_041581935.1 Gammaproteobacteria bacterium | reverse complement strand
GCGTAGAACACGCCGCGCCGCGTCGGCGAGATCGACGTTGCCGAGCGCCAGGCGGTGCGCGGGCGGTGCGCGGCGCTCGACGCGCCGGTGCATGCTCGGCGGGTTGCCGAGCAGCAACGACATCGGCAGGTCGACAGGAAGCGTCTCATCGAGCGGATCGATTACCCGCAGATGACGCAATTCGGTGGCCTCGCCGAGATTGGCGAACGGGCAGCGCTCGCGCGCGCAGATTGCGGCGAAGCGGTGCATGTCGACGTCGGCGATGGCGAGCACGAAACGCTCCTGGGCTTCGTTGCACCAGATCTCCATCGGCGACATGCCCGGATCGTCGTTCGGAATGGCGCGCAGATCGAAGGTGCCGCCGCGTTCGGCACCGTTGATGAGCTCCGGAATCGCGTTCGAAAGGCCACCCGCACCGACATCGTGCAATGACTGAATGGGGTTGGCGTCGCCCAGCTGCCAGCAGCGATCGATGACTTCCTGGCAGCGGCGCTGCATCTCGGGGTTATCCCGTTGCACCGAGGCGAAGTCGAGCGTCTCTTCGCCTTCCCCGGACGCCATCGACGATGCGGCGCCGCCGCCGAGTCCGATGAGCATGGCGGGACCGCCGATGACGACGATACGGGTGCCGGGCGCGAAGTCTCGCTTGGTTATCTGATCGCGTCGAATCGCGCCGACACCACCCGCCACCATGATCGGCTTGTGATAGCCGCGCACCTCGGCGCGGTCGCCGTCGATGGCCAGCTCGAGCGTTCGAAAGTATCCGGCGAGCGCCGGGCGGCCGAACTCGTTGTTGAACGACGCCGCGCCCACCGGCCCTTCCAGCATGATGTCGAGCGCCGAGGCGATGCGCCCCGGACGCCCGTAGTCCCGCTCCCAGGGCTGCTCGAAGCCCGGAATGCGTAAATTGGACACCGAAAACCCGGTGAGGCCCGCCTTGAATCGCGCACCCCGTCCGGTCGCCGCCTCGTCGCGGATCTCACCGCCGGAGCCGGTCGCGGCGCCGGGAAAGGGCGAGATGGCGGTCGGGTGGTTGTGGGTTTCGACCTTCATGACGATGTCCGCGGATTCCGCCACGCTCCGGTACCGTCCGCCTTCGCCTTCCGGGAAGAACCAGGTGGTAGCGTTTCCGGACATGACCGCCGCATTGTCCCGGTAAGCGGACAACACGCGTCCCGGGTGGCTCGCATGGGTGTGGCGGATCATGTCGAACAGGGTCATGGGCTGATCCCGGCCGTCGATGGTCCAGCGGCAATTGAAAATCTTGTGCCGGCAGTGCTCGGAGTTCGCCTGGGCGAACATCATGAGCTCGACATCGTTCGGATTTCGGCCGAGGGCGATAAAGTGCTCGAGCAGATAGCCGATCTCGCCGTCGCTGAGCGCGAGTCCCATCTCGCGGTTGGCTTTCTGGAGGCCTTCGACGTGTTCGGCAATGACGTCGACGCTGCGCAGAGGTCGCGGGGCGGTGTGATCGAACAATGTACGCACGTCGTCGATGCCCGGAAGGATCGCCTGGGTCATGCGATCGTGTAACCGGGCCGCCAGAACCGCTTGGAGCGGGCCGTCGGCGTGCCGGCCGGCGCTCATCTGCACCATCCAGCGCACGCCGCGCTCGACCCGCGTCACCTTCGAGAGCCCGCAGTTGTGCAGAATATCCGTGGCTTTGCTGGACCAGGGTGAAATCGTTCCCGGGCGCGGCGCGACGATGAATGCGCCGTTGGCAGCCGCGGCGCTCGAATCGCGGCGTGCATCGAGCAAGCGGTACAGCAGGTCCCGATCCGATGCCGAGAATGCCCCGTCGTGCTCGATGAAATAGAGGAATTCCGCGTCCAGGCGACGTAGCCCGGGCAGCTCCCGGGCGAGACTGTCGGTCAGGCGTTTTGCGCGAAATGGTGTCAGCGCCGAGCGTCCGCGCAGGTGCGTTAGCGTTGCGATACCTGGTTCGCGTACACCCATGGTAAGGCTCGGGATGATACTTTAGCGTCAAGGGATCGTGCTACCATTCCCGCATCCAGCAGCACGTTTCGACGTGAAAATACTTGGGGAGAGTGCGGAGATGGCCAACGATACCACGACCGATCACGAGCACGACGACGAGAAGGGCCCGGATTCGCGCGTGGAGGCGGCGCAGAAGAAAACCACTGCCAAGAAATCGACGAAGAAAAAAACCACGAAAAAAGCCGCCGGCAAGAAAGCGGCCGGCAAGAAGACTGCCAGCAGGAAGGCCGGGACCGGCACCAGGAAGGCGGCAGCCGATGCGCCGACGACGGGGGCGGCGGCACGTCCGGTCGAGGCCGCGCCCGCCCAGCCTGCAAGCACGACGGTTTCCTATGAGACACGCTCGGGCGGCCCGATGCGCGGCATCGTCGCCCTTTGGGGACCGCTCGCGATCATCGTGCTGCTGATCGTCGTGGCGCGAATCGGTGATGACGAGCCTGCCGAGCTCGCCGATCGGGCCGTGACGGGTCTTTCGTCTTCGCTGGAGTCGGCCGAGAGCCTCGCGCGGGAGGTAGTCGACGACGTGCAGGACGCGCTGACCGGCGGCGATCCCGAGGCGGCTGCCGCTCTCGGCGCGGGCGCCGGCACTCCGGGCGACTCCCGCAGCCATCTGGCCGCCGCATTTCAGGACGCCGGGGTGGTCGCGGGTTCCGGCGCGGCGCCGCCGGCACCCGGGGCGCTGGCTGCGCCGCCCGAATCGTCGGCGCCGGCCGATCCGTGGGACGCGTCGGGCCAATCGACCCTGCCCGCATCGATTTCGGGAATGCCGGGGGCCCCGCCGCCGCACCCGGAGAATCCGTGGGCACCGATAGGCCCACCCAAGCAGATGGCGCCCGCCGACGATCCCTACGCGTCCGGTGCCGGCATACCGCCTCCCGGGCCACCGCCCGGGTATGGGAGCTACGGGGGCGATTACGGCCAATACGGCCAATACGGTCAGGGTGGTGGATATCCGCCGCCGGCCTACCCGCCGCTGCCACCGGGCTACGGTGCTGCCCCGCAACCCGGCTACGGCGGCTACCCGCCGGCTTATCCCCAGCAGCCGGGCTACGGTGCGCCGCCGGGCTACGGTACGCCGCCCGCATACGGGGCCGCGCCGGGCTACCCTTATCCGCCTCCCCAATACGGGGCACCGGCGCCATACCCGCCGGGCTACTATCCGCCGACTCAGTGACGCCACGAGCGCATGGCTCGCGTACGTGATATCGCCATCGATGAGGTGCCGGAAGACGTGCAGCCCGTCTATCGGCGCTTCACCGAGGAATACGGCCCGTTTCTGAACCAGGTCAAGGTGTTCGCTCACCGCGCGCCGGTGCTCAAGCACATTCAGGGACTGCTGCTGGATCTCAACGACGAAGCGCTGCTTGCCAAGCGCTATCTCGAGATCGCGCTGGTGGTGGTCTCCAAGCTCAACGAATGCACCTACTGTGTCTCGCACCACGCGCCGCGCCTCGAGGCGCAGGGACTCGCGGCGGAGACGGTCGCCGGCATTCTCGAAGACGACTGTCCCGGCCTCGACCCGGTCGATCGTTTGGTGCGCGACTATGCCATCGCGGTCACCGAAAGGCCCCAGCGCATTGGCGATGCGATGTTCGACGCGCTGCGCCGGCATTTCAGCGAAGAGCAGATCGTCGAGCTCACGGTGCGCATTGCGCTGTGTGGATTCTTCAACCGTGTCAACGACGCTTTGCAGATTGGCATCGAGGAAGAGCTCGTCGGCGACGCCGCGGAGTGACACGGTTAAGGAAAATGATCGTAGGCTGGGTTCGCTGCGTTTAGACTTGCCTACGATCGTTTTTTTCGGATACGCAGATTTCAGCCACGCGCGGCCAGGGGCTCGTTGTCCTCCGGAGCGGCGTCGCGATAGCCGTCACGGGTTTGCGGCAGCTTGCGACCGAGAATGCGCGATGCCACCACGGTGCGCAGAATCTGTGCGGTGCCGCCGCCGATGGTGAACATGCGCGCGTCCCTCGCCATGCGCTCGAGCGGCAGGTTGCGTGAATAGCCGGCGGCACCGAAGACCTGCAACGCGTCATTGGTGACGCGGATCGCGGACTCCGAGGCGAGAATCTTGGCGCGCGCCGCATCGCCGATGTCGGGAAAACCGCCGTCGCCGCTGCGCGCCGCTTTGTAGATCAGTGCGCGCGCCGCTTCGAGCTGAATGTTCATGTCGACGAGCATCCACTGTAGTCCCTGGAACTCGCAGATGGGACGTCCGAACTGTTCGCGTTGCTGACTGTGCGCCAGCGCCAGATCGTAAGCGCCTTGGGCGATGCCGAGAGCCACGGTAGCCGCGCCGACCCGCTGGGCGTTGTAAGCGTTCATGAGCCCGGCGAATCCGCGCGCCAATCCCTTCGGCGGTTGGATAAGGCGATCGGCGGGCAGCGTCAGATCCTCGAAGCGGATCTCGGTTTCCGGAATGCCGCGCAGCCCCATGGCCGGCTCGCGCGCACCGATGACGAGGCCGTCGGCTTCTCCCCGCACCGCGATGAAACCGCCGATACCCTGCTCGACACCGGCGTCGAACACGCGCGCGAAAATCAGGTGCAGCTTCGAGACGCCGCCGCCGGTGATCCAGTGCTTGCGGCCGTTGATGACGTAGGTGTCGCTCTTGCGATCGGCACGGGTGGTCATCTCCGTCGCGGCGCTGCCGGCGTCGGGCTCGGTAATACAGATGGCGGGCTTGTCGCCCGAGAGCACGAGCTCGGCAGCAAGGCGTTTCTGGGCGTCAGTGCCGTAGGCCATGATGGCGCCGATGGCGCCCATATTGCCCTCGACGACGATGCGGCCGGTGACGCCGCACACCCGGGCCATCTCCTCGACCACCAGCACCGCGTCCATGTAGCTGCGGCCGGCACCGCCGTAGGCGGGCGGTATCGTCATACCCATGAACCCGGCATCGGTGAGGATGCGGACGTTGTCCCAGGGATACTCCTCGCTGCGATCGACCTCCGCCGCGCGCGCCGCGATGCTGGCGTGGGCTACCTCGCGGGCGCGATCGCGGAGCTTGCGCTGTTGCGCATTCAGTTCGCTCATGGTGATACCTGCGTGCGTTGCGTGATGTCCGAATGAGAGCAGATTCCGGCTCTCGGGTCCACGGGAGCAGGCCGAGCGCGGCGTGCGAGCTACGCGTGCGATTCAGCGATCGAGGCGTTCGACCTTGAGATAGGTGGTGTAGTCGCCGCGGGTGGACGCGCTCGAAGACGATCCGATGCCGCGGGAGCTTTCGTCGGACGTGCCGCTGACTCCGCCGATCTCCATCCAGCGACCGAGCCGGCTCGACACCACGGTGCTGGCTTCGCGCACATCGATGCTGCCCGATTGCGTATTGAGCCGGTTGTTTTGCGGAAAAATCTCGACAGTCACGCGATCATCGCCGCCGAGGCGCGCGCGCACGTAGAAACCACTGTCGACGTTCCTGAATCCGGTGCTCTTCTGCACCGTGGTGACGCCGCTCCCCGACACCACGACGCGCTCCTCGGTGAACGGCACCGACTGCCCGGTTCGGATAAAGGCTTCCTTGCCTTCCAGAACACGCACGCGCTGCGTGGCGCCTCCGCTCGAAGCCGACTGCGTTTTGTCGATGCGCACGCCCGCACTCTCGCCGGCGCCCTCGTGGCTGATGACGACTCCTCGTCCGGTGCCTGCGTCGTGTCCCGCGGAAACGCTGACGTCGCGCCCGCCCACTTCGCCAAACACCTCGTAGAGATCGCGGCGCACCTCGTCATTCATTGAGTGACGCACGCTCACCAGCAGGTTCGCCGGCGCGCGGTCGAGCGTCGCGAGAATCTGCTTGATATCGCGCATATTCTCCGGCGTCGTACGTATGACGATTTTGCCGTAGGCACCCGAGACGCTACCCGGTTTCGGTACCAGGGGTCGCAGGATGGCGATCATCTCTTCCACCGGGCGGTAGCCGACGTCGATGACTTCGGTGACCATGCCGGTCGCGGCAATCGAGGCCGGTACCGGTACGCCCCCGCTCAGCAGGAACATCAGCAGAATGTGGCGGCGAAGCATGATCGATTGACTCAGAGATGGCTGCGGCGAAGGTTGATGTCCGGCGTTGCCGTTTGCCACATCTCCTCGAAGTGTCGACCGAGCTCCAGGGCCAGGCGCGGACCGTTGAAGCTCACGTTGGCTTCATGGCGATCGGAATGACGGCGGTGGACGATGCCGGCTCCGTCGACGATCAGGAATGCACCATTGTACTCGTCGTGCTCGGGCGCCGGCACGCGTATCTCGATAAAGCTGTCGAGACGCTGGGCCAGGGTGACCAGGCGATGGCCGCGCTTGATGACCGGCTCGACCTCGCGAAGCAGAACGCGCACCCGTGCGCGGCGCGATCCGGTTACCAGGCGGCTCACCGCATCGCAGAATTCGCTGTTGTCGAACATGTGAGGATCCAGCTTGCGGCTGACGATCTCGATACCGCGCACCGCCTGCCGGGCCATGGACAGCGCCGCAAGCCGGCACGCCTCGCTGCTGTCAATGTCGACCGTTTCGGTATCTTCCTTTAGTACGAAGTGTTCGAAATCCGATGGTCTCGTATAGTGCATTGCTCGTTTACACGTCGTTTGCGAGATTTTCTCCCTCGCCGACATAGCTCGCCGGCGTGAGCGAGAGAAGCCGGGCTTTTTCCTCGGCGGGCAGGTCGAGCGACTCGATGAAGGCATGCAGGGCCTCGCGGTCGATGGTTCGGCCGCGCGTCAGCGCCTTCAGGCGTTCATAGGGCTTTTCGATACCGTAACGGCGCATGACCGTCTGAATCGGCTCGGCGAGCACTTCCCAGGCGTTATCGAGGTCCGAGTCCAAAGCTTCGCGGTTGATCTCGAGCTTGGAAATACCCTTGAGGCACGACTGGTAGGCGACCAGGGAATGGGCGGCACCGACACCGAGGTTGCGCAGCACCGTCGAATCGCTGAGGTCGCGCTGCAAGCGCGAGACCGGCAACTTTCCCGCCATGTGCTCGAAGAGCGCATTGGCGATACCCAGGTTGCCTTCGGCATTCTCGAAATCAATGGGATTGACCTTGTTCGGCATGGTCGAGGAGCCAACCTCGTCTTCGACGGTCTTCTGCGTGAAATATCCCCTCGAAATGTAGGCCCACGCATCCCTGCAGAAATCCAGAAGTGCCACGTTGAACCGCAACTGGGCATGAAAGAGCTCGGCCATGTAGTCGTGAGGCTCGATCTGGGTCGTGTGGGGATTCCATTCGAGCCCCAGCTCGCTCACGAAGTCGCTGGCCATGGCCGGCCAGTCGATGCCCGGGTAGGCAGCCAGATGCGCGTTGTAGTTGCCGACCGCGCCATTCATCTTGCCGCACGGAGCGATCTCGGCGAACCGCGCGCGATGTCTTTTCAATCGTGCCGCAAAAACCGCCATCTCCTTGCCGAGCGTCGTCGGAGATGCCGGTTGCCCGTGGGTAAGAGAGAGCATCGGCTCACCGGCGTAGCGGTGCGCGAGTCCGCGGATAGACTCGATCAGCTCGTCCATGACCGGCAGCACGCAGCGCGTGCGTGCATCGAGAAGCATCAGGCCGTAGGCGAGATTGTTGATGTCCTCGGAAGTGCAGGCGAAGTGAATGAACTCCTGCACGGCAACCAGCTCCGCCGTTTCGGCGATTCGCTCCTTGAGAAAGTATTCGACGGCCTTGACGTCGTGATTCGTGGTGCGCTCGATCTCCTTGACGCGGGCGGCGCTTTCGATGTCGAAGCTGTCGACGATATCGTTGAGATGATGATTCGCCTCGTGGCTGAACGCGGGAACCTCCGCGATCCCGGGATGCGCCGCAAGCGCCTGCAGCCAACGCACTTCGACCAGCACGCGATGTCGAATCAATCCGTATTCGCTGAAGACCGCGCGCAAGTCGCGGGTCTTGTCGGCGTAACGTCCGTCGATGGGCGAAATGGCCGTGAGCGGCTGGAGGTCCATCGTCAGGCGCCGTGATGCCTCAGGCGGGCTTGCCCTGGCTCGCCTGGTAGGCGGCGCGCTGCTCTTCGGTCGCTTCGCTCTGGTGCCGGGACTTCCACTCGTCGTAGGGCATGCCGTAGACGATTTCCCGTGCCTCGTCGTACGACATCTCGATACCGCGATCCTCGGCGGCGGCGCGGTACCACTTCGACAGGCAGTTGCGGCAAAAACCCGACAGATTCATCAGGTCGATGTTCTGCACGTCGGTGCGCGTGCGCAGGTGCTCGACCAGGCGCCGAAAGGCCGCCGCTTCGAGCTCGGTGCGGGTCTGATCGTCCATTCCGAGTACTCCCTAAATCATTGACCAACAGCGTTAATTTACCATGTTGGGAAAGATCGTGGCGGGCCGGGCGCGCCACGCTGCACGCCCGGCCCGAATGCTCGACGACTTGGCGGTACGGCTACGCCGCCAGCTGACGGATGACGTATTGGAGAATCCCGCCGTGCTTGTAGTACTCCCATTCCTTGGGTGTATCGATGCACACCTTGGCCTTGAAGCGGGTTCGCTTGCCGTCTTCACCGGTGGCGGTAATGTCGACCTCTTCGGCACCCATGGTGACGCCCTCGATGTCGAAGACCTCGTGGCCGGTGAGCCCAAGGCTCTCGGCGCTTTCGTTGCCCTGGAACTGCAGCGGCAGCACGCCCATGCCGACCAGATTCGAGCGGTGTATGCGCTCGAAGCTCTCAACCAGCACGGCCTTGATGCCGAGAAGAAGCGGGCCCTTGGCGGCCCAGTCGCGCGACGATCCGCCGCCGTAGTTGGCACCGCCGATGACGATGGAAGGCGCGCCTTCGGCCTGGTAACGCATGGCCGCGTCGTAGATGCTCATCTGCTCCTGGGACGGTTGATGCAGCGTCCAGCCGCCCTCGGTGCCGGGCGCGAGCAGGTTCTTCAAGCGCACGTTGGCAAACGTGCCACGCATCATCACCTCGTGATTGCCGCGCCGGGCGCCGTAGGAGTTGAAGTCGGCGGGCTTGACGCCGTGCTCGATGAGATAGCGGCCCGCCGGACTGTCGGGCTTGATGGCGCCCGCCGGCGAGATGTGATCGGTAGTGATGCTGTCACCGAGCAGCGCCAGCACGCGCGCGCCGCGGATGTCGGCAAAGCCCGGGGTCTCATGGGTCATGCCTTCGAAATAGGGCGGGTGACGCACGTAGGTGGAATCGTCCTCCCATTCGAACTGGCCTGCATCCGGCACGCTCATGCTATTCCAGCGGTGGTCGCCGGAGAACACGCTTTCGTAGCTCGAGCGGAACATGTTGGAATCGACCGTGCTGGCAATGGTGTCGTGGATCTCTTTGGCGCTCGGCCAGATGTCGCGCAAGTAAACCGGGTTGCCGTTCCCGTCCTCGCCGAGTGGATCGGCGACCAGATCCACGGTCATGTTTCCCGCCAGCGCATATGCCACCACCAGCGGCGGCGAAGCGAGAAAGTTCATGCGCACGTCGGCGTGAATGCGGCCTTCGAAGTTGCGATTACCGGAGAGCACGGCGCAAGCAATGATGTCGGACTCGCGCACCGCGTTGCCGACCGCTTCGGGAAGCGGACCAGAGTTGCCGATGCATGTGGTGCATCCGTAACCCACCAGGTGAAAGCCGAGCGCCTCCAGATCGTCCATGAGCTCGGCCTTCTCGAGATACTTGGTCACCACGAGCGATCCCGGCGCAAGGCTGGTCTTGACCCAGGGCTTCACGCGCAGGCCCCTGGCATGCGCGTTTCGCGCAAGCAGCCCCGCGCCCACCATGACCGCGGGGTTCGAGGTATTGGTGCACGAGGTGATGGCGGCGATCACCACCGCGCCATCGACGAGCTCGAACTGCTCGCCGTTCTGGATGACCGTGGCGGAACCCGTCGAGCCGGTCGCGCTCTCGGCGCGCATTTTCTTCACCGCGTCGCTGATGGTGGCCTTGGCGGCATCGAGCGCGATGCGATCCTGGGGACGTTTCGGGCCGGCGATGCTCGGCACTACCTCGGCGAGATCGAGATGCAGCGTATCGCTGTAATCGGCGGGCTTCGCTCCCGGCTCGTGGAACATGCCCTGTTCCCGGGCATAGGCTTCCACCAGCGCGATGTTCTCGGGGCTGCGTCCGCTCAATGTCAGATAGCGCAACGTTTCATTGTCGATCGGAAAGATGCCGCAGGTCGCGCCGTACTCCGGCGCCATGTTGGCGATGGTGGCGCGATCGGCGAGCGGCAGCTGCTCGAGCCCGTCGCCGTAGAACTCGACGAACTTCCCCACCACGCCGCGCTCGCGCAGCATCTGCACCACGGTCAGCACCAGATCGGTAGCCGTTGCGCCCTCGGGCAGCCTGCCGGTGAGCTCGAAGCCGACCACCTGCGGGATCAGCATGGTGATCGGCTGGCCGAGCATGGCCGCTTCCGCCTCGATGCCGCCCACGCCCCAACCGAGGATGCCGAGGCCGTTGATCATGGTGGTGTGGGAGTCGGTGCCGACGAGCGTGTCCGGGAAGGCGCGGGTCACGCCGTCGTGCTCGGTGGCGAATATCACCCGGGCGAGATACTCGAGATTGACCTGATGCACGATGCCGGTGTCCGGCGGCACCACCTTGAAATCGGCGAAGGCCTTCTGGCCCCAGCGAAGAAAGGCGTAACGTTCCTTGTTGCGCGAGAATTCCAGCTCCGCATTCAGATCCATGGCACCGGGCTTGGCGAACGCGTCCACCTGCAGCGAGTGATCGATGACGAGCTCGGCCGGTGATAGGGGATTGATCTTTTTCGGATCGTCGCCGAGTGCGCGCATGGCGTCGCGCATGGCGGCGAGATCCACCACCGCCGGCACACCGGTGAAGTCCTGCAGCAGCACCCGCGCCGGCGTGAACGCGATTTCGGTCGACGGTTCCGCTTTCGCGTCCCAGCCGGCAAGCGCCTCGATGTCTTCGCGCGTGATGTCGACGCCGTCCTCGTGACGGAGCAGATTCTCGAGCAGAATCTTCAGCGAGTAGGGCAGGCGGGTCAGATCGTAATCCGAACCCAGGGCGCCGAGGCGAAAGATCTCGTACGCGTGGCCGCCCACGTCGAGCGTCGAGCGTGCTTTGAAGGTATCAGCCATGAAGGTGCTTCCTGTTGGGCAATGACAGTGTCGAGATCAAACATTATCCCCGATCTCCCCCCAGCAGTGTAGGAGCGCGCTCGCTCGCCCCTAAAGCAGACGAATGACCGAAACGAAGGGTTCCCCCCTCCCTCGATGGGAGGGGGGACAGGGGGGCGGGTGAAGACAAGGAGCGCTCGCAAGGACTCCTTACTCAAATCTATGTTCGCCTATTCCTCGGACCCTGCGGGGACAGGGGGGGCGGGTGAAAGAAAGGAGCGTAACAGCGAGGCCCGCACACGTTCAGAGGCTTGCGCGCAGCCGACTCCTTTCGGGAGGACGGGGTGGGGAGTTATAAAGTGAGCCCCAGAGCGAAGTTTTCTTGCGCGCAAGACGGACCGACACAGCTACACGTGTATCGCGCGCCCGTCCACCGCCAGCGCCGCCTCGTGCATGGCTTCCGAGAGCGTTGGGTGGGCGTGGATGGTGCGGGCCAGATCCTCGCTGCTCGCGTGAAACACCATGGCGGTGACGGCCTCGGCGATGAGCTCCGAGGCTTGCGCGCCGAAAATGTGCACGCCGAGAATCTCGTCGGTCTTGGCGTGGCCGATGACCTTGACGAAGCCTTCCGTCTCGCCTGCGCCGTGGGCGCGACCGAGCGCTCGGTATGGAAAGCTCCCGCTGCGGAACTCGATGCCGTTGTCCTTGAGCTCTTGTTCGGTTTTGCCCACCCAGGCAATCTCGGGATGGGTGTAGATCACCCAAGGCACCGTCCGGTGATCGATATGCGCCGCATGGCCCGCGATGTGCTCGGCGACGGCGATACCTTCCTCCGAGGCCTTGTGCGCGAGCATCGGGCCCTTCACGACGTCACCGATGGCAAAAACGCCGTCGACGGACGTACGGCACATGTCGTCGACCTCGATGCGGCCATTGTTGTCCATATTGAGGCTGACATCCTCGGCGAGCAGTCCTTCGGTGTAAGCGCGCCGGCCGACGGCGACAATCAGCTTGTCGACTTCCAGCGCCTTTGCGCCATCACTGTCCTCGTACTTGATGGCGACGCCCTTCTTGGCGGCCTTGGCGCCGGTTACGCGCGCGCCAAGCCGGATGTCCAGTCCCTGCTTGGTGAACGCCTTGAGCACGTCGCGGGCAACCTGCCGGTCGGCGGCAGCGAGAAAGTCCTGGAGCGCTTCCAGAACGACGACCTCGGAGCCGAGACGGTTCCAGACGCTGCCAAGCTCGAGTCCGATGACGCCGGCGCCGATGATGCCGAGCCGTTCGGGCACTTTATCGAAGGCCAGAGCCCCCGCATTGTCGACGATGTGTTTGCCGTCGACCGGCGCGACGGAGATGTCGATGGGCACCGAGCCGCTGGCGATGATGACGTTTTTCGCACTCAGCTCCTCATCGGCACCCTTACCGTGACTCTTGACGGCGACACGGTTGTCGGCTTTGAGCTGACCGTGGCCGGAATAGGCATCGACCTTGTTCTTTTTCAGCAACGCCGCGACGCCGCGGTTCATGGTCTGGACGACCTTGTCCTTGCGGGCCAGCATGGTCTTGACGTCCATGCTCGCGTTCTTGACGCTGATGCCGTGGGCGGGCAGCAGGTGCTCGAGGTTGTGATAATGATGAGAAGAATCGAGCAGCGCCTTGGACGGGATGCAGCCGACGTTCAAACACGTGCCACCCAGGGCCGGTTTGCCGTCGGCACCGAGCCATTCGTCCACGAGCGCGGTTGCGAGTCCCAGCTGACCGCTTCGAATAGCGGCCACGTAACCTCCCGGGCCGCCGCCTATGACGACGACATCGTAGTTCTTCATGCTATCTCCCCCCGAGGCTTGCGCTCAGACGCCGAGCAGCAGGCGTGCCGGATCCTCGATGGCTTCCTTGATCGTGACCAGGAAAAGGACTGCCTCGCGGCCGTCGATGATGCGGTGATCGTAGGAGAGCGCGAGATACATCACGGGTCGAACGACGATTTCGCCACCAACGACCACCGGACGCTCCTGAGTCTTGTGCATGCCGAGAATCGCGCTTTGCGGCGGATTCAGTATCGGCGTCGATAGCAGCGAACCGAAAACGCCTCCATTGGAGATGGTGAACGTCCCGCCGCTCATATCTTCCACGGTGAGGGCGCCGTCGCGTGCCTTGGCGCCGAACTCGGCGATCGTCGCCTCGATGTCGGCGAACGACATCTGCGCCACGTTGCGCAGCACGGGGACGACCAGTCCCCGCGGCGAGCCAACCGCCACGCCGATGTCCTGGTAATCGTGATAGACGATCTCCTTGCCCTCGATGTAGGCATTGACCGCGGGAAAGCGCTGCAGCGCCTGGACCGCGGCTTTGGCGAAGAACGACATGAACCCCAGGCGCACACCATGGGTTTTCTCGAACTGCTCCTTGTAGCGCTTGCGCAGTTCCATCACCGGCTGCATGTCCACCTCGTTGAAGGTGGTGAGAATCGCCGCGGTGCGCTGGGCGTCGACGAGACGCTCGGCGATGCGCATGCGCAGACGCGACATCGGCTCGCGACGTTCGCCGCGCTCGCCGCTGACGGGCGGAGCGGGCGCGGGCTTCGCGCTCGGCGCGCTCGGCGGTGGCTGCGGGGTCGGCTCCGATTTCTTCTTTTCCAGATAGTCGAGTACGTCGGCTTTTACCAGGCGTCCATCCTTGCCCGTGCCCTTGATGGCCGAAGGATCGAGACTGTGCTCGGAGACCAGGCGTTGCACCGCGGGGCTCAAGCCCTTGGCCGAGGCGCCGGACTCCGGCTCGGGTGCCGGTGGCTGCTCGGCCGCCGGTGGTTGCTTGGCTGCCGGCTCGGCTGGCGCCGCTTCGTCCTTGGCGGGTTTCGCCTCGGCGCTCGGCGCAGCGTCGGTGTCGATCCGCGCGAGCACCTCCTCGCTTAGCGCGACGTCGCCGGTTTTTTTGAGCACTTCACTCAGCACGCCGTCCTGGGGCGCCGGCACCTCGAGAACCACCTTGTCGGTCTCGAGCTCCAGGATGATTTCATCCCTCGAGACAGACTCACCGGGACTCTTCTTCCAGTCCAGCAATGTCGCATCGGGAATCGATTCGGCCAGAACGGGTACCTTGACGTCTACGAGCACGGGTGCGTTCCTTTGATGGTATCGATGAATCGGCTCGCGAGCGTGCTCGCGAATGTGGTCTTATCAAGCGCTTTTCTTTTGCGTCGCCTCCGCAACATCCAGGCCGAGCGCGGTCGCGACCAGCGATCGTTGCTCTTCCAGGTGCACGTTGAGATAGCCGGCCGCCGGAGACGCGGAATATGTTCTACCCGCATACACGAGCTTGTGCCGCTTCTTCACGCATCCCGCCAGGTGTCGCCTTGACAGCATGTGGAACCAGGAACCCTGGTTGCGCGGCTCTTCCTGTGCCCAGCAGATGTCGTTGGCCTTCGGGTAGCGTTCGAGCAGCGCAACGATCTCTTCCTCGGGGAACGGATACAGCTGCTCGACGCGCGCGATGGCCACATGACGCAGCTCCTGCTCGCGGCGCTTTTCGAGAATGTCGTAGTAGACCTTGCCGCTGCAGAGCACCAATCGCTTTACTTCCTTGGGCTCGATGGGATCGATCTCGTCGATGGTGATCTGGAACCCGCGCTCGGTGAGATCTTCGCGCGACGAGGTCGACAGCCGGTTCCTCAGCAGGCTCTTCGGACTCATTATTATGAGGGGCTTGCGATAGGGGCGCAGCATCTGCCGTCTCAACATATGAAACATCTGTGCGGGGGTGCTCGGCATGCAGACCTGCATGTTCTCCTCGGCACAGAGCTGCAGGTAGCGCTCGAGTCTAGCCGATGAATGCTCCGGACCCTGACCGTCGTAGCCGTGTGGCAGCATCATGACGAGACCGCAGAATCGTCCCCACTTGGCTTCCGACGAGCTCAGAAACTGGTCTATCACGACCTGGGCACCGTTGGCGAAATCGCCGAACTGTGCTTCCCATATGACCAGGCACTCCGGGTCTGCGGTGCTGTAACCGAACTCGAAGCCGAGCACTGCCTCCTCGGAGAGCAGGGAGTTGATCACGGTGAACCGCGGCTGAGTCTCGAACAGGTGCCGCAGCGGTGTATACGTTCCCTGCTCCTTTTGATTGTGGAGCACGGCGTGGCGATGAAAAAACGTTCCGCGTTGGCTGTCCTGGCCGGACAAGCGCACCGAGTAACCGTCTCTGAGCAACGTCGCATAGGCGAGATTCTCGGCAAAGCCCCAGTCCATCGGACGTTCGCCCTTGGCCATCTCGCGCCGGCCGTCCACGATGCGCTTCACGCTGCGGTGCAGCTCGAAACCGGTGGGGTATTCGGTCATTTTGTGGCCGAACTCTTCGATCACCTCCATCGGAACCGTCGTGTCCGCCGCATCGCGCCAGGAGGTGCCGATATAAGGCGTCCAGTCGGCCAGATAGTCGATGCCCGAGGCCCGAATCAGCGGGCGTGACACGGTGGTATCGCCCTCCAATGCCGCCAGGTACGCTTCGGCCATGGCCTCGGGCTCGCCTTCCTTCATCACGCCCTCGGCGACGAGCTGGGTTGCGTAGACGCGGCGCGGTCCCAGCTGGTTCTTGATCTTCTTGTACATCATTGGCTGGGTAGCTTGCGGCTCGTCCGCCTCGTTGTGACCGTAACGGCGGAAACACACCAGGTCGACGACGACGTCCTTCTTGAAATGCATGCGATAGTCGAGTGCCAGCTGAGACACGAAGATGACCGCTTCCACGTCGTTTCCATTGACGTGAAAGATCGGCGCCTGGACGAGCTTCGCGACGTCGGTGCAGTAGAGCGTCGAGCGGAGATCGCGGGGATCGCTGGTGGTGAATCCGATCTGATTGTTCACCACGATGTGCACCGTACCGCCGGTCCCGTATCCGCGGGTCTCCGAGAGATTCAATGTCTCGGTGACGACTCCTTGCCCGGCAAAGGCAGCATCGCCGTGAATGAGAATCGGCAGCACCTGGTCGCGGGCGTTGTCGCCGCGCCGCTCCTGGCGCGCGCGCACCGAACCTTCCACCACCGGGTTGATGATCTCGAGATGGGAGGGGTTGAACGCCATCACCAGATGCACCGGCCCCTCCGGCGTCTGCACGTCCGACGAAAATCCGAGGTGATATTTGACATCGCCGGATCCCTGGCCGACATCGATCTTGCCTTCGAACTCGCCGAACAGAATCTTCGGATGCTTGCCGAGTATGTTGACGAGAACGTTCAGCCGGCCGCGATGGGCCATGCCGATGACGATCTCTTTCATTCTGTTCGTGCCGGCCCGCTGCACCACCTCGTCGAGCATCGGAATGAGAGCATCGCCGCCTTCGAGGGAAAATCGCTTCTGGCCGACGTAACGCCGGTGCAGATAGTCCTCGAGCTTACGCGATGCCGTGACCCACTTCAGAATGTCGCGTTTTTTTTCAGGAGAGTAGTTGAATTTGCCGTGCACGCTCTCCAGTCGCTCCTGGATCCAGCGTTTCTCGTGGGTTGCCGTGATGTGCGTGAGCTCGACACCGATGGTGTTGCAATAGGTGGATTTCAGCAGGTCGCGGATCTCGCGCAGGGTCGCTTCGGATTCCATGTGCAGTGACGCGGTGTTGAAGCGACGATCCAGATCCTCGTCGGTGAACCCGTAGTGCGCGAGATGCAGCTCCGGGACTTCGGGGCGTTCGAGAAGCTTGAGCGGATCGAGATCGGCCTCGCGGTGACCGCGGTAGCGATTGGCGCTTATGAACTCCAGCACCTTGACCTGCTTCTCGGCAAGGAGCGAGCGTGCCAGACTGTCGTTCGCGCCGCTGCTGGTCGTACTCGAAAACGATTCCTCGGCGCCGAGATTGGCAAAATAATTTCGCCATGTAGCATCGACGCTTTCCGGGTCTTTCAAGTAGCTTTTGTACAGCGCATCGAGGAACTCTGCGTTCCCGGAGAAAAGCGGAGTGCCATTCGACATGATCTTATCCTGATTGTGGCTGTGTCCCCGGCGGCATGAGATTAGGCGAGTATCGGCGAATCCGGCGTCAGGTCGGCTCGTTTTCTTTGCAATATCGCCAACGCGCCATAGTGTAGCCGATATCCCGTCGCCATGGGTACCAAAGTGGACAGCCCTGTGCCATCATGATTTATCATCGGCCAGGCGCACGATGCATCGCGATATCCGGGGGGATTCACGCGCTGCGAGGTCCCCGCGCACCGTGCGGTGCGCAGGCCCACCGGTGGTAGAATCCGACTTTCGCTCCACCGGGGTCGGCCCGTCTCGGACCGAATGCCTCTCGCCGATACGGAAGGCCCTTTAGCTGGCGGTCATCCACGAAGCTCCCAAGATTGAACAGGGGAATGACATATGGCCAAGACACGCACGGTAACCCTGACGGACAACGAAACCGGTAAGAGCTTCGAGGCGCCGGTCATGGAGGGCACTCACGGAAGGCCGGTCATTGACATCAAGGGGATGACTAAAGCGCTCGGCTACTTCGTGCACGATCCCGGGTACGCCTTTACGTCCAGTTGCCGCAGCGCCATCACCTATATCGACGGCGAGCAGGGCGTGCTTCTCTACCGTGGCTATCCAATTGAGCAGCTTGCGGAGAGCAGCAGCTATCTCGAGGTTTGTCATCTGCTGCTCTTCGGCGAGCTGCCGACCCCGAAGCAGTGGGAAGACTTCAATATTGTCGTGCGGCGCCACACCATGGTGCACGAAGGTATTCGGCGATTCATGAACGGTTACCGTGCCGATGCCCATCCAATGGGCATGCTGGTGGGGATTATCGGTGCGCTTTCGACGTTCTATCACGACTCGATGGATATCAACGACCCGGCCAACCGCGAGCTTTCCGCCGTGCGCCTGATCGCAAAGATGCCGACCATCGCCGCCGATGCCTACAAGTACACCATCGGCCAGCCATACATGTATCCCATCAACTCTCTCGGCTACGTGGAGAATTTCCTGCAGATGATGTTCGCCGTTCGCGCCGAACCCTACGTGCCGAATCCCGTGGCGGTGCGTGCGCTCGAGCTGATGCTAATACTGCATGCCGATCACGAGCAGAATGCCAGCACGTCGACGGTGAGACTCGCGGGCAGCTCCGGCACGAACCCATTCGCTGCCGTAGCCGCAGGAATCGCCACGTTGTGGGGACCCGCGCATGGCGGTGCGAATGAAGCCGTGATCAATATGCTGGAAGCCATCAGCGATCCGAAGGACATCCCGAAGTACGTGGATCGCGCCAAGGACAAGAACGATCCGTTCCGGCTCATGGGGTTCGGTCACCGGGTCTACAAAAACTTCGACCCGAGGGCGACCATCATCCGCCAGGCGTGCCACGATCTGCTGCGGGACCTGGATACCAGTAACGAGCCCTTGTTCGAGATTGCGCTGCAGCTCGAAGAGATCGCCCTGAAAGATGAGTATTTCATCGAGCGAAAGTTGTATCCGAACGTCGACTTCTATAGCGGCATCATACTCAGCGCACTCGGCATCCCACTCAACATGTTCACCGCGATTTTTGCCATGGCGCGCACAGTGGGCTGGATCTCCCAGTGGCTGGAGATGATGACCGACGAGGATCAGCGCATCGGCCGTCCTCAGCAGGTGTATATCGGCGCCGCGCGCCGTGACTACGTGCCAATGGTGGATCGCGGCTGAGCGAAGAATTTTTTTGAATTCCCTCGAGGAGAGATGTCGATGAAAGAACCGGTACGTGTTGCCGTCACCGGCGCCGCGGGCCAGATTGCCTACTCGTTGCTGTTCCGTATCGCCTCTGGCGAGATGCTGGGTCGCGATCAGCCGGTGGTGCTGCAGCTGCTCGAAATTACTCCGGCACTGAAAGCCCTCGAAGGCGTCGTCATGGAGATCAACGACTGCGCCTACCCGCTCGTTCATGGCATTGTCGTCACCGACGACGCCATGAAGGCATTCGACGGCGTTGCCTATGCGCTTTTGGTCGGATCGAAGCCGCGCGGCAAAGGCATGGAGCGCGGCGATCTCCTCAAGGAGAACGGCAAGATTTTCAAGCCCCAGGGCCAGGCGCTCAACGAATGCGCCGAGCGAAACGTGAAAGTGCTCGTTATCGGAAATCCGGCCAACACCAACGCGCTGATCGCCATGCGTAACGCGCCGGATCTGGATGCTACGCAATTCAGCGCGATGACGCGGCTCGATCACAATCGGGCCATGAGTCAGCTGGCGGAGAAGACCGGCGCCGCGGTCGCCGATATCAAGCGCGTCACCATCTGGGGAAACCACTCCGCGACCCAGTACCCGGATATCAATCACGCCACGGTTGCGGGAAAGGCTGCGACCGAAGTCGTGGATCACGCCTGGATCGCTGAAACCTTCATTCCGCGCGTGCAGAAGCGCGGCGCCGAGGTCATCGAGGCACGCGGTCATTCGAGCGCCGCATCGGCGGCCTATGCGGGTTTGAGCCACATGCGTGACTGGATCGGTGGCACTCCGCAAGGCGACTGGGTGAGCATGGCGGTGGCGAGCGACGGAAGCTACGGCATCGCGGAGGGGCTGATGTACTCGTTTCCGGTCACGATTAGCAATGGGCGGTACGCCATCGTGCAGGATCTCGCCATCGACGACTTCAGCCGCGAGAAGATGGATGCAACCCGCGCCGAACTCGAGAGCGAGCGCGACGCGGTCAAGGATCTCATCTGAGCGGGGCACCTCCGGGTTGGTTCCGACCGTTCTAGGCCCGAGCTTGCTCGCGAACACGTTCAGCTCGACCTTCAAAACAATCGCGAGCGCGCTCGCGCCTGCTACATTGGTGATTCTGACCGTGGTGCTCGCCGCTTGCGGCGACGATCCACCACCGCTTCCCAAGCTCGATCCGGATGCCGCCATCCTCGCATTCGGTGACAGCCTCACCCATGGCACCGGCGCGCGGGACTACCAGAGCTACCCGGCGGTGCTCGCTGAGCGCACCGGGCGCAGGGTCATCAATGCCGGCATTCCGGGCGAGGAGACCGCCATCGGCTTGCG
>JBFICP010000027.1:0-20078 GCA_041581935.1 Gammaproteobacteria bacterium | reverse complement strand
GGGGCTTGGCGTGATCGATGCGGGTGTGATAGTCGACGTGCTGGCGCCCGCCCACCATGAAAAGCCCGTTGAGCGTGCAGTGTGCGCCCTCGGCGTCGAGCAGCACGTTGATGTCGTTTCTCACCAGCTGTCCGCCGAACGATATGGAATGCGAGGTGAATCGAGTGTCGCGGTTCTGGTGCACCTCGAGCGTCGCCACGTGAAAGGCCTTGGTGCTTTCCTCCTGAATCTTGTAGTGGTCGACCCGCGCATCCTCCATGAGCGCAATCTCGGTTATCGCGTTGGTGAAGTAGCACCCTTCGCAGACGCTCGCGTAGCTTTCGATGATCGTGGCCTGGCTACCGGCCTCGGCAATCACGAGCACGCGCGGATGGGTGACGATGTCTTCGCGAGTCGCCACGAAAAGCAGATGGATGGGCGGCTTGTCCGCCCCCCGGTTCTTGACGTGCACGACGGCGCCGTCGGTCATGAAGGCGGTGTTCAATGCGGAGAACGCCTGATGCGCAGGATTGGCGTAATGACCCAGATGGTTTTCCAAGAACTCCGACGATGCCTTCATGGCGCTTTCCAGCGTCGTGACGCGCACGCCGCTCTCGAGAACGTTTCGCCGCGACAGCGGATCCACGTAGCGGCCGTCGACGAACACGAGCTGCTCGCAATCTTGCCCGCCGAGATAGAAACGTTGCACGTCGCCGGACTGAATGGTGGTGCCGTTTCCTTGAGGAATCTTGAAGCCGCGTTTCTCGATGGGTGTGACGCGCGTGTACTTCCAGTCCTCGTGACGGGGGGTGGGAAAGCCCGCGCTCGCGAACGCCTCGAGCGCGCCCCTGCGGGATCGATCAATCCACTCGATGCCGTGCCCGGGCAGCTCGGCATGCAGAGCGGAAAACTCCGCCAGGTAGTGATCGACGGCGGGGCGTGCCACGGTCAGGCGGGGGCGGCCTTTTGCCGCAGCTCGGTGTAGCCCTCCTCCTCGACCTCGAGGGCGAGATCGCGCCCACCGGATTTGACGATGCGGCCCTCGCTCAGAACATGGACGAAATCCGGCGTGATGTAATTGAGCAGCCGCTGATAGTGGGTGACGAGCACGATGGATCGTTCCTCATTCCTGAGCGCGTTGACGCCGCGTGCGACATCTTTCAGTGCGTCGATGTCGAGCCCGGAGTCGGTCTCGTCGAGTATCGCCAGGCGCGGCTCGAGCACCGCCATCTGGAAGACCTCGTTACGCTTCTTCTCGCCGCCGGAAAATCCTACGTTGATTTGCCGCTGCAGCAGCGACTCTTCGATGTGCAGAATCTCGAGCTTTTCCTTCACCAGCTTCATGAAGTCCATGGCGTCGAGCTCGTCGAGGCCGCGGTGCTTGCGCGAGGCATTGAGCGCAGCCTTGAGGAAGTAGGTGTTGTTGACGCCGGGGATTTCCACCGGATACTGAAAGCCGAGGAAGATACCTTCGCGGGCGCGCTCTTCGGCCGGCAGGTCGAGAAGGTTTGCGCCCTCGTAGAGGACTTCACCTTTGGTGACCACGTAGTCCTCGCGTCCAGCCAGAACGTGGGCCAGCGTGCTCTTGCCCGAGCCATTGGGTCCCATGATGGCGTGGACCTCACCGGCTTTAATCTCCAGATCGAGGCCGCGGATGATTTCCTTACCGCCGACTTCGACGTGCAAATTCTTGATGGAGAGCATGGAGTTGGCGATCGGATCTTTCCGGTGAACTTGTCAGCCGACGGCGCCTTCCAGGCTGACGGACAGTAATTTCTGTGCCTCGACGGCAAACTCCATCGGCAGCTCCTTGAACACTTCCTTGCAGAAACCGTTGACGATGATGGAAATTGCGTCCTCTTCCGAAATCCCGCGCTGGCGGCAGTAGAACAACTGGTCCTCGCTGATTTTGGACGTCGTCGCCTCGTGCTCGACCCGCGCCGTCGGGTTCTTGACCTCCATGTAGGGAAAGGTGTGCGCGCCGCACGTATCGCTCATCAGCAATGAGTCGCACTGGGTGTAGTTGCGTGCGTTTTCCGCACCCTTGCCAATCTGCACGAGCCCTCGATAGGCATTCTGGCCATGCCCGGCGGCAATGCCTTTCGAGATGATGGTGCTCGAGGTGTTCTTGCCAATGTGTATCATCTTGGTGCCGGTGTCCGCCTGCTGGCGCAGATTCGACAGCGCCACCGAGTAGAATTCGCCGACCGAGTTGTCTCCGCGCAGGATGCAGCTCGGATACTTCCACGTGATCGCCGAGCCGGTCTCGACCTGGGTCCAGGAAATCTTCGAATTGTGGCCGCGGCAGTCGCCGCGCTTGGTGACGAAGTTGTAGATGCCGCCGCGCCCCTGCGCATCGCCGGGATACCAGTTCTGAACCGTGGAATACTTGATTTGTGCGCCTTCGAGCGCGATGAGCTCGACCACTGCCGCATGCAGCTGGTTCTCGTCGCGCATCGGCGCCGTGCAGCCTTCCAGGTAGCTCACGTAGGCGCCCTCGTCGGCGATCAGCAGCGTGCGCTCGAACTGGCCGGTGTTGGCGGCATTGATGCGGAAGTAGGTGGACAGCTCCATTGGGCAGCGCACGCCCTTGGGGATGTAGCAGAACGAGCCGTCGGTGAAGACCGCGGAGTTGAGCGAGGCAAAGTAGTTGTCGGTATACGGCACCACCGTGCCAAGGTACTGCTCGATGAGCTCCGGGTGATCCTGCACCGCCTCGGAGAAGGAGCAGAACACGATCCCCTGCTCGGCCAGCGTGTCCTTGAACGTCGTGGCCACCGAAACGCTGTCGAAGACCGCGTCGACGGCGACCCCGGCGAGCCGCGCCCGCTCGGCAAGTGGAATGCCCAGCTTCTCGTAGGTCTCGAGAAGCTTCGGATCCACCTCATCGAGGCTCTTGGGGCCGTCGCTGCCGGATTTCGGCGCCGAGTAGTACGAGATCGCTTGGTAGTCGATGGGGTTGTAGTTCACGTGTGCCCACACGGGCTCGCTCATGGTGAGCCAGTGGCGGTAGGACTTGAGCCGCCACTCGAGCATGAACTCGGGCTCGCCTTTCTTGCCCGAGATGAGCCGGATGACGTCCTCGTCGAGGCCCGGGGGCACGGTGTCTGACTCCACATCGGTGAAGAAGCCGTGCTCGTACTCCCGTCGGACGAGATCTTCGATTTCCGGCGCTTGGGTGGCCATGGCTATTCCTGAGTAAATTACTCGGGAATTGTACGGTTAACCCAGTAATTCAGTCAACAATTCCGGGGTTTGCGGCCCGAAAACTTACATGCTGACGGCGCCTTCCTCGCGGACCTCCAGGTCGAAGGCGGCGGCCATCAGCGCCCGGGTATAGGCCTCGCGCGGCGAATCGAAAATCGTCCGTGCATCGCCCTGTTCCACCACCCGGCCGTCGCGCATGACGATGAGCTCGTCGGACAGCGCCCGAACCACCTTGAGATCGTGGCTGATGAACAGGTAGGCGAGGGTGTGGCGCTGCTGCAAATCGCGCAAGAGATCCACGATCTGCGCCTGCACCGACATGTCGAGTGCCGAGGTCGGTTCGTCGAGGACGACGAAACGGGGTTTCAGCACCATGGCGCGGGCGATGGCGATCCTTTGGCGTTGTCCTCCGGAGAACTCGTGGGGATAGCGGTGACGGGTTTCCGGGTCCAGTCCCACCTCGCGCAGCGCGTCGATGATCAGGTTCTCGCGACCTTCGGGGCCCTCGCCCATGTCGTGCACTTCGAGCCCCTCGCCGACAATCTGGCCGATGGAGAGCCGCGGGCTCAGGCTGCCGAAGGGATCCTGGAACACCACCTGCATCTCGCGCCGCAGCCCTCGCAGCGCGCGTCCCGATTGGCTCTGGATGTTCTTCGCGTCGAACTCGATGATGCCTTCGCTCGTCTGCAGGCGCAGGAGCGCGAGCCCGAGGGTGGTCTTGCCCGAGCCGCTCTCGCCGACCACGCCCACGGTGTGACCCTCGCGCACCGTGACACTGATGCCGTCGACGGCCTTCACGTGGTCTACCGTGCGGCGCAGAATCCCGCGCCTGATGGGAAACCATACTTTGATATCCTCGGCGCGCACCAGGGGCGCTGCGTCCGCGGGTGCCGGCAGCGGCTCGCCCTTGGGCTCGGCGGCGAGCAGACGTTGCGTGTAGGGATGCTCGGCTTTCTCGAAGACACTCGAGACGGCGCCGCTCTCCACCACCCGGCCGCCCTGCATGACGTAGACCGACTCAGCCATCTTGCGCACGATGCCCAGATCGTGGGTGATGAGTAGCATGGACATGCCGAGCCGCGCCTGCAGCTTGCGCAACAGCTCCAGCACCTGGGCCTGAATGGTGACATCGAGCGCCGTGGTCGGCTCGTCGGCAATCAGCAAATCCGGCTCGTTGGCGAGCGCCATGGCAATCATGACCCGCTGGCGCTGTCCGCCGGAAAGCTGGTGGGGATAGGCGCCCAGGCGCCGCTCCGGGTCGGGAATTCCGACCATGTCGAGAAGCTCGAGGGTGCGCTGACGCGCCGCCCCCGGTGCCATGCCCTTGTGCACGAACAGCACTTCGTTCACCTGCTTCTCCACCACGTGCAGGGGATTCAGCGACACCATGGGCTCCTGGAAAATCATGGAGATTTGGTCGCCGCGCACCGCGCGCAGTCGCGCCTCGGTGCCACCGACCAGCTCCTCGCCTCGAAAACGGATCGAGCTGCCCGGCGTATGGTGTGCAACCGGATAGGGCAGGAGCTGTAAAATCGAGAGCGCGGTCACCGACTTACCGGAGCCGCTCTCACCCACCAGCGCGACCGTCTGGCCTTTGTCGATGGTCATGGACAGTCCGTCGACGGCGGTGGTGGTGCCCTCGGGCAGATGGAACTCCACGCCGAGCCGGGAAATTTCCAGTAACGGCTGGCTCACGAGGATCCTCCTCCGGCGGGCGAGGGCAGCGGCTCGGCCTGGTCGTCGCTTGCGTCGCTCTCCGGCGGCGGCGCGCCGGCAAACAGCTTGCGCGGATCGAAGGCATCGCGGACGGCCTCGCCGATGAAGATCAGCAGGCTGAGCAGAATGGCGATGGTGAAGAACCCCGTGAATCCGAGCCACGGCGCCTGCAGATTGGCCTTGCCCTGGGCCAGCAGCTCGCCGAGGGAGGCCGAGCCCGGGGGCAGGCCGATGCCGAGAAAATCGAGGGACGTGAGCACCGTCACCGATCCCGCCAGGGTGAAGGGCATGAAGGTGATGGTGGCGACCATGGCATTCGGCAGCACGTGGCGGAACATGATGCGCGCGTTGGCGACGCCTAACGCGCGCGCCGCGCGGATGTAGTCGAAGTTGCGCGCGCGCAAAAATTCCGCGCGCACCACGCCGACGAATCCCATCCAGCTGAACAGCAGCAGCAGCCCGAGCAGCCACCAGAAATTCGGCTCGACGATATTGACGAGGATGATGAGCAGAAAGAGCGTCGGCATGCCGGCCCAGATTTCGATGAAGCGCTGGGCGAGCAGATCGATCCAGCCGCCGAAATAACCCTGCACGGCGCCGGCCGCGACGCCGATGATGGCGCTGATGATGGTGAGCGTGAAACCGAACAGCACGGAGATGCGGAAGCCGTACAGCAGGCGCGCCACCACGTCACGAGCCTGATCGTCGGTACCGAGCCAGTGCTCGGCGTCGGGAGGCGAGGGTGCGGGCTCCGGGAGGTTCCAGGCAACCGTTCGATGGTTGTAACGAATAATCGGCCACAGCATCCAGCCTTTCTCGTCGATGAGCCTGGCGACGAACGGATCGCGAAAATCGGCCTCTGTCTCGAACTCGCCGCCGAAATCGGTTTCCGGATAGGCCGTGAAGATTGGCGTGTAGATCTCGCCGTCGTAGTAGACGAGAAACGGTTTGTCGTTGGCGACGAACTCCGAGAACAGGCTCACGCCGAACAGCACGAGAAAGATCCAAAGTGACCAGTAACCGCGCCGGTTTGCGCGGAAGTTATGCAGCCGGCGCCGGCCGAGTGGTCCGAGCTTCACTACGTCATGCCTCCCTGGCCTCGAAGTCGATGCGCGGATCGATCACCGTGTACATGAGATCGCCGGCCAGATTCAGCAGCAGACCGAGCAACGAGAAAAAGAACAGCGTGCCGAACATCAGCGGATAGTCGCGGTTGAACGCCGCCTCGAAGCCGAGCAGACCGAGACCGTCCAACGAGAAGATCACTTCGATGAGTACCGAGCTCGTGAACAGGATGCTGACGAACGCTCCGGGGAATCCCGCGATGACGATGAGCATGGCGTTTCGGAAAACGTGACCATAGAGCACGCGCCGTTCCGTGAGCCCCTTGGCCCGCGCCGTGAGCACGTATTGCAGATGAAGCTGATCCAGGAAGGAGTTCTTCGTGAGCATGGTGAGCGTCGCGAAGCCGCCGATCACCATGGCGATCACGGGCAGCGTGATATGCCAGAAATAGTCCGCGATGCACGCCGGCGAGGTGACGCAACCGGTAAATCCCAACCCGACGAACTCATCGGAGAGCAGGCCGCGAAGCGGAAACCAGTCGAGATAGCTGCCGCCGGCGAATACGACCAGCAGGAAAACCGCGAACAGGAAGCTCGGCACGGCCGTGCCGATGACGATGATGAAGCTCGTCCAGAGATCCATGCGGCTACCGTCACGACGTGCCTTGGCGATGCCGAGCGGAATCGAGATGAGGTAAACCAGCAGCGTGGTCCAGATACCGAGCGATATGGATACCGGCATCTTCTGTATCACCAGATCGACTACGGTTTGATCGCGAAAGAAGCTCTCGCCGAAATCGAAGACCAGGTAGCTCTTCATCATGTGGATGAATCGCTCGGACATGGGCTTGTCGAATCCGAAGCGTGCTTCGAGCTCCTTGATGAACTCCGGATCGAGTCCCTGGGCTCCGCGATATCGGCTCTCGCTGCTCACCGAGGGGCTCGGCGTCGCGGCCACCTCGCCGGCGCCGGTCTGGGTGATGCGCGTGGTGATGTCCGCGCCCTGTCCGGTGAGCTCGGCAATGGCCTGCTCCACGGGCCCGCCCGGTGCGGTCTGCACGATGACGAAGTTGATGAGCATGATCCCGAATAGCGTCGGGATCATGAGCAGCAGGCGGCGGACGATATAGGCTGTCACCCAGCGAGTCTCTCAGATCTGCGCCCGGCGCATGACCTGGCGGAAGACAAAATACCCGAGCAACAACAGCGCCGCCGTCGCCAGCATCATGGTGGTGATGTCGGGCGTAGTGGTCGATTCCTCGGAGGTCGCAGGCGACTGGCGAGTGCGCTTCTCGTCGAGAACCTGGGCCTTGGCCTCATCGAACCACCAGTAGCTGGTCGAGGTGCCCTGATTCGGCGTTACCGATGGGCGCGAGAACTTGTCCCAGTAGAGGATTCGATCGGTTTCCAGATGCCAGTTGGGAATGACGTAGTGGCCGTGAAGCAGGACCCGGTCGAGCGCTCGGGTTCGCGCCACCAGACTTTCCCGATCGGGCGCCGTGATGACCAGCTCGATGAGCTCGTCGACCACCGGATCCTTGATTCCGGCCACGTTGCGGGCCGCCGGTGAATCCGCGGCGGCGCTGCTCCAGTAGAAGCGTTGCTCGTTGCCCGGCGACTCGCCTTGGCCAACGCCGAAAATGATCATGTCGAAGTCGAACTTACGCAGGCGATTGATGTACTGTGAGCTGTCCACCAGGCGCACCCGTACGTCGATGCCGAGGCGCTGCAGGTTGCGCACGAAGGGCAGCACTACCCGCTCGATGCTCTTCTGTACGAGCATGATCTCGAATCGCATCTGCTGGCCGGTCTCGACATTCACGAGCTTCATGTCGCGAACCACCCAACCGGCTTCCTCGAGGAGCGCAAAGGCCTTGCGCAGATTGTCGCGCGGCCAGCCGCTGGCGTCGGTGGACGGCGCCTCGTAGGGTGTGGTGAAAACCTCCTCCGGTATTCGCCCCCGGAAGCGCTCGAGAGTTTCCAGTTCCTCTCCCTGTGGCAACCCGGTGGCGGCGAGCTCGGAGTTCGAGAAGTAGCTCTCGGACCGGGTGTACTGGCTGAAGAAAATGTTTTTATTAGTCCATTCGAAATCGAACGCGTAACCGAGCGCCCGGCGAACGCGCGGGTCTTCGAAGATCTTGCGGCGCGTGTTGAAGAAAAATGCCTGCATGCCCGTTGGCCGGCGATGCTCGACTGCTTCCTTGTTGAGCCAGCCGTGCTTGATGGCGGGAATCTTCTCCGGCAGATAGTCGAGCGCCCAGACCTTTGCGATGTTCTCACGATGATAGTCGATGCGACCGGCTTTGAGCGCTTCGCGGAGCACCGTCTCGTCACGGTAGTATTCGTAGCGAATGCGGTCGAAATTATCCTGGCCCTTGTTCACCGGCAGATCCTTTCCCCAGTAATCCTCGACCCGTTCGAGCTCGATAAACCGGCCGGGCTCGAAATCCTTGACCCGGTAAGGGCCGCTCGCGAGCGGCGGCTCGAGCGTCGTGGCCTCGAAGTTGCGTCCCTCCCAATAATGCTTGGGCAATATGGGCAGCTGGCCGACAATGAGGGGCAGCTCGCGATTGTTCTTCTCGTCGAAGGTGAATTTCACCCGCCGCGGCCCGACCTCGCGCGCGTCGACTACGTTCTGGTAGTAGAAACGATACTGCGGGTGCCCCTTGGACTTGAGTATGTCGAGAGACCAAATGACGTCGTCCACGGTAACGGGTTTGCCGTCGTGCCAGCGGGCTTCCGGCCTCAGCGTGAATATTGCCCACGATCGGTCCTCGGGCACCTCCAGGGATTCGGCAATCAGCCCGTACTCGGTGAACGGCTCGTCGGCGCTCGATGTCAGCAGGGTTTCCACCGAGGAGCCGGGGCCGGGGTTGCCCTTGGGAATGAAGCTGTGGAAGCTGTCGAAGTTCCCCTGAGCGCCCAGGCGCAGCAGTCCACCCTTGGGCGCATCGGGATTGACGTAGTCGAAATGGGTGAATTCGGGGCCGTACTTCGTCTCACCGTGCATGGCGAGCCCGTGCACCGGGCGCGGCGTGCTCGCCGCCACGCTGGCGAACGCCGAAACCAGGGTCAAGGTCAGTACGGCGGAGAGAGCAATCGTCGATCTGCGCATTTCAGTCAATATTAGACGGGCTCTCGTATGCGGACAGCGGCGTTGACGACGGGGTTCCCGGACTCCGGGTGAGGGCATGGTAATGTGTCGCCAAGGGTGATGCCATCGGCTAGCCTTTGCCTAGTACGTCATATCCATAGCCCCACGTGAGCGACAGACTTCAATTTCTTCGCTCCACCGAGCTGCTGGCCGCCGTGCCTCCTGCCCTGGTGGAGAAAATCGATGGTTGCCTCGAGGAGGTACATCTGGCGGCCGGGGAGATCCTGTTCCACGAGGGTGAGGAGGGCGATGCGGTTTATCTGGTCGTCGACGGCCGGCTGCGCCTGGAATCCGATGGCATGACCCTCATCAACCGGGAGCGCGGCGACTGCGTCGGCGAGATCGCCCTGATCGACGACGAGCCCCGCAGCGCCGCCGCCATCGCCGATACGCAGGTCAGGCTGCTGCGCTGGGAGCGCCGCGATTTCCAGAAAACCCTCAGCCAGGATCCGGAAATCGCGCGCGGGATTTTCAAGATGCTCACAGGGAAGCTGCGCGAGGATGTGAAGAGTACCGTGCGCCTGGAGCGCGAGCGCGAGCGGTGGCGGCAGGACCTGGTGCGCGCCCGGGAAATCCAGCAGGGCATGCTGCCGGCGGCGCGATTGCTGACCCAAAGTCTCGAGGCCGCGGGCGTTTGCAGCCAGGCGTCGGAGGTGGGTGGTGATTTCTACGATTATCTGTGCCCCGGCGGTGACGCCGTCGGGCTGATCGTCGGCGACGTCACCGGCCATGGTTTCTACGCCGGACTGTTCGTGGCCATGGCCAAAAGCTGCCTGCATACCCAGGCACAGTTCAGCTTCGAACCGCGCGAGGTCATGCAGGCGATGCGCCGCACGCTGGATCTCTCGCTCCAGCGGCGTCTGCTCATGTCCTGCTGTTACGTGCTTTTCGAGCCCCGGTCGCAACGCCTGCATTACGCCAACGCCGGACATCCGTATCCTTATCTATACCGTGCGGCGGATGCGCGCATCGAGCGGCTCGAGGCCCTCGACCCGATTCTCGGCGCCCTCGACGTGGGTGCCGGTGGATACGCCGAGCGAACGCTCGAGTGGGCGCCGGGCGACGTGCTGGTCATGTACACCGACGGCGTCACCGAGGCCCGCGACGACGAGGGCCGCATGTTCGAGCACGGAGCACTCGAGGCCTGCATCGCCGAAACCGCGACACAGGGCGCCGAATCCATCAGGGACGGGATTCTGGCCAGAATCAGCGCGCACTCGGGAGACGTTCTGCTCGAAGACGACCTCACCCTGGTGGTGGCAAAGGCGCGTTGAGGTTCGGAACCATGACCGGCAACACGGGCGAACCTTCAGCAATGGTGGTCACCGATCTCGACGGTACGCTGCTCGATACGCGTTCCCGGCTGGGAGCCGCGAATCGCCACGCCCTCGAGCGCCTCGGCGAGAAGGGCACGTTGCGGGTGGTCGCCACCGGGCGCTCGCTGCACTCGGCCGAGCGCGTGCTCGAAGCGGATTTCCCCATCGACTATCTGGTGTTCTCCTCCGGTGCCGGCATCCTCGAGTGGCGCACGCGCGAGCTGCTGGCGGCTCACGGGATGCACGCCGCCGATGCCCAGGACGTGCTCGATCGGTTGCTCGGGGACGGGCTCGCCTTCATGGTTCACCACGCCATCCCCGACAACCACTACTTTTATTATCATCGGGGCGCCGGCCGGCGCGGAACGCGTGTCGTCGATGGCGACAATCCTGATTTCGATCGGCGCTGCGAGCGCTACCGAGAGTTTGCCGAGCCGCTCTCCGGGCGCACGCTGGACAACGTGCAGGTCAGCCAGTTTCTGGCCATCGAGGCGCCGGCAAGCGACTCCGCCTACGATGACCTGGTCGAGGAGTTCGAACACCTGAACGTCGTGCTGACCACATCCCCCCTGGATCACCGCTCGCGATGGATAGAGATTTTTCCTGCGGTCGCCTCGAAGTCGCTTGCATCGGAGTGGATCCGGGCCCGACACGCGGTGGCCCACGACGACGTGGTCGCGGTGGGCAATGACTATAACGACCGGGATCTGCTCGAATGGGCCGATCACGCCTTCGTGGTGGCCAACGCGGCGGCGCCGCTCAAAAGTCGCTATCGGGTGGTGGCGAGCAACGACGAGCAGGGTTTTGCCGAGGCGGTCGCCGCCCGGGCGCTCGTTTGAAGCGCTGATTCGCCGCATTCCGGAGTGCGACCGGAGCCTCACCCGGGTTTCGCGCCATGGACTACCTTACTTGTAAGCCAACCTCCCAAGGAGTTCCGGCCATGCGCTACCCCATCACAATTCCCGTTCTGGTCCTCGGCTTGTCGGCTCTGGCCGCCTGCAGCTCGGAGACCGATGCGCCCGAAGAGAGCGGGGAGCACGTCTGGAAAGGCCAGGTCGAGGCAATTGACAAGGCGAGAGAAGTGGAGACAATCCTCAAGCGCAACCAAAATCAAGAAAATCAATAATGATCCAGCCATGAAAGACCACGCAGCGCCGGCGGAAGTCCGTGACTGGCCCGATGAAATCTTCCAGGTGCTGTGTGACGCGGGGGTGACGCAGGTCGCCTATGTTCCGGATGCCGGACACGCGCGGCTGATCGAGCTGTGCCACGCCAATGACGCCATGCGCTGCGTTGCCTTGACCACCGAGGAGGAGGGCGTTGCACTGCTCGCCGGCGCCTGGCTCGGCGGTGCCCGCGGCGTGCTACTGATGCAGTCGAGCGGCGTCGGTAATTGCATCAACATGTTGTCCGTGGTGCAGGAATGCCGCTTCCCCCTGCTCTGCATCGTCACCATGCGCGGCGAGTGGGGTGAATTCAATCCCTGGCAGGTGCCCATGGGGCAGAGCACGACGCGGGCACTGGAAAACGCCGGTGTGATCGTCAAACCCGTTGATACCGCCAGCGACATTGCCACGACGCTCGTCGCCGCATCCGAGCTCGCTTTCAATGCATTCCGGGCGGTCGCTGTTTCCATCTCTCAGAGGATTGTCGGCTCGAAGGTCTGGAAATGAGCGCGTCGCCGAACACCAGCACGAGTCTCGACCGTCGCGAGGTGGTATCGCAGTTGCTCGCCGGACGCGGTGACGCGCTGCTCATCACCGGTCTCGGAAGCACCACGTGGGATGCGGCCGCCGTCGGCGACGAGGACGGAAATTTTTACGTCTGGGGCGGAATGGGCGGTGCTGCCATGATCGGGCTGGGCCTGGCGATCGCGAGACCCGAGCGGCGCGTTCTCGTCATCACCGGAGACGGTGAGATGCTGATGGGGCTCGGTGCCTTTGCGACCGTCGCCGTGCAGCATCCGCGCAACCTTTCCTTGGTCGTCATCGACAACGAGCTCTACGGCGAGACCGGCATGCAGTACACGCATACGCATTTCGGCGTTGATCTCGCCGGTGTCGCGGCCGCGGCCGGCTTCGAAAGCGCGCGCACGGTGTACACGCAAAGTGATCTCGATACCTTGTGTGCGTCGCTCTACGAGGCGCCGGGCCCGCTGTTCGCCGACGTGAAAGTCTCTCCGGTGCGACACGAGACCGTCCTGCCGCCGCGCGACGGGACTTACCTCAAACACCGGTTTCGCCGGGCTTTGCTTGGCGACGCCGAGCACGGCACGCTCGCCGGACGCAAGTCGTGAAGCTCGTAAGCTACAACATTCAATATGGTCGCGGCCGGGACGGCGTTTTCGATCTCGAGCGCATCGCCTCCGAGGTAGCCGGTGCCGACGTTATCGCGCTTCAGGAAGTCGAGCGTTACTGGCAACGATCGGGGATGCGCGACCAACCCGAAGAAATCGCCGAATTGCTCGGGGAGTATTACTGGGTCTACGGGGCTGGTGTGGATCTGGATGCCAGCATCCGTGGCGACGATGCCCGCCTGCGTAACCGGCGCCGGCAGTTCGGGAACATGCTGCTCAGCCGCAGGCCGATTCAATCGTCGCGTAATCATCTGCTTCCGAAGTATGCGAGTCTCGGGCCGATGAGCATCCAACGCAGCGCCCTCGAGGGTATGATCGAAACCCGTGTGGGGTTCGTGCGGTTCTACTCGGTGCATTTGACCCATGTCTCGGCGGAGACCCGCACGCCGCAGGTGCAGGCGCTGCTCGATGTGCACCGGCGGGCGCCGGTCGAGGGTGCGGCGCTCGCGGGCACCAACGTCAAGGAAGAGTGGATTCTCGACGGGATACCACCGCATCTTCCCCGCGTCGCCATTTTCATGGGCGACTTCAACATGGAACCGGATTCGGGAGAGTACGTGCTTCTCGCCGGCCCCGTATCGCCCTACGGCGGGCGCGTCACAAATCCGGAGGGCTTCGTCGACGCCTGGGTGGCAGCCGGAAACGGCGAACGCGACGGCGTCACGGCCGAGATCGACGGTCGCCCGGTGCGTCTGGACTACTGCTTCGTCAGCGCTCCGCTGCGCGAGCATATCACCGATGCCCGCATCGACGCCGAGGCGGAAGGCTCCGATCATCAGCCGCTGTGGGTGGAGATCGATCTCGACTGACGCGACCGGGATGCAACCGTGACCGGCGCCGCGACCGTCGTGGTTCTGGTCGGGATTCTGCTGTGGGGAGTCCTCATCTACAATCGGCTCGTCGGTGACAAGAATCGCGTGATGTCGGCCTGGAGCGATATCGACGTCCAGCTGAAACGCCGCCACGACCTCATCCCCAAGCTCGTCGACGCGGTCAGGCATTACGCCGCTTACGAGCGCGCCACCCTGTCGCAGGTCACGGAGCTGCGTAGCCGCAGCGAGCAGTCCGGCAGTGTCGCCGAAATCGGCAGCGTCGAGTCACGACTCGGGCTCGAGGTTCGGCACCTGGTGGCGCTCGCCGAGGACTACCCGGAGCTCGAGGCCGATGAGGCGTTTTTGACCCTTCAGAAAGATCTCACGGAAGTCGAAAACACTATTCAGTTTGCACGCCGCTACTACAACGGCGCGGTGCGCGTGCTGAACACGCGCATCGATTCCTTTCCGGACATCCTGGTGGCGAAGTTTTTTCGCTTCATCAAGGCGGAATACTTCGAGCTCGACGATGCGACGGAACGTAACTCGCCACCGGTGGATTAAACGCAAACCATGAAACGGCTGCAACGCGCGCTGATCGCGCTGCTCATGCTCGCGTCGGCGCCACTTCTCGGCGCCGAGCGTATCCTCGACTTTCATGTCGACATCGACGTGCACGCCGACGGCGCCATGAGCGTCACCGAGACGATTACCGTGCGCGCCGAAGGGCGCGAGATCAAACGTGGCATCTACCGCGATCTCCCCACCACCTACCGGGACAGTTTCGGTCGCCGCGTGACAGTGGCTTATACGCATATCGGCGTTTTGCGCGACGGACGACCGGAGCCACACCATCAAAAGGCTATGAGCAACGGCATTCGCATTTACATCGGGGACGAGAACCATTTCCTCACCAAGGGTGAATACACCTATACGCTTACTTATCGGACCGACCGCCAGCTGGGATTCTTTGACGATCACGACGAGCTCTACTGGAACGTCACCGGAAACGGTTGGAGCTTTCCCATCGACGCGGCCAGTGCCAGCGTGCGACTGCCGTCGAGCGTTCCCGGTGCCGCGCTGGCGTTGGAAGGATACACGGGCCCCGAAGGCGCCAAGGGGCAGGACTACGAGGCGCACCTCGATATTCACGGCGTCGCGCAATTTCACACCACCCGGCGCCTGAACGTCCGCGAGGGGCTCACCATCGTGGTCAGCTGGCCCAAGGGCCACATCGTGGAGCCGAGCGGCCGCCGGCGCCTGCAGTGGTTCATGGAGGACAACGGCGGGCTGCTGGCGGGCGGAATCGGCTTGTTGATTCTGCTCGCGTATTACGCGGTGGCCTGGAACCGCGTCGGCCGCGACCCGCGGCCCGGCATCGTGATTCCCCGTTATACGCCGCCGAAGCGCCATTCGCCGGCCTCCATGCGCTACGTGAAACGCATGGGATATGACGAAAAGACATTCTCGTCGGCGTTGATCAACCTGGCCGTAAACCGTCATTTGATCATCCACGACGACGACGGCGACTATGCGCTCGAGAAGCTCCCCGGGGCCACGGGAAAACCGGCGGCCGGCGAGTCGGCGCTGCTTCGCACGCTTTTCACGGACGGTGACCGATTGACACTCAAGCAGTCCAACCACAAGCGCATCAAGTCCGCCATCCGCGCACATAACAATTCTCTGGAAGCCGATTACGAGAAGCGCTATTTCAAGATCAACGCGGGATTCACGGTGCTGGGTGTCATCATCAGCGTGCTGGTGCTCGCCGGCGTCGTGATCATGAGCTCTGGGATACCGGAGATTGCGGCCGCCGGATTCATGGTGGTGTGGCTGTCGGTCTGGACTTTTGGGGTTCTCGCCCTCGGCAGGTCGGTGTACCTGGCCTGGCAAAACGTGGGCGGTATCGCCGGCTTCGGGCGCGCCGTGTTCATCAGCTTGTTCGCACTGCCGTTTTTCGGCGGGGAAATCATGGGCATCGTGTTCCTCGCGAAGGCTGCCGGTGTGGCGCTGGTGGTGATTTTGCTCGTTTTGCTGTCGGTCAACTGGCTTTTCTACGAGCTGATGAAGGCGCCGACCCGGATTGGACGAAAGTTGCTCGACGAGGTCGAAGGGTTTCGCGAATATCTTGTGGTGGCAGAGCGCGATGAGCTGCGCTTCAAGAATCCGCCGGAGAAAACGCCTCAGCTCTTCGAGCGCTATCTGCCCTACGCCCTGGCCCTGGACGTTGCAGACGTATGGGGCGAAAAATTCAGCGCGATCATCGAGCAGGCCCGGCGAGACGGCAGCTACCGCCAGCCGAATTGGTACCGCGGGACGCGCTGGCGCGGCCACTCGGCGGGCGCCTTTGCGTCCTCCCTCGGCTCCTCATTGAGCAGCACCGTCTCGTCTTCTTCCACGGCGCCTGGCTCGTCGTCGGGCTCCGGTGGCGGCGGATCCTCGGGAGGCGGTGGTGGTGGAGGTGGCGGCGGCGGCTGGTAGGGCGTGTACAATAGCCACGCGCGAAAACGGGGAGAGCTCATGAAACGTCTGCTCAAGTGGTTGGCCGCCGTCGTCGGCGTCATTGTCCTGTTGCTGGTATCGGCGGCGATCCTGCTGCCGCTGCTGATCGATCCCAACGACCACAAGCAGGCGCTTGTGGACCAGGTCAAGGCGCGCACCGGGCGGGATCTCAACATCGCGGGAGACATCGAGCTCAGCGTGTTTCCGTGGCTCGGTGTCGAGCTCGGCAAAACCTCGCTCAGCAACGCGGCCGGCTTCTCCGCGCCGATTTTCGCCAGCACCGACAAGGTGGCGATTCGCGTCAAGCTGCTGCCGCTGCTCTCGAAGCGCCTGGAGATGGATACCGTCACCGTGCAGGGATTGAGGCTCAATCTCGCCCGCGACGCGAGCGGGCGCACCAATTGGGACGATTTGGTAAAAGCCGGTGGCGCCGAGCCGCCCGGCGCGCCTGGGTCGAAGGGTGATTCCGACACCTCCGACGGCACGGCGGCGGTTGCTCTCGCCGTCGGCGGCGTCGACATACGCGACGCCAATTTGAGCTGGGACGATGCGACCCAGAATCAGCACTACGAGATCAGCAATCTCAGCGTGCAGACGGGTGCCTTGACTCCCGGCGAGCCGGTGGATCTCGCGCTCGCGCTCGACCTGCAGGCGGGGGATCCGGCGATCAGCGGTCACATCACAGCCGCCGGCCGGCTCGACTACGATACGGGTGCGAAGATCGCGCGCGTCGACGGCCTCGAGGTCGAGGGCACGTTCGCAGGCCCGCAGCTTCCGCAGGGAAAGGCACGCGTCGCGCTTGCGGCGAACGTCACGCACGATGCCGGCAAGCAGACGCTCGTGGTGGAGAAGCTCGCGCTCGAGGCCGAGGAGCTGAAGCTCAACGGGGAGCTGCGGGTCAGCGACATCGACAGTGCGCCGACCACCAAGGGCAATATCCGCATCGAGGAGTTCAATCCGAAGAAGCTGCTCGCGGCGCTGTCCAAAGAGCCCTTTCAGACGGCGGATCCGAAGGCACTCACCCGCGTGTCCCTCGACGCCACCATCGGAGGCCGGCCCAACCAGCTCGTCGTGAAGCCGCTCACGGTGCGACTGGACGACTCGACGCTTAAAGGCGAATTGTCGATTGCCGACATCAAATCCCAGGCGCTGCGCTTCGACCTTGCCTTGGACGCCATCGATGCGGACCGCTACATGCCGCCCGAAAAGGACAAGAGCGAGGCCTCCACGCCGGTGGCGGCGAGTCCAGGCGCGGCCGCCGGTGGCGCGGGTCAGGTGCCGAACGAGACGCTGCGCCGGCTCGACGTCGTCGGACGGGTCAACATCGGCAAGCTCAAGGCCGCGAAACTGAATATGAGTGACGTCGACATGTCGGTGACGGCGAAGGACGGGCTGATTCGACTGAATCCCATCGGCGCCAATCTCTACAACGGCAATTATCGCGGCAACATCACGGTCGATGCGCGCGGGGATACGCCGCGTATCAGCGTCGACGAGAACCTCGCGGGTATTCTGGCGGGACCGCTGCTCAAGGATCTCCAGGGCACCGATCGCCTCACGGGCATGGGCAATGTCAATGTCGCCATGCAGACCGCCGGCGTGACACCCGACGAGATTACGAAGTCTCTCAATGGAAGCGCGAGCTTCGCCTTCACCGACGGCGCCATCAACGGTGTCAACATCGCGCGCATGATTCGCGAGGCCCACGCACGCATCAAGGGGATCAAGCTGCCGCCAGCGGAGGTGGAGCAGAAGACCGACTTCAGCGAGCTAAGAGGCAGCATGCGCGTCACCAACGGCGTTGCGACCAATGAAGATTTCGTTGCCATGACGCCGCTGCTGCGGATAAACGGAAAGGGCACCGCCAACCTGCCCGCTGAGAGCCTCGATTACCGAATTCAGGCGACCTTGGTCAAGTCGCTCGAGGGGCAGGGAGGCCAAAACCTCGACGAACTCGTCGGCATTCCCATTCCCATCCGAGTGACGGGCAGCTTCGCCGAGCCGAAGTATGCGCTCGATACCGAAGCATTGGCGCAATCGCTCGCCAAGGGCAAAGCCAAGGAACTGATCGAGGAGAAGGTTGGTGAGAAGATCGGTGAGAAGATCGGTGGTGACAAGGTCAAGGGACTGCTGAAGGGGCTGATCAAGTAGATACCAAGTAGATACCAAGTAGATGCAGCCGTGCTCGAGGTGCTCAAATCGCTATTTGACAATCCGCAACGCGAAGCGAAGCGACTCAACCGTGACGCGGCGATCATCGTCGACTCCGCGATCAAGTCCTTGCCCGTGGATCGGGTACGCGATACCGCCGTCTCGATCCTCGAGCACCTGGAGGAAGCGCACGCGCATCTGGAAAATCACGCCGAGAGTCGCGATCAGGTTCTTTATCGATTCCGCCAGCTGCACCGCGAAGCCAGGCGGAGAAACGATCAGGTGGCGCTGACGGCTTATACGCTCGTAATCATTCAACTTCGCGCCGAGGCCCTTGGGACCGCCGGCGGCCCCGCCCTCGAGGCCATCGGGGAGTTTACCGGGCATTGGGCGCATGCGGTCGAGAAACGCCAGCCGTCCGGCGCCGAGTAAAGCCATTGCTTATGGTGGCTAAGGTGATTGGCTAAAATACCGCTCAGAAACTCGAATGCGCCGGATTTGTTCAATGCGTTTGGTTGCCGTCCTGGCTATCTTTTGTATCTGCGGCCCGTCCTTCGCGCAGTCCATACACGCCTACAAGTCGGTGCACGCGGACGGCGGCGTCACCTATTCGGACACGCGACCGGCTTCTGCATCCTCGATTGAAACGATCCGCGTTCCCCGAACTGATCCAGCCATCGTCGAGGAGGGGCGACAGCGCAAGCAGGGGATGGATGCTGCCGCCGAGCGCCTCGCGAAGCAGCGCGACGACGCTGCGGCGGCACGGGGCAAAAACGAGACTCGTCTGGCCAAGGCGCGTCAGGCAGTGCGCGATGCCGAGGCCTTCCTGGCGAGCGTTATGGATAGCAAAAAGCACGCGACCCCCGAACGTATCGGGCTAGCCGAGCGCAAACTCAGGCTTGCCCGCCAGCAACTTCGGGAGGCGGAGCGCGCCGGCCCGTAGTCGCCACACGGCGTTCAATCACCGGCCGGAAACGGCCGCCAGATCCCAGATCCGGACCACGCCGTCGTCGCCGCTCGCCGCCATGTATCGCTCGTCGGGTGATACCCGCACGGTGCTTCCGCAAATGGCCTGTCGCTTGAAGTGGCGCACGCCCTTTCCGGTGTCCGGATCGAGAAAAAAAATCGAGCTGTCGTTTACGCGGCTGATGCTCGCGAGCACTCTTTCCCGCGGCAGGTACTGAAGCGCGGCAATGGATCCCCAGTGCGGCGTCGACAGGGTTTCGAAGCGGCCCGTGACCAGGTTCCACCGGTAAAGTCGCAACCAGCCGCCGCCGAAGAGCACGCGGCCGCCGGGCACGAGGCTCAGGCTCACGGTATCCATCGGCGCACGCGCGAGCTCACGGGGTTGTGAAAATTCCTCGACGAGAAAAACCCGCCCGCCGTAGCCGCTCGAGGCGATACGCCCGCTTTCAGCATCGACGGCCAGGGCGGCGACCGGCTCGGGGCCGTGCAGCGTGAGGTGCATGACGTTTTCGAGCGCGGGCAGCGTCCAGGCACGGACGCTTCCATCGTAGTGCCCGGTGACGACCCGGCCGTTCAGCACCGCCAGATGGGAGATCCCGTTGCCCGTGTCGACAATCCGGCGCGGCGCGCCACCGAGTGTCCACAGCACCAGCCGCCCGTCCTGGCCACCGGAGATCAGCTGCTCGTCACCGGCAAACGCGATACCTCCGACGAAGCCGTCGTGAGCCTGCCACACTCTCTGGGGTCGCTCGCGGCCCGGCGCGCGCAGCGCGATGCGGCCGTCCCAGTCGCCGCTCGCGAGCACGCGTGACGTGGCGTCGAAAGCGAGCGCGTCGACGCCGCGGTGGGTCGTGC
>JBFICP010000026.1:0-20910 GCA_041581935.1 Gammaproteobacteria bacterium | reverse complement strand
GTGTTCTGGTCGACGGTGGTGTCCTGCGTGGCACCGATGTGGTCAAGGCAATCGCGCTCGGCGCGGACGCAGTCGGTATCGGTCGCATGTTCGGATTCGGCATTGCCGGTGGCGGCGAACCGGGTATCGAACGGGTTCTGGAACTCCTGGAGGCCGAAATCAGAACATGCCTGGGCCTGCTCGGAGTCGGAAATTGCAGCGCGCTAGATGCGACGTATCTCCACGAGGCGTTACCGGTCGACCGACCGCACGTGCTGAGCGCCTTTCCGTTGCTCGACGAGGGCTATTGAGAATCTTCGAGATTCAGACGCGCAGAATGGTCACCTGCAACTCGTCGAGGGTGTAAGATACGAGACCGGTAGTTCGGCGCATGATTGGTGCCGTGAGCAGTACAAAATACAGCGACAATCCGCGTATCCTGGTTGTCGACGACGACTCTGACGTGCGGTTCATGCTGCACCGCTATCTGGGCCGCCATGGATTCGACGTGGAGGTGGCCGAGGATGGCGCCAAGCTGCGCGCGCTCATCGATGAGCAGCTGTTCGATCTCGTGGTGCTCGATCTCAACATGCCCGGCGAGGACGGAATCAGCCTGGCGCGGTTCCTGCGCGATAATCATCCCGTCGGCATCATCATGCTGACCGCCGCGGCCGAGGTGGTGGATCGGATCGTCGGGCTGGAGGTTGGCGCCGACGACTACGTGACCAAGCCCTTCGAGCCGCGCGAGCTGCTTGCCCGCATCAAGAGCGTGCTTCGGCGTCTCGAGCACGCCGCGCCGTCGGCGCAGTCGACGGCGGCCGATGGGAGAATGCGCTTCGGTGACTGCAGCCTGGATACGGACGCGCGTCGGCTCTTCGATGCGAACGGTGACGAGATCACGATCACCAGCATGGAATACGATTTGCTCAAGGCCTTCGCCGATCATCCCAACAAGGTGCTCAGCAGGGATCAGCTGCTCAATCTCGCTCACAATCGCGACTGGGAGCCGTTCGATCGCAGTATCGACATCCGCATCACTCGCCTGCGGCGCAAAATCGAGCCGGACCCGGCTAAGCCGCAGATCATCAAGACCGTGCGCGGCGCCGGCTACATCTACGTGGTCGGTGACGGTTGAGCGAAGACGGGCATGCGAAACGGTTGAAACGATGTTCCCGGTGGGCGACATGCGCCGGAAATCACATGGCTGGAGAATCCACTGTCAGGACCGTGAGCGCCCGATGTAATGCCGCCGGATAAGGAGCGTCTTATGCAAGCGGACTGGTACTTCGATTTCGTTTCGCCCTATGCCTACCTGCAGCTGATGCAGTTCAAGCGGCTGCCGGACAGCCTCGCGATCCGCTACCGTCCGATTCTGTTTGCCGGACTTCTCAAGCATTGGGGCCAGATCGGCCCGGCGGAGATCCCCGCCAAGCGCCGGCAGACCTATCGCCAGTGTCAATGGCTGGCCGAGCGCGCAGGCATTCCCTTCAAGTTTCCGAGCGTGCACCCCTTCAATCCGCTGCGCGCGCTGCGCCTGTGCATCGCGCTCGGCACCGAGCCCGCGATCATCGGCGCCATATTCGAATTCATATTCGCCGAAGGGCGTGACATTCAGTCGGACGACAATTGGAAACTGCTGGCGGAACGGCTGGAGGCCGAGGATTCCGACGCGCTCGTATCGCAACAGGCAGTGAAAGACGCGCTACGAGACAACACCGAGGAGGCGATTCGCCTGGGTATCTTCGGGGTGCCGACCTTTGCCATCGGCGGTGAGCTTTTCTGGGGGGTCGACATGACCGACCTTCTGCTCGAGTATCTCGCCGATCCGCAACTGTTCTCCCGCGACGAGATGGCCCGCCTCGATCGTCTGCCGATGGGTGTCAAGCGCCGTTGAGGCGCACCGTCCGAGTTACCGGCGGCGCCACTTGGGACTGCGTTTTTCGAGGAACGCCGCAATGCCTTCCCGGGCATCGTCCTCCAGCATGTTGCGGGCCATGACATCCCCCGCGTAGTCGAAGGCATCCTCGAGGCCGAGCTCGATCTGGCGGTAGAACATCTTCTTGCCGATATCGATGGCCACCGCCGGGCTGGCGATGATGGTCTCGGCGAGGCGCCGGACCTCTGCATCCAGCTGATACTCGGGCACGGCGCGATTGATCAGACCGTCGTGCACGGCGGTCTGCGCGTCGACGAACTCGCCCGTCACCAGCATCTCGAACGCCCGCTTTCGCAAAAGAGTTCGACTGATGCCGACGCTCGGTGTGCTGCAGAACAGGCCGAGCTTCACGCCGCAGAGCGCGAACTGCGCGCTGTCCGCCGCCACCGCGAGATCGCAAATGGATACAAGCTGGCATCCGTTGGCGGTGGCGAGACCATGCACCTTGGCAATGACGGGTTGCGGCAGCGCCACGATGCTCTGCATCATGCGATTGCAGCGCGCAAACAGATCTTTGAAATAAGTTTGGTCGGAGTGGGCACGCATCTCCTTGAGATCGTGACCGGCGCAAAATCCGCGGCCGGCGCCGGTGAGCACGACGACGCGCACCGATCGGTCGTCGGCGATGTCGTCGAGGGTGCGCTGCAGCGCCTCGATGAGATCCTCGGAAAGCGCATTGTATTGATGCGGGCGATTGAGGGTCAGCGTGCAGACGCTCGCGTCGTCTTCGCGAATCAGCACCTCATCTGCGGCGATGTCGCTGGCGGGTGTGCTCATTGCGCGGGCTCTCCGGGTGGCGTCGAGCTTGCAATGAACCATTCCCGATGGTTCATTGCAAGCTCCGTTCGGCGCAATTGCGCGGGAAGCAGGGATGGAGCAGGCAAAAATCAGTGCAGAGGAGCTCGCGGCGATGGCCCGGGAGAACGTGCCTCTGGTAGGCAGCCTCGCGATGCGGGTGGAATCGGTGCAGCCCGGCGCGGTCACCATCCGCATTCCCTTCCGCGACGAGTTCATCCGCCCCGGGGGTACCGTCTCCGGCCCGGTGATGATGGCGGCGGCGGACTTTGCGCTGTACGGGGTGGTTCTGAGTCTCATCGGGCGGGTGGATCTGGCCGTGACCATCAATCTGAGCATCAACTTCCTGCGCCGGCCCCGGCCCGGAGACGTGACGGCCCACGCCAGAATCCTGAAGCTCGGAAAACGCCTGGCGGTGGGCGAGGTGCACCTGCACGCCGGCGAGGCGCAGGATCTGGTGGCCCACGCCACCGGCACCTACTCGATTCCACCCGCACCCGAAGCGGCGTGCTGAGGGGGGCGTGCGCCCGTGCACGGCTTGCGCCGGCTTTCGAATCGCGTTATCGTGATTTTTTGTTGCGATGCAACAAAATCCTTCCGCGCGGCCAGACGAGGACACCATCATGAGCGAGCGCGAAGCCGCTGAGCCGAAAATGCCGGATCCGGAGAAGGTCGGCGAGATCATGAGCCGCATCGCCGAGAAGAGCCAGCGGCTGGTGGGCGAATTCGTCGAGCGCCACGCTGAGGACGGCGCCGGCGACTACCATGTGCTCGACCCCGTGGACATGGCCCGCAGCTTCCAGGAGCTGATGGCGAAGATGATGGCGGACCCCGCCCGGGTCATGGAAACCCAGATGAAGCTCTGGCAGGACTACACCCGGCTCTGGCAGGCAAACCTCAAGCGCATGATGGGCGAGGAGGCCGAGCCCGTCATCGAGCCCGACGCCGGCGATCGGCGTTTCAAGGACGAGGAGTGGAGCGAAAACCCCGTTTTCGACTACATCAAGCAGTCCTATCTGCTCGCCTCGCGGTATCTGCACGAGTGCGTGCGCACGACCGAGGGCCTCGATGCCCATGAGGCCGAGAAGGCGGACTTCTACACCCGCCAGTACATCGACGCCGTGGCGCCGACCAATTTCGCCATGAGCAATCCCGAAGTGCTGCGCCGCACGCTGGAGACCGGCGGCGAGAATCTGCTCACGGGCTTGAGCAATCTCCTCGACGATCTCGATCGCGGCAAGGGCAAGCTGCGCGTCAAGATGACGGATTTGGAACGCTTCAAGCTGGGCGAGAACGTCGCGGTCACACCAGGCAAGGTGGTCTACCAGAACGATCTCATGCAGCTACTCCAGTACGCGCCGAGCACCGACACCGTCTACAAGCGACCATTGCTGATCATTCCACCCTGGATCAACAAGTACTACATACTCGACCTGCGCCCGAAGAACTCGTTCATCAAGTGGGCGGTAGACCAGGGTCACACCGTGTTCGTCATCTCGTGGATCAATCCGGATAAGAGCCTCGCGCATAAGGAGTTCGAGGACTACATGCACGAGGGACCCCTGGAAGCGCTCGACGCCATCGAGCAGGCGACCGGGGAACGCGATTGCAAGGTCATCGGCTATTGCCTGGGTGGAACGCTGCTCGCGTGCACGCTCGCCTACATGGCGGAGAAGGGTGATGCCCGCATCAAGGCTGCGACTTTTTTCGTCACCATGATGGATTTCTCGCAGCCCGGTGAGCTCGGTGTTTTCATCGACGAAGAGCAGCTCACGAAGATGGACGAGCAGATGGCCAAGACCGGCTACTTCGAAGGCTCCGACATGGCGGAGGCGTTCAATCTCTTGAGAGCGAACGATCTCATCTGGGGCTTCGTGGTCAACAATTACCTGATGGGCAAGGATCCGTTTCCCTTCGACCTGCTCTACTGGAACTCCGACTCGACGCGCATGCCGTGCAAGATGCACAGCTTTTACCTGCACAATTTCTACGAGAAGAACCTACTGTGCAAACCTAACGCTCTAACTTTCGGCGATGTCGGTATCGATCTCGCTAGAGTGAAGACACCGGCGTATTTCATCTCTACGAAGGAAGATCACATCGCCCCGTGGAAATCCACGTATGCAGGTACCCAGCTTCTGTCCGGGCCGGTGCGATTCGTGCTCGGCATGTCCGGACACATCGCCGGGATCGTGAATCCGCCATCGGCGAAAAAGTACGGATACTGGACCAACGACGAGCTGCCTGAAAGTTGCGAGACGTGGTTTGCCGGCGCGCAGCCCCACGAAGGTTCCTGGTGGCTCGACTGGAAGAAGTGGGTGCAGCGTTACAACGGGCAGAAGGTCCCGGCGCGCGTGCCCGGTGATGGTAAATTGACGGTGATCGAGGATGCGCCCGGCTCGTATGTGAAAATCAGAGCCGACTGAATGCCTCGCGCCATGATTCGCGTACGAGACATCGATCACCTGGTTCTTCGCACGGCGAGTCCCGACGAGATGGTGGCGTTTTACACCGACGTGCTCGGCATGTCGGTCGAGCGCCATTTGCGAGACATCGGCCTGATACAGCTGCGCGCCGGCCGCTCGCTCCTGGACATCGTCCCCGTCGACAGTGAGCTCGGCAGGAAGGGCGGCGCGGCACCCGGCGAGCAGGGCCGCAACCTCGACCATTTCTGCCTGCGCGTCGATCCGTTCGACGAGGCCGGCATACGCGAGCGTCTGAGCAGTCTGGGTATCGACGCCGGGCCTACCGAGCGGCGTTATGGCGCCGAAGGCAGCGGGCCCTCGATCTACCTCCGAGACCCCGATGGCAATACCGTCGAGTTGAAGGGACCGCCTGACCCGGAATCGCAACAAACCTGAGGCTCGTCCAGTGCAACCGGGCCAGCGCGCGCGGCAATCTCGGCACGTAACCATCTGCTACGTCGCAACGCCGTCGTTACCCGCAATTGACATCTTGTTTTTAATTCGATTCGGGCGAGGTAAACGCCGTCACCTTCGCGTGTGCGGCGACCCGGTCAACTCTGCTTTGCCAGTGACACTCTGGAAGCCGGACGGCGCCCGAGGGCGTCGCTGATGAAGCGGCCGGCCGCGATCAATCCTTCGAGATCGACACCGGTTTCGATTCCGAGCCCCGAGAGCATGTAGAGCACATCCTCGGTCGCGACGTTTCCCGTCGCACCGCGCGCATAGGGACACCCGCCAAGGCCTGCGACGGAGCCGTCGAACACCGCGATGCCGATTTCCAGGCAGGCGAAAATATTGGCGAGTGCTTGGCCGTACGTGTCGTGGAAGTGTCCCGCGATGCATTGCATGGGAACATCGCTGGCAACCGATTCGATCATGGCCCTCGCGCGTCCGGGTGTGCCGACGCCGATGGTGTCGCCCAGCGAGATTTCGTAGCAACCCATGCGATAGAGCGCCGCCGCGACCTCGGCGACGGCTCGCGGCTCCACCTCACCCTCGTAGGGACAACCGAGCACGCAGGAAACGTAACCGCGCACGCGAACCCCGCACTGCTTCGCTGCGTCGATCACCGGCCGGAATCGATCCAGGCTTTCGTCGATGCTGCAGTTGATGTTTCGACGGGAGAACGACTCGGAGGCGGCCGCGAACACCGCAATCTCGGTGGCGCCGGCTTGCGTGGCCGCCTCGAATCCCTTCATGTTCGGCACCAGTACCGGATAGGCGACACCGGCTCGGCGTTCGATTCCGGCCAGGACCTCGGCGCTGTCGGCCATCTGGGGGACCCAGCGCGGCGACACGAAGGCCCCCGCCTCGATCGCCGGCAGTCCGCATACGGACAATCGGTTGATGAATGCGATCTTGGTCTCGGTGGAAACCGACTGGGGCTCGTTCTGCAAGCCGTCGCGAGGACCGACTTCGACCAGGCGCACTCGCTCGGGGAGATTCATGGCCATGACGCGGGATCGTCTTGCTTTGTCGCCGGGGTGACGGGAAGATTGCTGCCTCATTGTAAACCCCGAAATTGAAATACGGCACCTGTAGGAGATGGTCCGGACCGATGTCGAGCAAGCTTTTCACTCCCATCGAGCTTCGTGGTGTGCGCCTGGCGAACCGTATCGTGGTGTCACCCATGTGTCAGTACTCCGCGCACAACGGCACCGCCGGTGACTGGCATCTGATGCATCTTGGCCAATTCAGCGTTTCCGGGGCCGGGATGCTGATGGTCGAGATGACCAACGTCGAGGCGCGCGGGCGCATCTCGCCTCACTGTCTGGGGCTCTACGACGACGACAACGAGCGCGGACTTGCCCGCGTGGTGGCGTTCTGCCGCCGCCACAGCGACATCAAGATTGGCATTCAGCTGGCCCATGCGGGACGCAAGGCCTCGACGTTGCCGCCCTGGGAGGGCCGCGCCCCGCTGCTTCCGGATGCGGGTGGTTGGCCGACAGTGTCCGCGTCAGCCATCGCGGCGAACGATGCGTCGCCGCCGCCGTCCGCGTTGAGCGGCGACGAGATAGCGGCACTGGTGGAAGCGTTTGCCGCGGCCACGCGTCGCGCGCTGCGCATCGGCTTCGACGCCATCGAGCTCCACGGCGCTCACGGCTATCTTCTGCACCAGTTTCTCTCGCCCATCAGTAACCGGCGCGAAGACGCCTACGGCGGCTGCCTCGATAACCGCATGCGCTTCCCCCTCGAGGTGTTCGACGCGGTGCGCGCCGAGTGGCCGGACGACAAGCCGCTGGGCATGCGCATATCGGCCCGGGACTATCTGGAGGGGGGCTGGCGCGTCGAGGACAGCGTGGAATTCGGCAGGCGGCTCGGCGAGCGCGGATGCGACTGGATCGATGTCTCGAGCGGCGGCATCGCCGCCGGCGAAACCATCGCCGTGGGACCCGGCTACCAGGTGCCCTTCGCCGAGCAGGTGCGCAAGCGGACCGGTCTCGTGACCATGGCGGTGGGACTGATCACCGCCCCGCGCCAGGCCGAGGAGATCATCGCCGACGGTCGCGCGGACATGGTGGCGCTCGCCAGGGGGATGCTCTACGACCCCCGCTGGCCCTGGCACGCGGCGGCGGAACTCGGCGCCGAAGTCGCCTATCCTAATCAGTACCTGCGGTGCCGGCCCCGCTCCTGAACGACTTCCGCCGCGCACCCACCGGCGCCCTCAAGGGCCCGTGGGCGGCAACCGATATATTCTTATTGCCCTTACCGGCAGCGAACTGAGTCATCCATGGCCTGCGTGCAGCCCATCAAGCAGAAAATCTACGCCGACGCGCGCGCCGTCGCCGAGGCGTTGACGCCGAGCTACCCGGTTTACTGCCTGGCGCCCCGCGCACTCGAGGCCTCGGCGCGCCGCTTTCTCGAGGACTTCCCCGGCCGCGTGCTCTACGCCGTCAAGTGCAATCCTCATCCGCGGGTCCTGAAGGCCCTCTACGATGCCGGCATTCATCATTTCGATACCGCGTCATTGCCCGAGATTGCCCAGGTTCGCGAAGCGTTTCGTGACGCATCCGCGTATTTCATGCATCCGGTCAAGAGCCGCGCGGTGATTGCCATGGCTTATCGGGCCTATGGCGTCAAGTGCTTCGTGGTCGACCATCCGGCCGAGCTCGCCAAGGTCCTCGATGCCACGGGCGGCGAAGGCGTCGCCATCGTGGTGCGCTTGAAGACCCCGGAGGCACCGGCGCTCTACAATCTCTCCGCGAAGTTCGGCGCCCCGCCGGACCTGGCCGCCGAGCTGCTTCGCCAGGTGCACCACGAAGGGCTGCGCCCCGGGCTGTCGTTTCACGTCGGATCCCAGTGCCTGACGCCGGATGCCTATCGCCAGGCGCTCAGCATCACGGGCGATGTCATTGCGGCGTCCGGCGTGGATCTGCACATTCTGGATGTGGGCGGTGGCTTTCCCATCGCCTATCCCGGTCAAACCGTGCCGCCCATCGACGACTACGTGGCGGCCATCAAGAAAGGCATCGAGACACTCGGATTGCGCAACGATTGCGTGCTCATGTGCGAGCCCGGGCGCGCCATCGTTGCCAACGGCTGCTCGCTGCTGGCGCAGGTGCTGCTCAGGAAAGAAGACGAGATCTACATCAACGACGGCATATACGGCAGCCTATCGGAGATGATGGTGGCGAAAATGCAGCTGCCGGTTCGGCTGATTCGCCTCGACGGCGAGCCGTGCGACGAGATGCGGGACTACACGGTCTACGGGCCTACCTGCGATTCCGTGGACGTGCTGCCGAGCCGCTTCCGGCTGCCTGCCGATGTGCGCGAGGACGACTGGATCGAGATTGGCCAGATTGGCGCCTACAGCAATGCCGTCGCCACGCATTTCAACGGATTCTTTGCCGATACTTTCGTGGAAGTCGAGAACGGGTTCCCCGGCTGATGCGCTGGTTTTGAGGGGGGCGGATCCACCTGCTCACCGAACCGGGTCCTTGTAGGCGCGAGCTTGCTCGCAAACGAGGCTTGGTTGCCGGGCATGCCCGCGCCCGAAGGGGCACCGTTCGACCCACTGCTTGAGATTCGGCATCGATCTCGGGCATTCTGATCGACTGCGGTATATTTCTGTAAAAGGCACTACATGCAATACGAATCCCCACAATCCATCGACGGCGCGGTCTCCCTGCTCGCCGGCGCGGCCGGCGAAGTGCGCGTTCTGGCGGGGGGCACCGATCTGCTCGTGCAACTGCGCGCCGGCGTGCGCGATCCCGCGTTGGTGGTCGACATCAAGAACATACGCGAGACTCGCGAGATCGCCGCCGAGAACGGTGGCTATCGCATCGGCGCCGCGGTCAGCGGCGCCGAGATCGGCGAGCACGCGCCGCTCAAAGCGGCCTGGCCGGGTGTCGTCGAGGCCGTCGAGCTGATTGGATCGACCCAGATTCAGGGTCGCGCCTCCATGGGCGGCAACCTGTGCAACGCCTCCCCGGCCGCCGACACGGTTCCGGCGCTGATCGCCGCGGCGGCGATCTGCCGGGTCGCGGGTCCCGACGGAATTCGCGAGGTGCCCGTCGAGGATATCTGCACCGGGCCCGGGAAGACGTCGCTCGCCCGGGGCGAGTTCGTCGTATCGTTGTTTCTTCCCGAGCGGGCGGCGCGCGCCGCCGATGCGTATCTGCGTTTCATCCCGCGCACGGAAATGGACATCGCGGTCGTCGGCGTGGGAGTGAATCTCACCCTCGACGCCTCAGGCGTGTGCAGCGCGGCGCGTGTGGCGCTCGGCGCGGTGGCGCCCACGGCGATACTCGTGCCCGACGCCGGCGCCGCGCTGGTCGGCACCAAGGTGGAGAAAATGGATCTGGAGAACATGGCGGCGGCGGCGCGCGCCGCCTGCAAACCCGTGAACGACAAGCGCGGTACCATCGAGTACCGCACCAAGGTCGCCGGGGTGCTGGCGCGCCGCGCCTGCAATATCGCGCTCGACCGGGCGAGGAGTCATTGATGTCGAAGTCCCACGTGCTCACCACAATCAACGGCGACAGCGTCGAGTTCCTGTGCGAGCCGCAGCAGACGTTGCTGGACGTTCTGCGCGACGAGCTGCGTCTGACGGGAAGCAAGGAAGGCTGCGCCTCCGGCGACTGCGGTGCCTGCAGCGTGATGCTCGACGGGCGGCTGGTGTGCGCCTGTCTGGTGCTCGCCGTGGAGGCCGACGGCAGCCGCGTCGAAACCATCGAAGGCATGGCCAACGGCGAGGAGCTGCATCCGCTGCAGCAGAAATTCCTCGAGCATGCTGCCCTGCAGTGCGGAGTGTGCACGCCGGGCTTTCTGGTCGCCGCGAAAGCGCTCCTCGACATCGATCCGGACCCGACAGAGACCCAGGTCAGATACTGGCTCGCCGGAAATCTCTGCCGGTGCACTGGCTATGACAAAATCGTACGCGCCGTATTGGATGCGGCGGCCGAGATGAGGGCAAGTTGATCATGAATGACAACAAGGACAACCGCTCTGGTTCCGAGGGCAAGATGCACAAGTGGGTCGGAACACGGCAGCTGCGGCCCGACGGTGTAGACAAGGTGACGGGTCGCGCCAACTTCGGCGCCGACATGCACGTGGCAAACATGCTGATCGGCAAGGTTCTGCGAAGCCCGCATCCCCACGCACGCATCGTCTCCATGGATCTCTCGAAGGCGGCGGCACTGCCCGGTGTGAAGGCCGTCATCAACAAGGACGACATCCGCGATCTGCCTTCCGAGATGGTGCCGGCGGGCGAGATGATGGTGAACTATCGCGACATCACGCGAAACGTCATGGCCCGTGAGAAAGCTCTCTACGAGGGCCACGCGGTAGCCGCGGTTGCCGCCGTGAGTGAATCCGTGGCCCGTAAGGCATTGTCGCTCATCGAGGTGGAGTACGAGGTGCTGCCCCACGTCATCGACGTCCTGGATGCCATGAAGCCGGATGCGCCGCTGCTCCACGAGCACCTGATCACCGAAGGTGTCGACCCGGCGCCGGACAAACCGTCCAACGTTGCCAAGCGGGTCGAGTTTTCGAAGGGCGATGTCGAGGCGGGTTTCGCCGAGGCCGACGTCATCGTCGAGCGCGAGTTCACGACCAAGCCCGTGCATCAGGGGTACATCGAGCCCCATGCGTGCCTCGCCAACGTCTCCAGAGACGGGAAGGCGGATCTGTTTTGCACCACCCAGGGCCATTTCATCGTGCGCGGACACTGCGCGAAGCTTCTCGGCATGGATGTCTCGAAGCTGCGCGTGACGGCTTCCGAGATCGGCGGCGGGTTCGGCGGCAAGACCGTGGTCTATCTGGAGCCCCTGGCGCTCGCTTTGTCGCGAAAGGCCGGTCGGCCGGTGAAGATGGTCATGACGCGCGAGGAAGTGTTCCGCGCGACCGGTCCGACGTCGGGCGCCCACATGCGCATCAAGATCGGCGCGACCAGGGACGGACGCATCACCGCGGCCGATGCTCTGCTGCATTACCAGGCCGGCGCGTTTCCGGGTTCCCCGGTGCAGCCGGGCTGCATGTGCGTGTTCGCGCCCTACGATGTCGACAATGTGCGATCCGTCGGCTACGACGTGGTCACCAATCGTCCCAAGGTGGCCGCGTACCGGGCGCCCGGCGCACCCATCGCCGAGTTCGGCGCCGAGTGTGTCGTCGACGAGCTGGCGAAGAAACTCGGCATGGACGCCATCGAGCTGCGACTCAAGAACGCCGCCAGGGAGGGAACGCAGACGGTCTACGGACCGAAGCTAGGACCCGTCGGTCTCATCGAGACGCTGGAGGCGGCGAAGAACCACGATCACTACGCGTCGCCGCTCGGGCGCAATCAGGGCCGCGGCGTGGCGTCGGGGTTCTGGTTCAATATCGGTGGCGAGACCTGCGCGACCCTCAACCTCGGCGAGGACGGCACCGCCCAGCTGGTTGTCGGCACCCCCGACATCGGCGGCTCGCGCGCGTCGCTCTGCCAGATGGCCGCCGAGGAGCTCGGAATCGAGCTCGACAAGATCCATCCCGTCATCGGCGACACGGCCTCGCTCGGTTATACGTTTCTCACCGGCGGCAGCCGCACCACCTTCGCGAGCGGCATGGCCATCGTCGAGGCGGCCCGCGACGTCATCGACAAGATGCGCGAGCGTGTCGCCAAGCTATGGGACATTCCCGTCGATGCGGTGGTATGGGAAGACGGCCACGCGCGGCCTGCGAGCAGCAACGCCGGCGCCTTCGAGCCCATGTCGGTGGCCGAGATCGCCGCGATGGCCAACAAGACCGGCGGACCGCTCGTCGGCCAGGCCGCCATCAACGCCCAGGGCGCAGGACCGAGCTTCGGCACCCACATTGTCGATGTGGAAGTGGACCGCGAGACCGGACACGTGACGATCCTGCGCTATACCGCCGTCCAGGACGCCGGCAAGGCCGTGCACCCGGGTTACGTTGAAGGCCAGATGCAGGGCGGCGCGGTGCAGGGAATCGGCTGGGCGCTCAACGAGGAGTACATCTACGGCGAAGACGGCAGGCTTCAGAACCCCGGCTTCCTTGATTACCGGATCCCGGTATGCTCCGACGTGCCCATGATCGACACGGTCATCGTCGAGGTGCCGAATCCTTCTCACCGCTACGGCGTGCGCGGTGTCGGTGAGACGCCCATCGTCCCACCGATGGCGGCGATAGCGAACGCCATCGAGCAGGCCACCGGCATCCGTTTCAACGAGCTGCCCATGTCGCCACCGAAGGTACTCGCGGCCATAGACGCAGCCAGCACGGCGGTGGCCGACGCGGCGGAATAGGCGCGTGGCGCGCATCGTTCTGAACGGCAATCTCAAGCGCTTCAGTGGCGACCGGAACGAGTTCGACTTCGATGTGAAAAATGTGCGCCAGCTGATCGCCCGGCTCGGCGAACGCTATCCCGAGCTCGCGCCGCATCTCGAGGAGGGCATCGCGGTCGCCATCGACGGCGAGATATTTCAGGACGCATTGTTCGCCGACATCGGACCCGACAGCGAGGTGCACATCATTCCGAAGATTGCCGGCGGTTAGCGGCGGGACGTCTGCAGCGCATCCGCGAGCTGGTCGAGCTTCACCGGCCATCCGGACTGGAATTGCTCGACGATACCGGGGTCGCGATCTCCGCTGTGCTTCACGATCAGTCGCGTGCCGTGCGGAATTTCCTCGAGACGAAACTCGACGATGGTCTCGCCTTCGCTTTGCCTGCCTTCCAGCACCCACGACCAGACCATGAGGCTTTGCGGCTCGAGCTCGAGCACCCGGCATGCGTAAACATCCGTGCCGCCCTCGCCGTCGTCGCACGACATGCGAAACGCGCGACCGACCTCGGGAACAAAGTCGGTGTCCATGAGCCAGGTTGCAAGCGCAACTCGATCGGTGAGCGCTGCCCAAACTTTTCCAATCGCGTGCGGATAGGTTCTCTCGAAGACGATCTCGAATTTCATTCGGAATCGTCCAGATACTCGCCGAGGCGGTCGAGGCGCGAGCCCCAAAATCGACGGTACTGCTCGGTCCACTCGTAGACTTCCTTGAGCGCCGCTGGTGTCGCGCGGTAAAACCGGAATCGTCCGCGCTTGCGCCGCGAGACCAGCTTGTTTTCGAGCAGGATTTTCAAGTGCTGGGACACCGCGCCGACGGTGACGTCGAAATGCGGCATGAGCTGCTGGACGGAATGCTCGTGCTGGTGCAGCAGCTCCAGCAGCCTGCGGCGATTCGCATCGGCAATGGCATGATAGACATCCACGCGCTTGCTCCCGGTCGAGACAGGGATTATATTATAGCAGTCACTAAAATAACACACGCAAGCGGCCGAATGCGTGCCGGCGCTTGCCTGCACCTGGAGGTGAGTCATGGCTGATCACGACGTCGTATCGAACGAACGATGGATCGAGGCCCGCAAAGCGCTGCTGGCCAAGGAGAAAGAATTCACCCGCATGCGCGACGCCATCAGCAAAGAGCGGCGCAAGCTGCCCTGGGAAAGAGTCGATAAGGAGTACGTTTTCGACGGGCCGGGCGGCAAGGAGACGCTAGCCGATCTGTTCGACGGAAGGAGTCAGCTGCTCGTTTATCATTTCATGTACGGCCCCGACTGGACCGAGGGTTGCAAGAGCTGCTCTTTTCTGGCGGACCACTTCAATCCGGCCATCCCGCATCTCCGGCAGCGCGACGTGACGATGGTCGCCGTCTCGAGAGCCCCGTTGGAAATCCTCGAGGCTTTCAAGAAACGCATGGGATGGTCTTTCAAGTGGGTGTCCTCGCTGGGGAACGACTTCAACCGCGATTATCAGGTCTCCTTTACAGAGGAGGAGCTCGAAAAAGGCGACGTGTATTACAATTACGCTCGACAAGGCTTTCCCAGCACGGAGGCGCCCGGGGTCAGCGTTTTCTACAAGGACGAGAACGGCGAGGTTTTTCATACCTACTCGTCATACCAGCGCGGTCTCGATATGTTCATCACCGCATACCATTATCTCGATCTCGTCCCAAAGGGACGCGATGAGGGCGGGCTCTCTTACACCATGGAGTGGCTTCGTCTCCACGACGAGTACGACGATTAGCCGGGGCGGGAACCGGACCGTTTCTACTTCCCGATATCGAGGCTCGAGAAGAAGCGACTGAGCTTTTCCTTTCCTCCGCTCATCTCCACGACCGCGTCGGCGATGTACAATCGGTCGCCGCGGAGAAAAAGGCGCGCCTCGCCCTGCATCTCCGGATGATCCGGCTTGGTCGGGGTGTCGTAGACAAGTTGTTTTCCTTTCACACCGTTCAGTGTGACGTCGGAAAATGAAATCAATTTACTCAGCGTCGATTTGAGCAATGCCCCCTTGGCATGATCGAAGATCACGTCGCTGCCGGAGAACGCCACGGCGAAGCCCGGCAAATCCGTAAGCTCCACCGAATAGGAATCGCGACCGTCGTTGACATAATACTCGTCGGTTGTGATATCACCGATGAATGATTTTTCGTGGAGCACCTTCTTAATCGGAGTGCCGGGCATGAGAACGGTCAAACCTTGAGATTCGAGCTCGAACTTTTTCCAGTTGGTCTCGGAGCTGCCGATGGCAATCGATGTGAAAAAAGCCGTCACTGCGATGACGAGGATAGGAAGCACCACGTTTTTCATTGACTCAACTCCCCTGAACCTGATCTCGTGTAGGGTCGGGCGTGCTCGCCGGTCAGGCACCATTCGCGGATGAGCTTGCTCCTACAAGGAAATCGGTAATGCGCAGCGCAAGCCTCTCATTGCCGCAATCTATCACGAACCTCCGGTCGCATCGCAAGCGGCGATGATGAGCAGCTCCTCGCCCTCATCGACGAGCTCGCCTTCGGCGAACGCGACCGAGGTGACGGTACCATCGTAGGGAGCGCTGATTGTGTGTTCCATCTTCATGGCTTCGATGACCATCAACGCCTGTCCCTTCGCCACCTGGCGATCGCGGTCCGTTAGAACGGAGATGACGCGTCCGGGCATCGGCGCCACGAGAAGTCCCGAGACGCTCTCCAACCGGCTCCCGGGCTGGTCGCGATCCTCGCACGTCATGCGCAGGTGCCGACCGGAAAAGAACACGTCGAGATGTTCGCCGTCGCGTACGACATCGGCGTGAATCTGCCGGTCTCCGATCGATGCGAGCAGTCGTCCATCATCGAGGAGTCGGCCTTGTACGACGACCTCACGGGAGGGGAGCGTTAAAGAAAACCCGTTGGCCTGGTAGCAAACCGGAACCCGGTGAGTGACCGCGCCCTGGTGAAGCACGATGACGTCTTCACCGTGAGCGTTCAGTCGCCAGCCGGGGAGCATGTGCCACGGCGAATGGGGATCTTGCGTGTCGCTTCCCGCGCGCCGGCTGGCAATCGACCGATCGAGCAACACGAACAAACAGGCAACCGCCAGACCGAGCGGGTTGTCCTCGGGCGGCGCAATGTCCATGCTCCCGACGAATGTCGTATCAATTTTCGTTTTCGCGAATTCGCGGCTCGATGCGATCCGTTTCAGGAGCGAGAGATTAGTCGGCAGCCCGGCTATGCGGCAATCATCCAGTGCACGGTTCAGACGTTGCACGGCGTCCTCTCGGTCTTCGCCGTGCACGATCAGCTTGGCGATCATTGGATCGTAGTGAATTCCCACCGCGTCGCCTTCGCGCACCCCGGTGTCAATGCGAAGCCGCGCGTCGATGGTAGGCATGGCGAAACGCAGCAGCTTGCCGGCTGCGGGTAGAAAGTCCCGATCCGGATCTTCGGCGTAGATTCGCGTCTCGATGGCGTGGCCCGATGCAACGATGCGCTTCTGGTCGGCGGGCAATGGTTCACCACCGGCGACGCGGATCTGCCATTCGACGAGATCCAAGCCGAGAACCATTTCGGTGACCGGATGCTCAACCTGCAGACGCGTGTTCATCTCCATGAAGAAAAATCCGCCCTTTGTCGAGCCGTCGACGAGAAACTCCACGGTGCCGGCCCCCCGGTACTCGATGGCGCGTGTCAGCGCGAGCGCCGCGCGTGCCATTTTCTCCCTCAGCGCCTTCGTCAATCCCGGAGCCGGCGCCTCTTCGACGATCTTCTGATGGCGACGCTGAATCGAGCAGTCGCGATCGAGCAGGTGCACGGCATTGCCGTGCCCGTCGGCGAAGACCTGGACCTCGACGTGTCTCGGGCTCGCAAGGAAGCGCTCCAGAAGCAGACGATCGTCGCCGAATGACGAGCGCGCTTCGCGCCGCGACGACACGAGGCCTTTTTGCAAATCGGAAGCCGATCGGGCCACCCGCATGCCCTTTCCCCCGCCACCGGCCACCGGCTTGATGAGCAGCGGATAGCCGACATCGTCGGCCGCGCGCGCGAGCGCCGCATCGGACTGGTCGGCGCCGCGGTAGCCCGGCAGGACCGGCACACCGGCGCCGGCGGCGAGATCGAGCGCTGCGTCCTTGGCTCCCATGACGCGCATGGCGGCGGCGGGCGGACCGATGAAGGTGATCCCCGCCTGCGCGCAGGCTTCGGCGAACGCCGCCTGCTCGGCGAGAAAGCCGTAGCCGGGGTGCACGGCATCGGCGCCGCTCGAGCGGCAGGCATCGAGAATGGCCGGCGCGCTCAAGTAACTTTCGGCGGCCGCAGCCGGCCCGATGCGCAACGCCTCGTCGGCGAGCTCCACGTGCAGGGCATCGCGGTCCGCATCCGAGTAGACGGCAACGCAGCGAATACCGAGACGCCGGGCCGTGCGCATGATGCGACAGGCGATCTCGCCGCGATTGGCGATCAGAATTTTACGCAACGCGATGCTCAATCACGGATCCACGCGGGTGGTCGCTTTTCGAGGAACGCGGCGACGCCCTCGCGGCCCTCCTTCGAAGCCCGTTGGCGCGCGATGCGCCGCGCGACATCGGCGAGCACCTCGGCGTCGATGGGTCGGTGGGCGACCGCCGAGACCAGCGATTTCGAAGCCGCCATGGCATCCGGGCCGTTTTGCAAAAGCTGCGAGACGAAAGCCTCGACGGTGTCTTCGAGCCGATCGCCGGGGCACACCTCGTGAATCAGGCCGAAGCGCTCCGCGGCGATCGCATCGAAGCGCTCCGCGGTCTGAAACAGCCGGCGTGCCTGGCGCGCGCCGATGGCTTCGATCACGAACGGGCTGATGGTGGCGGGGATGAGTCCAAGCTTGACCTCGGATAGCGAGAAGCGTGCCGTATCGCTCGCCACCGCGACGTCGCAGCAGGCGATCAATCCGACGCCGCCGCCGAACGCATTGCCGTGAACGACCGCGATGGTCGGGCGAGGAAAGCACGCCAGGGCGTGGAACATGCGTGCGACCCGCTCGGCGTCCTCGAGGTTCTGCTGCTCCGAGAAATCCGCCATGCGCCGCATCCAGTTCAGATCGGCACCGGCGGAAAAGCTTTTGCCACGCCCGAGCACCTTGAGCACGCGCACGGCGTTGTTCGCCGACAGCGACTCGAGCGCCGCGCTGAGCCGAGCAATGAGCACCTCGTCGAACGCGTTGTGGACCTCGGGGCGGTCGAGGACGAGCGACGCAACGCCGCGTGTGTCGATCTCGGTGACGATGGGATCGGTGTTCATGTCGATTCTCTACATTCTGAATACGCCGAATTGTGTCTTCTCCACCGGCGCGTTCAACGACGCCGAGATGCACAGGCCCAGCACGTTGCGGGTATCGCACGGGTCGATGATGCCGTCGTCCCAGAGTCGCGCGGTGGCGTAGTACGGATGTCCCTGATGCTCGTACTGCGCGCGGATCGGGTGCTTGAACGCTTCCTGCTGCTCGGCGCTCCAGGCTTCGCCCTTGCGCGCCAGGTTGTCGGTCCGCACCTGCGCGAGCACGTTGGCTGCCTGCTCGCCGCCCATCACCGAGATGCGTGCATTCGGCCACATCCATACGAATCGCGGACCGAAGGCGCGTCCGCACATGCCGTAGTTACCGGCGCCGAAGCTGCCGCCGATGATCACGGTGAATTTCGGCACCCGCGCGCAGGATACGGCGGTGACCATCTTGGCGCCGTCCTTGGCAATTCCGCCGGCTTCGTACTTTTTGCCGATCATGAAGCCGGATATGTTCTGAAGAAACACGAGCGGGATTCCGCGCTGACTGCAAAGCTGGATGAAGTGCGCGCCCTTCAAGGCCGATTCGGAGAACAGGATGCCGTTGTTGGCGACGATGCCCACCGGGTAACCGTGAATGCGGGCGAACCCGCACACCAGCGTTGCGCCGTAGAGCTGCTTGAACTCGTCGAAGTCCGAGGCGTCGACGACCCGGGCGATCACCTCGCGCACGTCGTAGGGCACGCGTACGTCGTCGGGGACGATTCCGTAGAGCTCTGCCGGGTCATGAACCGGTGTTTCGGGTTCGAACGGTGTGAACGTTGGCGCCTTGCGGCTGCCGAGATGGCGAACGGCGCGGCGCGCGATGCCAAGCGCTTGCGCGTCGTCGGCGGCCATGTGATCGGTGACGCCGGATATGCGTGCGTGCACGTCGGCACCGCCGAGCTCCTCCGCGGTGACGACCTCGCCCGTCGCGGCCTTCACCAACGGCGGGCCGCCGAGAAAAATCGTGCCCTCGCCGCGCACGATGATGCTCTCGTCGGACATCGCCGGCACGTAGGCGCCGCCGGCGGTGCACGAGCCCATGACCACCGCGATCTGGGCGATGCCCTTCGCCGACATGTTGGCCTGGTTATAGAAGATACGTCCGAAGTGGTCGCGATCCGGAAACACCTCGTCCTGATTGGGCAGGTTGGCGCCGCCGGAATCGACGAGATAGATGCACGGCAGGCGATTCTCCTCGGCGACTGCCTGGGCGCGCAGGTGCTTCTTCACCGTGATCGGATAGTACGTTCCGCCCTTGACCGTCGCGTCGTTGGCGATGACGACACATTCGCGACCGGCGACCCGCCCGATGCCGGTGACGATGCCCGCCGCCGGCACCGCATCGTCGTACATTGCCCAGGCGGCGAGCTGTGAGAGCTCGAGAAAAGGGGCGCCGCCATCGAGCAGCAGACGGATGCGGTCGCGCACCGGCAGCTTTCCGCGGGAGATGTGCCGCTCGCGCGCCGCGTCGCCGCCGCCGCGCGAGACCCTCTCGACCTTCGCGCGTAAGTCCGCGACCAGGCCCTGCATGACCTCGGCGTTGGCGCGATATGCGTCGCTGCGGGTGTCGATGTTGCTGTCGAGGATCGGCATCTTCAGTCTCGTCGTGGACCGTAGGTTCGACTTTGCTGCGCTCAGTCCAACCTACAAGGGAAAACTACCACCCCCCGGTCTCCAGCCATCGGTCCACGTCGTCGAGACGGTCGTTGCCCCAGAAGGGCTCGCCGTCGACGATTACGAACGGTGAGCCGAACACGCCGCGCGCGATGGCTGCGTCAGTCTCCTGACGGAGCCGATCCTTGACCGCCTGGTCGCCCAGTGCGGCACGCGCAGCCTGTGCGTCGGCTCCGGCTTCGGCGGCGATGTCGACGACCAGGTCCACTTCGCTGATATTGCGACCGTCAATGAACAGTGCCGCGTAGATACGGTGAGCGAAGTCTTTGGCCTGCAGCGGATCGCGATCCGCGAGCCAATAAAACGCCCGGCAAGGAGCGATACTCGGAAGTGGAAAAGGAGGCGGAGGCGGATTGAATGCGATGCCGTGACGGCGCGCCGAGCGCAAGATGTCGCGGTGCGCGTAGTCACGGATGATCTCCCGCTCGACAAGCGGCTTGGATCCGGTCAGCTTCATTACTGCGCCCATCAGATACGGCCGCCAGATGACCTCGCGGCCGTGGCGCTCGCCGATGGCATCGATGCGACAGCTGGCGAAATAGCCGTAGGGCGACGAAAAGTCGAAATAAAAATCGATGGGTGCCTTGCCGGGTTCGTTCAACGGTCGATCCTCTCGATGGCCATGGCCGTTGCCTCGCCTCCGCCAATGCACAGCGATGCGATGCCGCGCGTGAGATCGTACTTCTCGAGCGCTGCCAGCAGGGTCACGAGTATGCGGGCACCCGAGGCACCGACCGGGTGACCCAGAGCGCATGCGCCGCCGTGGATGTTGACCTTTTCGTGATCGAGATCCAGATCCCGCATTGCCGCCATGGTGACGACGGCGAACGCCTCGTTGACTTCGAAGAGATCGACGTCGCCCGCCGACCATCCGGTTTTTTCCAGAACGTTGCGGATAGCGCCGATGGGCGCGGTGGTGAACCAGGCCGGCGCCTGAGCGTGGCTCGCGTGAGCGCGAATCTCGGCGCGCACCGGGAGCTTGCGGCGCTCGGCCTGCGAACGGCGCATGAGCACGAG
>JBFICP010000025.1:0-21044 GCA_041581935.1 Gammaproteobacteria bacterium | reverse complement strand
CGGAAGGCAATGCCTTCGAGGCCGACACCACGAATGTCGATCCTGAAATCGCCTCGGTGGCGGGACCGCAGCTCGTAGTCCCCGTCGATAATGCGCGTTATGCCCTGAACGCCGCGAACGCCCGCTGGGGAAGTCTCTATGATGCGCTTTATGGAACCGATGCCATCGCCGATGCGCACGGCGCCGAGCGCGGCCCGAAGTTCAACCCGGTTCGCGGCGCGAGAGTAGTGGAAACGGCCGCCGCATTTCTCGACAAGTCCGTCGGACTCGCCGAGGGCAGCCATGCCGACATCACCGAATTCGAGCTCACCGAGGCAGACGGCGAGCGCCAGCTCAGCGTCACCTTGAAAAACGGCCGCCGGACCGGGCTCGCGCACGCTTCCAAATTCGCCGGGTTCAACGAGGTCGATGGTGCGCTTACCAGCATCCTGCTTCGCAACAACGGTCTGCACATCGAGATTCAGATCGACCGCGATGCGCTCATTGGAAAGACCCACCCGGCGGGCATCAACGACGTGATCCTCGAATCCGCCATCACGACCATCCAGGACTGTGAGGATTCCGTCGCGGCCGTGGACGCGGAGGACAAGGTCCGCGTGTACCGAAACTGGCTCGGCATCATGAAAGGCACCCTGGAGACGAGCTTCGACAAGAGCGGCAAGACGGTGACCCGCAGCCTCAACGCCGACCGTGTTTATACGGATCCACGGGGCGAGTCGCTGACGCTCCCGGGTCGAAGCCTGCTCCTGGTGCGCAACGTCGGCCTGCATATGTACACCGACGCGGTCACCACCAGCGACGGCGAGGAAACGCCTGAAGGATTTCTCGACGCCATGGTCACCTGCCTGGCGGCGATGCACGATCTCAAGGGCACAGGGCCGCGCTCCAACAGCCGGGCCGGCAGCGTGTACATCGTAAAGCCCAAGCTGCACGGCCCCGAGGAGGTCGCGGCAACCGTGAGATTGTTCGGCCGCGTGGAGGATGCGCTCGGTCTCGAGCCGAACACGCTCAAGATCGGCATCATGGACGAGGAACGGCGGCTCACGGTGAATCTGAAGGAATCCATACGCGAGGCCAGGGATCGGGTCATATTCATAAATACCGGATTCCTCGATCGCACCGGTGACGAGATCCATACCATCATGGAGGCCGGCGCGGTCATCAAAAAGGCAGACATGAAAGGGTCGCCGTGGATCCTCGCTTACGAGGACCACAACGTGGACGTCGGTATCGAGACGGGACTTCCCGGAAAGGCTCAAATTGGCAAGGGAATGTGGGCGATGCCCGACGAGATGCGCGCGATGCTGGATAGCAAATCCGCGCACCCCGAGGCCGGAGCGAACACCGCCTGGGTGCCTTCGCCGACGGCCGCGACGTTGCACGCCATGCACTATCACGAGATCAACGTGGCCGCGCGCCAGCGGGAGCTGGCGAAGCGCAAACGCGCGAGCCTCGACGATATTCTGACGCTGCCGCTACTCGGTGGACAGAATCTGAGCGATGACGACGTGCAGAACGAGCTCGACAACAATGCTCAGAGCATTCTCGGCTACGTGGTGCGCTGGGTGGACCAAGGCGTAGGCTGCTCCAAGGTGCCCGACATCAACGACGTTGGCCTCATGGAGGATCGCGCCACGTTGCGGATCTCCAGTCAACATATCGCCAACTGGCTGCGCCACGGTGTCGCGACCAAAGAGCAGGTGATGGAAACCCTCGAGAAAATGGCAGCCGTGGTGGACCGGCAGAACGCCGGCGATCCACTGTACCGAAACATGGCCCCGAACTTCGGCGAGAGCATCGCCTTCCAAGCCGCAGTCGACCTGATCTTCCAAGGCTGCGCGCAGGCGAACGGCTACACCGAACCGGTGCTGCACGCACGCCGCCGGCAGGTAAAGGCGAGTCGAGCGAAATGAGGTGCGCGCGGGAGCGAGCCTCCCGCGGGCGCAGGCTTGCCAGGTGCTACGATTTCTTATCGTCGCCGAACAAGGCGTCGAGCTTTTTTCGCGCCTCGTCTGCCGCGGCCCGCTTACGCTCCATCAGACTTTCGGCGTCGGACGCCGACCCTTTGCCCGGCGTATCGGCTTCGATTCCAAACATGGCATCGAGCTGCGCGCGCGCCGCGTCGGCTTCGCCGCCTCCACCGGCGGTGCGAACTCCCGGCCGGCCGCGGAAGTAGTCGCAGAAATTGGCACGCTCCTTGTCGGTCACCTCCTCGGCCACCGGCTCCCGGCAGCTCTTGGCCACCGACGTATCGTAGAACTCACACATGACGCACACATGGAGATCCGCGCCGCAGGCCGGGCATTCGTCCCGGCGCCGCAACGGCATCGGCATGTCGCCAAGCCCGGACCCGCACTTCCAGCAATTCAGCGAATCGCTCATCGCGCACCTCTTGTTTCGCACGTCCCGGTTTTGCGACGCAACGCGTTGATTTTCCCGCGTTAAGCTCCTAGCCTCAAGTCATGCACCTGCACCGCCAATTCTGGATCCCGCTTATCTGCGCATGCCTTTTCTCGCCGGAAAGCTTGGCTTTCTTTGCACTGGAGAGGCCGTCGTCCGCCATGCTCGAAGTCGCCGATGTCACCGATTTCACCGAATCGAGCGAATCGAGCGAACCCACCGCCACGGCTCCCGTCGAACGCCTGCGCATCATCCCCGAAGATGCCGGGAAGGGCGTCATGTGGCCACCCGAGGGGCGGCGCGTGAGAATCAACGACTCGATCAAGACGCTCGCACCCGGAGCGACCATTCGTGATATGAACAATCGCATGGTCCTGCCGGGTTCGGTGCGCCAACCGCAGAAGATTCGCTATACGCTCGACGTCTACGGACAGGTGCGGCGGATCTGGATCTCGTCTACCGGGGAATACATGGGGCGTCATCAGCCGATGCTCCCCCCCGATCCGCGCAACGAATAGTTCATCCCCGTCTCGACAATCCGCCGCGATCAATTCCGCACGTCGGGTGCCCGTGTGTAAGGGCTGAAAGGTTGCGCGTCACTCACCTCGAGCCCCTGTTGAATACCCCGCCAGTAGGCGGCACTCAGAAGGTCGCCGTGGTGCTCCATGAACAACGCCTTGAGACTTTCACTCATGCCGAGGAAATTTTCGAATTGCTCGGGAAACACGTCATTGTCAGCGACATAAAACCAGGTTTCTGAGGCAAGCTCCTGCTCCTCGGTGCGCGCGGCGGGCAGCTCGCGGAATCGACATCGGGTCATCAATGAAATCTCATCGAAATCGTAAAAAATGACCCGTCCGTGTCGCGTCACGCCGAAGTTCTTGAGCAGCATGTCACCCGGGAAGATATTCGTCATGGCCAGCTCCTTGATCGCCTGACCATAGTCTCTGACCGCCGCTTCGGCGCGAACACGGCTCGCCTCGGACAGATAAAGGTTGAGTGGCCGGAGCTTTCTCTCCATGTAGACGAGATCGACGACCAGTCGATCGCCCGAGACTCGGGTTGTTCGTGATGCGCCATTGACGAGTTCGTCGAGCAGATCGGGGGAGAAGCGATCAAGCGGTAGCTCGATATTTCGATACGCCTGCGTATCGATCAATCTACCGACCCGATCGTGCCGGGACACCAGTCGATAACTGTCGAGCACCTGCTGATGGGTCACGGTCTTTGAATAGCCGAAACGGTCGCGAATGACTTTGAACACCAGATGATGGGATGGCAGCGTAAAAACAATCATCACCATACCCTTATCACCAGGGGCATGACAGAAAACGTCGTTGGAACGTTTCAGGCGTCGCGCAAGATCCCGATATCGTTCCGTTTTGCCCTGACGAATTCGTCCCAATACCGTGTACAACTCGTCGATGGGCTTGTCCGGCATCAGTTTGCGCAAATAGCGCACCGCGCCGGCAACGTTTTCGAGATCAACGAAAAAGTACGAACGCGTGAAGCCGAAAAGAATGCTCATGTCATCCTGCGACATGAGCACGGCCTCGACCCGAACTTGCTCATCAATGTTTTCAATGACAATAGCAAATGGCGACGTCCATTCCTCGCCTTCCATCTTTCCGACCAGGAAGGCACGGGCGGATTGGTAGAAAACCGGGACCATCAGCTCCACCCGTAGAATCGTATCGGGCCCGCGGTAATGCCGACGTGACAGACGAACGGTCTCGTCGCAGACGAATCGAATGCAGCGCTCCCGGTCGGCATAGGGAATTTCGAAGCTGAAATCTTCGAGAGCGCGTTCGAACATCTGATCGAGCGAGCCCCAGTTCACGTATACCCATCTGTCCACCCCGACCTCGGCCGTGTCGCGGGGATCGAGCTCGAGAACGAACTCGATAAGCGGATCCACGCCGACGGTTTCGAACATGCGGCGTGATATCGAGGTGAAATAAGTCCTCGCAAACTCTGCGTCGACGAAAGATTCTATGCGCGAACCGTAGTATTCCTTGATACGGTGCCAGAGCTGGCGATCCTTGATCCGCGCGCCGAGCATTTCGCCGAGCGACCTGCCGACCCTTGCGAGCGACTTCTCCCACAGCTCCATGCGCTCGACGGAATCCGCCCGGGCACGGTTCCAGTCGCCGGAAACGAAATTGGTCGGGGCGCGCCGGGTGATGCGGCCGAAGTCATCGTTGTAGCGAAGAAACCCCTCGTAGATGTGCCGGGCGCAGTCTTCGATCGTGGTATCGCGACGCTCGATCATGGGCGAAGTCTACATGACTGAAGCACGTCCGGCCGGCCGCAGGGACGCGCAATCTCGCATCGACGCTGGCCCCCGCTGATCGGTAACAACGGGCTCGTATTACCCGTGCTTGACCTGATTCGCGCGGGTCGTCACCCTTTATGGACATGCTCCGGAGCCACTGGGTTGACAGAGCGGCCATGACCGTCGCAACTCACGATTTTGTCCCCGTTCAGCGCGGCGCGCTGATTTTGGTCGCGGCACTCGCGAGCACTCTGTTCGTTTACCTGTTCGCGTTCGACGCGAGCAAGCCGTGGCTGTTTCTCATCGGCATCGGCCTGGGAGTGGCGCTCTACCACGCCGCGTTCGGGTTTACCGGGGCTTATCTGCGCGCCATCGTCGAGCGAGACATCTCCGGCGTCACGGCACAGATGTTCATGCTGGCCGCTGCCATGCTTCTGTTCGCACCGGTGCTTGCCGAGGGGCAGATTTTCGGACATGGCGTCGCCGGCGCGGTGGCGCCGGTCAGTGTCTCGATGGCCTTCGGAGCGCTTATCTTCGGTATCGGCATGCAGATGGGCGGCGGGTGTGCCTCGGGAACCCTGTTCACGGCCGCCGGCGGTAATCTGCGTATGGTGCTGGTGCTCGTATTCTTCTGCATCGGCGCCTTCTGGGCGAGCCTCGATCTGCAGTGGTGGTCGAGCCTGCCGGGGCTCGGTGCGGTGTCGCTAGCGAAGACGATGGGAAGCTGGCAGGCGGTTGCGCTGCAGCTGCTCGCCCTGATGCTCATTTATGGCGTGCTACGTCTGCTCGGCGGGCACAACGGGCGCGGGCTCTGGTGGGAGGGCGGCTTCAGCTGGAATCGTTTGCTGCGCGGTCCGTGGCCGTTGCTACTCGGCGCCGGCGCGCTTGCAGTGCTCAACTGGCTGACGCTGCTGGTGGCGGGCCACCCCTGGTCGATCACGTGGGGCTTTACCCTGTGGGCCGCCAAGGTGGCGGTGCTGCTTGGCTGGGACCCTGCAACCAGCGCGTTCTGGAGCGGGGACTTCGCCCAGGGCGCTCTGGGGCGGCCCCTGCTGGCCGATACCACCTCGGTCATGAATTTCGGCATCGTCATCGGCGCACTGGCCGCCGCGGCACTCGGCGGCAAGCTCAGGTTGAGCGCCAACTTTTCACCGCTGCCGCTGGTCGCCGCCGTCCTCGGTGGCCTGTTGCTCGGTTACGGCGCGAGGCTCGCCTACGGCTGCAACATCGGCGCTTTTTTCAGCGGCGTTGCCTCGACGAGTCTCCACGGCTGGGTATGGATCGTCGCGGCCGTCATCGGAAATATCATCGGAGTGCGCCTGCGGCCGCTGTTGCGGCTCTCAGACTCTCGAGCTCGTCCTCTGTAGGAGGCGGGCAAGCTCGCGCCAAAAGGGGGGACGCAACCCGCCATTTACTTGCTCCACACTGGCGGTTAGAGTTTTGCGGTCCGTCGGGGGGGCAAACTTTTCGATCATGAAACTGCCGGGATGCATACTCGGATCATGCCGCCGTCGAACCTGTCCTCGGGCACGTTTGTTTATCGTCGCCGCGTGCATGGGCACGATCGTCTCCGGCTGCGACGAGCCGGTAGTGGAATCGGAGCCGATTGTTCGACCGATCAAGGTGCAGACGATCGGCAAAGCCGATGCCGCGTCGCGGCGGGAGTATCCAGGCAGCATTCGCGCATTTCAGCACGCCGATATGGGATTCGAGGTCGGTGGACGTATCGAGGAATTCTACGTCAGGGAAGGCGACGACGTGGTTCAGGGGGAGGTTCTGGCGCGCCTCGATGCGCGCGACTACGAGGCTGACCTGAAGGCGTCCCAGGCGAATCTACGCAAGGCAGAGGCCGATTTGCGGCGTAGCCTGAATATCTATAAGGAAGACCCCGGCGCCATTTCCACCGAAACCATCGACACCCACAAGCGGGCGGTGGACGTCGCCAAGGCCAATCTCGCAGTTGCCAAAAAAGCGTATGACGATACGAAGCTGCGCGCACCGTTCTCCGGACGCATGGCGCGCAAGCTCGTGGAAGACTTCCAGAACGTTCAGGCCAAGGAACCGGTGCTGGTGCTTCAGGATACCTCGACACTGGAGATCGAGATTAACGTCCCGGAGCGCGACGTCGCACAGGGCCCGCCGCCAAGCGAAGGTGACGGCAGATTGGAGGCGCTCAAGCCCGAGGTCATCGTCAGCGCGCTTCCGCATCTCGAGTTTCCCGCCTGGATCAAGGAATTCGCGTCGGCTGCCGATCCGGTGACGCGCACGTTCTCCGTCAAGCTCAACTTCAAGAACCCGGGCAACGTCAACATTCTGCCCGGGATGACGGCTAGCGTGCAGGTAACGGTGGATCCGGATCGCGCCTGGTCGATTCCGGTGAGCGCGGCGCTCGCCGACGACAGCGGGAAACCCTTCGTCTGGAAGCTCGATCCCGAATCGAAAACCGTGAGCCGTGCACCAGTGGAACTGGGAGACATGGTCAAAGACAGAGTCGTTGTCACGGCGGGCCTGGAGGAAGGCGAGCTGGTGGCTATCTCGGGCGTCAACCAGCTGCGAGACGGCATGCAAGTGCGACTCCTGCAGCGATAGCTTTTCTGTCGCTCGATGCTTAGATGAATCTCGCCGATTTTTCCCTTCGTAATCGCACGACGACCACGGTGCTGGCCGTGGTGCTCTTCGGCGCCGGCATCCTTTCCTTCAGCGGCCTTGCAAGACTCGAAGATCCCGAGTTCACCATCAAGGAAGCGCTGGTCATCACGCCGTATCCCGGCGCGACAGCCCTGGAGGTGGAGCAGGAGGTCAGCGACAAGATCGAGCAGGCGGTCCAGCAGCTCGGCCAGCTGAAAGAGGTCGAGTCAAAGTCGGATCGTGGTCTCTCCACCGTCACCGTACGTATTAAGGACCAGTACGACAAGGCGTCATTGCCTCAAGTGTGGGACGAGCTTCGCCGCAAGGTCGGCGACGTGCAGAGCAAGTTGCCGCCGGGCGCCGGTCCGTCAATCGTCAACGACGATTACGGCGACGTGTTCGGCGTGTTCGTCGCAATCTACGGCGACGAGTACAGCGACGCGGAGCTCAAGGAGTACGCCAAGTTCCTGCGCCGCGAGCTGTTGTTGGTTCCGGATGTCTCCAAGATCGAGTTCTGGGGTGCGCGCACCGAAGCAGTCTACGTGGAACCGAACCGCGATCGCATGTCACAGCTCGGTATTCAACCGACGCAAATCGTCGAGGGGCTGCGCGACAAGAACATCGTCTCCGACGCCGGACGCGTGCAGGTGGGTCCGTCGTTCATCGCGGTCGAGCCGACCGGCACCTTTAGCTCTGTGCGCGAGTTCGAAGACCTGCTTTTGAGCGGCGTTGGCGAGTCCGGTAAGGGCCAGATCTATCTCAGGGATGTCGCCGACGTTCGCCGCGGCTACGTCGAGCCGCCGACGCAGCTGCTGCGCTACGACGGACATCGTGCCATAGGGCTTGGCATCTCGACTGTGAGCGGCGGCAACGTTGTGACCATGGGCGCCGCCGTGGAGAAGCGCGCGCGCGAGCTGCTGCCGCGCACGCCGCTCGGAATCGAGTTCGGCATCATCTCACTGCAGTCCGATGCGGTAACTGCCGCCATCGACGGCTTTCTCGAGAGCCTGGGACAGGCAGTCGCAATCGTCATCGTGGTCCTGCTTCTGTTCATGGGTGTTCGCAGCGGCCTCATCATCGGCTTCGTCCTGGCGCTGACCATCTGCGGCACGTTCATCTTCATGGGCCCCTGGGAGGTGGCGCTGGAACGCATCTCGCTCGGCGCGCTCATCATCGCGCTGGGCATGCTGGTGGACAACGCCATCGTCGTGGTCGACGGCGTGCTCGTGCGCACCAAGCAAGGCCAGGAAGCCGCCGAGGCCGCCAAGGAGGTGGTCGCGCAGACCTCCATGCCGCTGCTCGGCGCGACCGCCGTGGCCATCATGGCGTTCGGCGCTATCGGGCTCTCCGACGATTCCACCGGCGAGTTCTGCCGCTCGCTGTTCAAGGTCGTGTTCATCTCCCTGGGGCTCTCGTGGGTGACGGCGGTGACGGTCACGCCGCTCCTGTGCGTCATGTTCCTGAAGCCGTCGCAGGCGCAACCCGGCGGGCAGGCCGGACAGGAATCGGAGGCGTACGCGGGCGCTTTTTATACCGCCTACCGGACATTCCTCGGACTCGCCATCCGCTTTCGCACCATCACGGTGCTCGTGGTGCTCGGTTTGTTCGCGGTCTCGCTGTGGGGATTCCGGTACGTCGACAACACATTCTTTCCGAACTCCACGCGGCCCCAGTTCATGGTGGATTTCTGGCTGCCCCAGGGCACCCACATCGACGAGACCATGGCGACGGCGTCAGAGGTGGAGCAGTATTTGCAGACGCTCGACGGCACGACTCACGTGACGACGCTCGGCGGCGCCGGCGGGCTGCGTTTTCTGCTTACCTATGCACCGGAGAAGGTCAACAGCGCGTACGCGCAGTTTCTGGTCGATGTCGATGACTACACCAAGATCGACGCCCTGATTGCGCAGGCCGAGCAGGAGCTCCCCGAGCTGTTCCCCGACGCGGAGGTTTACGGCCGTAAGTTCATTCTCGGCCCCGGCTCTGGCGGCAAGATCCAGATCCGGTTCAGTGGACCGAATCCGGAAACGCTGAGATCGCTGGCGAGCCAGGCGATGGAAATCCTGCATGAGGACGGCGATGCCAAGGCCATTCGTACCGACTGGCGTCAGCAGGTAAAAGTCATACGTCCGGTCGTTTCCGAGGAGGAAGCGAACTATGCCGGCGTCGCCACACCCGACGTCGCGCTGACCATCGCCATCGGCTTCGAGGGTCTGCGCGTGGGTGTGTATCGCGAAGGAGACGAGCTTTTGCCCATCATCATCCGCGCGCCGGAAGCCGAACGCAGCGAGGTCTCGAGCATCCAGAATCTGCAGATCTGGAGCCCAGCCGCCCAGAAGAATATTCCTCTGCGTCAGGTGGTTTCGGCGTTCGAAACCGGGTTCGAGGACGAAATCGTTCAACGCTTGAACCGGAAATCCACGATTACCGTGCACACCGATCCGAAAGTCGGGACCGCCAGTGCGCTTCTGCGCCGAATCCAGCCCGAGATCGAAGCGCTCGACATGGGACCGGAATACGAGATCGAGTGGTGGGGCGAGTACCGGGACTCGAGCCGGGCGCAGGCCGGCATCGCCGCGAGCCTGCCGTTTTTTCTGCTCTCCATGGTGCTGATCGTTATCGGACTGTTCAATGCGCTGCGCCAGCCGCTCGTCATCTGGCTGTGCGTGCCGCTCGCCATCATCGGTGTGACGGCCGGCTTGCTGCTCACCCGCCAGCCGTTCGGATTCATGGCGCTGCTCGGGTTCATGAGCCTGTCAGGCATGCTGATCAAGAACGCAATCGTGCTGATCGACGAAATCGAGCTTCAGAAAACCCGGATTGGTGACATCTACGCAGCCATCGTCGAGTCCGGTGTCAGCAGGCTGCGACCGGTGGCCATGGCGGCGCTGACCACGGCGCTCGGCATGATTCCGCTCATTTTCGATGCCTTTTTCATATCCATGGCGGTCACCGTCATATTCGGCCTGATGGTCGCCACCGTACTCACGATGATCGTCGTGCCGGTGTTCTACGCCATATTCTTCCGTGTGCCGGCCCCGGCCGCGTCCCCGGCCTGAATGCCCGGATTGTGCTAAAGTCGAGCCTTTACAGAAGCATACGGACAGGCGCCGTCCGCCAGCGACGCGCGCGGGAGAGCCAACAGTGAGTGACGAGAATCGTACCGGCGCGGCCGAAATCAGCGTCGATAAGGACAATCTCCACCTCGAGGAAGTATTCACCGACCTGCGCGCGGCATCGGTCCGGCGCCTGACTCCGGTTAAGGCCGACGGCAGCACGGACCCCGGGCGCGATGTTATCTACATCGGAGAGACCAACCTCATGACCCAGATGGGACCGCTTCCGGTGCAATTTCCCATTGAGGCCGAGTCCCTGGACGATGCCTTCAGCCAGTTCGCCGAGGGCGTCAAAGGCGCCATCGAGCGCCTCAACGAGCGCGCCAAGGAAATGGTGCGCGAGGAGAGCTCGCGTATTGTCGTACCGAGCGCCGCACCGCCCGGAGTTGGCGGGGGCATGGGTATCCCCGGCGCGCGCCCGGGCTCGGGAAAGATTCTGCTCGACAAATAACGCTCAGACCAGGCGCAGATAGCCGCTGTGGACCCAGCCGATAATGTCGGTCCCGTCCACACTGACTTTCGTCCACGGCCCGTCGCGGTCCTGATACTCGACGACGGTGCCCGGCGCCAGCGGGCTCACATCCAACTTCTCGAACTCGACGCCGGCCCCGCCGCGGATGTTCAGCCGGGTCGTGGTCTCGTAACGCTCCGGCGCCGGCTCGCGCTCGTCCGGCTCGCCCTCCAGCGCGCCGATACCGCGGTCATCGAGCAGGTTACGGAAACACTGCATGGGGAACGCCGGCCCGGGGTCGAACTTGCGCCCCGGTGCGATCTCCTGGTGTCCGAGGACTTCACTGATGGACGGATAGGCGTAGACCAGGGCGCGCGTGACCTGCGCGACCGCTTCGAGCTGCGACTCGGTATAGTTCTCCCATCCCATCTCGCGGGTCTCGGACGGCATGGGCGCCACGACCACGTCCTCGGCAGCGAAGCGCGGCGTATCGGGCCGCTTGTAGCTTCCGTCACCCTGCGGATCGAGCCATCCGTAGTTGGCAATCTCGATTCCGATGGAACAGCGGTTCAGTGACTGCAATCCCTTCCAGCTGGAGCGTCCTGCGTGGCGCGCTTTGCGATTGAACGGGACGATCTGCCACACGCTGCCGTCGCGGTCGACGATAACGTGTGCCGACGCGTAGATTTTCCTGCCGGCACCGAGAAGCTTCTGCTTCTGCGTCGGCGATTTCAACATGTAGTCCCGAGACGCAGCGCCCGAACCGCCGGCGGTGTAATGCATGACGACGAAGCGAAGCTCGTCGAGTTCGCCGCCGACATCCCTGGACATACGGTGCCAGTGGCCTACGAGCTTGTAGTTTCGAATACGCACAGCAGTCCGCTTCCGTCAACCGCACGCGATCAGTATGAGAACGCCGCCGTGGCGCTTCAACGCCGAAGCTCGTGCCGCTGTGAGATTTGCCACAATTGTCGCCTTTCACAACCGAACGCTCGAGGGCAGCGGCAGAGAGTCATCGCACTCGGCGTGAAACTGCTCGGCTCGCGCCACCGTTCGCATCCACTCGTAAAAAAGCCCCTTGAGTCCCACCACGACGACACCGGCGGCGCGCATGCGTTGCAGGCCGTACGCGTGATCGGGACCCGGTGACCCGATGGCATCCGCGACCACGACCACGCGGTAGTCCTGCGCGAGCAATCCGAGTGCCGATTGGCATACGCATACGTCGGTTTCGAGCCCGACGAGAACGGCCGTTCGGCGCTTGGTCGCGCGGATCGCGCGCATAACCTGCGTCTCGGCCGTCAACCCGAAGTGCAGCTTGTCATGAACCCGAAGTCCGTCGGCGAGCGCAGCCGCGACGTCGGGATGCACGGGGCCGTTACGGGAGACATCCTCAGCGGTAACTACCCGCGGCACGTGGGTCCATTGCGCGACGCCGATCAGCCAGCAGATTCGCGCGAGCAGAAGTGTGGCCTCGGCGTCGGGAAGCTTTTCGAGGAAGCGTTGCTGCACATCCACAACCACCAATACCGAATCATCGACCTCAATGAGCAGATTACTGGGCATGCGCTGTGTGAGCCTCGAAAACCGGTGGCACGCGGGGCGATGCTAACGCAAATCGACGATCCGCGCCTGTCGAGCGGTGGATGCCGATGCTATCGAAAGCGGACCTGTCTGCTGCCATAATGCCCGCCTTCGAGTGCCCCATTTACGAGCTGACCCAACCGACCGGAAACTCATGAGCACGGCCATGGCTTTCGCGCCGGGAAACATATCCGGCGTATTCAAGATTGTTGTCGACGAAGACCCGGCGAAGATGCACTCGCTCGGGATGGGTTTTACCGTCGCCGACGGTGTAAACGTGGCCGTGACGCGAGACGCGTCGACATCGGTCATTTTCAATGGAGAGGCGATCGATTTCGTCACGGTCCGCTCAGTTGTCGCGAAGCTCTCCGACGTTGCATTGCGAATCGACATCCGAACGCAGTTGCCGCTGAGCGGTGGATTTGGGTTGAGCGGCGCCTCTTCGCTCGCCACCGCGTTCGCCATCAACACGCTTCTCGACCTCGGAAAAACCGAGCGCGAGCTGGGCATGGCCGCGCATGTTGCGGAGGTGGAGAATCTGACCGGCCTCGGCGACATCGCCGGTCAATTCAATGGTGGTTGTCTCGTCAAGCTGGTTCCCGGCGATCCGCTTGCGGCCATCCGGCTACCCGTACCGGAGCAGGACGTTTACTACCGTTACTTCAGTCCAATCAACACCCGGGACGTTATCGGTCACCCCGAGCAACGTGAGCGTATCAACGCTGCTGCCACTGCGGCGCTCGAAGCACTCAGCGAGCTCAAGGATCGCGCCGAAACGGAGTTTGCCAGGTACATCGAAGTCGGCAAGGAATTTTCCGTTCAAAGCGGACTTCTTGCCGACGACGATGTCAAGCGCGCCATCGGCGAGTGCGAGAAGGCCGGAGGAACTGCGTCGATGATCATGCTCGGTAACGCGGTGTTCAGCGACGTTCCATTCAGCGGCGCCAAGACAACCCGACTTGCAACGCGGCGGGTGGAGATCGTCGGGTGAGCGACGTTCCCGAGTCTCATCCCCGCTACGAGTCGCTGCGGCTTCGAGACGCCATCGTCGCGGGCGTGGAAAAGGGCGTCACATCGCCACACGGCTTGATCGCCCACGGGCGAGGCGAAGCCTACGACTATCTGCTCGGTGAAAAGACCCACGACTTTGCGCGCGCCGCTATCGATGCCGCCGCGCGCTTGCTGTTGAACGCACGTTATCCGGTGATCTCGGTCAACGGCAATGTTGCCGCTCTGGTGGCGGGCGATCTCGTGACCTTGGGCGCGGCCCTCGGCGCGCCGCTCGAGGTGAATATTTTCCATGCATCGAAGCAGCGCGAGATGGCTATTCGAAGCTGGCTCGAGCAGCACGGTGCGCGAAACGTGCTGATGCCATCGACAAATGCCGAGCTCGAATTTCTCGACTCCAATCGCCGGTTCGTGCACCCCGAGGGAATTCACAGAGCGGACGCAATATTTGTTCCTCTGGAAGACGGCGATCGCTGCCAGGCTCTGCGCAAAATGGGTAAAGCCGTCGTAACCGTGGACCTCAATCCCATGTCACGAACATCACGAACGGCCAGCATCACGATTGTCGACAACGTGGTACGCGCATTGCCGTTGCTGCTTGCACGGGTTCGTGAGCTCGGCCGCGGCAGCGAGGAAAGCCCCTCGCGCGAGTTCGATAATCTCGCCCATCTGGCCGCCGCCGAGCGGGCTATCCGCACCCTGGGCGCCCGAACGGCGGACAAATAAAGCTGCGACTGGACCGCCTTTTGTAACCAAGCGGTGATCCTCGTGTGGACCCGATCACAACATGGAAGATCGGTCGGCCCCAGCGTTGCGCAAACGGCCCTCAGAGACTAAACCTCAGGGACTAAATCAACAAGCCGGTGCTCGAGGATCCCGAGCCGGGTCTTTCATCGGCGACGGACCGACTGCTGCAGGCCACATCCACCCGGCGAATGTGCAGCATCGGGCGCGCAACAGGAGAAAAGCCGTGGGTAACAAGTCAAAGTCGACGACCTTCTTACTGTGCTACTTCTTCGGCGCCCTCGGGGTTCATCGTTTTTATCTGGGGAAGCTGATCACCGGAATCCTGATGCTGCTGACCGCCGGCGGGTTGTTGATCTGGTGGCTCGTCGATCTCTACCGAATCGTCACCGGTCGCATGAAGGACAAGCAGGGTGACGAGCTCAGCACCGCGCCGCCGCGTGCCGACCAGCCGAACGCCGGTTTTTGGGTCCGGCTTTCGGCCATCACCATCGACGGCCTGCTGCTCGGACTGATCCAGTTCGTATTCATATATCTGCCGATGATGGCTTACTTCTACAATACCGGACTGTTCACCGCCCCCGATCCGAAGACTGCAATGATGGCCGTCGCTCCCATCGTGACGCTCGTCCAGGGCGTGATATTGATTATGTACGTGGTCTACTTCGTGGCGCTCACGGCCGGCAAGCATCAGGGCACCTACGGCAAGCGCAGCATGGGCATCTACGTGCGCAAGCGCGACGGCGGACGCGTCTGGATCGGACATTCCGTCGTGCGCTTCGTCGGCTACTTCATCTCGTGGATTCCTCTGGGACTCGGATATCTCATGGCCGCCTTCGGCAAGAGGAAGCTCGCCCTGCACGATCTGATTGCCGGCACCGAGGTTGTCTACGGCATACCGTCCGGAGAAGCCGTCAGCGTCGATCGCGAAACGGTCACGGAAGTTCCGCAACCCGAGCCGGAGCCTGCACCCGTGCCCATGACGATGGACGCCGTCAGTCCGAGCCGCGTGCCCGAAATCCTCGTGGGCACAGGACTCATGCTCATGATTGGTGCAGCGGCGCTCTTTTATCTGCGCTGAATCCGAGCGGTCGCGGCTGGCGATTCATCAGCGCCCGTCACCCCCGATAGAATCGGCCCTCATGATACCTCGACGTGAAACACCGGGTGGGTTTCTGCTCTTCGTTCTTCTGCTAATGTTGCCGCCCGCGGCGCCCGCGGCGATGTTGCCTACCGATGACGGCAAGGCACAGGAGATCGGCGGAATCGAGTGGAAGTGGCAGCGCACGCTTTACAACGACAACACGCGCGCCGAGCCATCAGACCCGGCACGCTATACCGTGTTGCTGATGCCGGAAGGTCATCTCAGCGTGAAAATCGATTGCAATGCCGGCGGCGGACGCTACACCCTGGACGGAAACGCTTTAACGCTAAAGGTAACCCATACGACGATGGCCGAGTGCCTTCCGGGGTCGCTTGCTGACCGGTTCATGAAGGATTTGGCCGCCGCCAGGATTGCTTTCCTGCGCGCTGGTGAGCTCTACCTCGACCTCGTGTACGACTCGGGCACGATGCGATTTGCTCGCTGATCAGGGTTTTTTGCAGTTCGGCTTGTTACCCTTCGCCCGCGCATCGTTGTAGATTTGCAAAGCACCGGGCATCTTGCTCAGTAGATTGTCGATACGCGTGCTGCTGGCCGGGTGGGTCGAAAGAAATTCCGGCGGAGCCCCGCCGCCCGCCTTCTGCATGTTCTTCCACAGCTGAACGCTCTGGCGCGGATCGAAACCTGCCTTGGACATGAGATCGAGCCCGATGACATCGGCCTCGGATTCGTGCGCGCGGCTGTACGGCAGGAGAATGCCGACCTGGGCACCGAGCCCGAGAGCCTGCATGGTCAATGGATCCACATAGCCCGATCCGGCGGCGGCGGTCAGTGCGACGTTGGTGAGCTGCTGCTGGGATACCCGCTCATTGCCATGCTGGGCGAGCACGTGACCGACCTCGTGACCGAGCACCGAGGCCAGCTGGTCCTGATTCTCGGCGACCTTCAACATGCCCGTGTATACGCCCATCTTGCCGCCGGGAAGGGCGAAAGCATTGGGATTGTCGTCCTTGAATACGACGACCTCCCAGTTGGTGCCCTTTTGGTCCAATTTGTCCGTAATTGCGGTTGCCACACAACGCACGTAGTCATTGATCGCGGGATCCGATTCCACGGTGAGCTGCGTGCGCATCTCCTCGAAAGCCTGCACGCCCATGGCGTCGAGCTGATCGGCGGGAAACACCAGGAGCTGATTGCGCCCGGTCGGCGAGGTGCCGCAACCCGCCAGTGCCGCGAGCACCGGGAGCGCCAGCAATCCGGCCCAAATTCTTTGAAGCATCGAAATGGTTTTCATGCGCCGTATTTTAAGGCCGGCGAAACTACTTTCAATCGAAACTGCATCGACCCGGAAATCCGGTTGATGTGAAGGTTTCGTCATGGGACGGCGCAAGCCCCGGCGTGTTCTCGCCGGCGCATCTTGCGGCCGCTACTACTCAGATCGGACCACAAGGCCGTGTCGCGAGTTCCCCTTACCGCAACCTCGGCACGAGGCCGATCTCCGGCCGGGCGGCCTCGACTCGATAAGGGCCGGCAGATCCTACAGGGCTGCAAGGCGCGCACGCCGTGGCGGGAAACGCAGGTCCCTGCGAACCGGTGACGCTCGACTAGTTGGCGACCGAGCTCACGACCGTATCGCCATCGAAGGCCAGATAAATCGTGTAGGTGTCCGTACTACCTTCGGCGACATGCACTTTCCTGTATTCCCAGATTTCCCGTCCATTGGCGATCTTCTTGGCATCGGGCTGGCCGAACTTTGCCGTCACGTCGGACTTGCTCTGCCCTTGCACATCGGTGTTCTCCAGAGTAAACGCCTTCTTACCGACAGCGCCCGGCTGCTTCCAGTCCGCCAGTCGACGGCCCACTTCGACGGATTTTTTCATGATGTCCTGAGGGATCCAGCTCACCTGAAACGCACGCCCGTTCTCCAACAGCAGCTCCGGGCACACGCGAGCACCAGCGCTGGTCTTGACATAATTCGAATAGAGCCAATGCTCGGTACCGTCATGGGTGTATTTAGCCTCAGGCTGTCCCGCCCGATCGATGATGACGTCGGCGCTTTCGGAACCCAGCGCATCAAAAATCGTGGCGTCTCCCGCCTCCTCGACCGGCTCACGCGCTTCGGCATCGGCAGGATTCGGCTTTTTCGAACCGCCGGACTTCAGCATGACGGCATCCGGCGCACAGGGCGACTGGCTGAACACGACTCCTTCCTCTGTCGTGCACTTGTAGATCGATGCCCCGAGCGCCGCGTTCGAGCCGATCAGGAAACTCATGGTCAAAACTGCTGCGAATCTCATGTGAAGTCCTTTCGAAACAGCCCGATTTCCGAACCTGACTAGGTATAGTTTCGAAATCGGTCGTCGCGGGGAGGGAAATGAGGCGTGATTCTCAGTGGTCGAATATCCCCGATTGGCATCATACGTCACCAAGGGCAGCCGTCAGCACGCGCTTTACGGCCGCGTAGATCGCGGCATCTTCGCTCGCGCGCGCACCTGCGACATTCAATACGCTGGGCGCTTTCCTGGAGAGCCATTCGCGAAGCCTGGCTGATGCATCTAGTTCTGACATGGTGTCGAGATCCAAATGCAACAGTGGTTTCTCGAACCTGCGCGCGAGGGATCCTGTCAGAGCCGAGCCACCGACGAGTGCTCCGTGGGAGATAATGACGGTTGCATCCGAGTCACGGACATTGCGCTCGGTGCGAACCGAGGGGAGCGGAGAATCGGTCTGGCGAAGATTGCGATAGCGATCGGGAATCGCTCCATCCTCTGCCGCCCGGCCGGCGGGAACCCAGCCGCCCGTTTCCAGCCCGAGCTCGAGAGCGGTATCGAGAGCGGCACGATCCGCGCCCGTCTGCCCACCTGAAACGATACGCATAACTACCGGGCGCCTCCGAGAGAAGATTGACTACAGAACCAGCGTCATGAGGTGGTAGCGCTCTCTCGACGTGAATCCGCTTGGCTTGTGTTCGCGCCCTTTATCGAGTCGGGCAGTTGTTTGTTACGAGGAGTACCGCTCGAGGCGTTGCTCCAGCGTCCCCGTATGCAGCTCGAAGAGATGATTATCGTAATCGTAGAAGTAGAGAGAGCGTCCCTCTCCATCGACTCTGCTTCGACTTTCGCGTAGCTCTACTTTCATTGAACGAACTCGTTTGGCGTAGTCGTCGAAATCATCATCAGAAATCTTGAATGCGATGTGATTATAAGTTTTCTCGGGCAGCGCGGCGCCTTCCATTATGGCTACCCAGATTCCGCCGATAATGAAAAATTTCTCTCTCGATAAGGAGAACGTCGCATCGCCGCTAGCGTAGATCTCCTTTGCGTCAAATATTTTCGAGAGAAATACACTCATGCGATCCAGATCGCTCACTATGAATGTGACGTGGCTCAGTCCTTCAATCATGGGCACTGTCTCCGACACCTGACCGAGACTCTGGTACGAACGCACCCTCTTCGGTCAGTCACAATGGCCTACGGGCAATCCCCCGTTAGTTCGCAAATCGTGAGCATGGCAATGTAGCCAGCCAGCGGTGAGCTCAGCAGGCACACCATTGTGGGAGCACCCATGAGCAGCCAGCCCGGCGCGCGCACCTGTATGAGGCCCCAGGATACGGCGAACGAAAGCGCGACCGCGGGGAGAACCGCTAGAACTCCAATGCCGAGGCGCTCCGGAGCTACGATCGGCGTGCTGGTCGGCCCACCGGTCACGAGCTCGAAAACTACCGCGGCGAGTAGCAGCACCGGAAAAAACCAGACGAGGTGACGGCGCCGCTTTGCAGCCAACACGGTGACATATCCGAGCAGCAGACCCGTGCCCAGAAGTACCGGCCATCCCGCGCCGAGCTTCATGAGCAGCTCCAGGCTCACCGGCTTGCGTGGTGGTCGGATGACGACAAGCAGCCGCCGGCCGTCAGGCGCAGCGCGTGCTCATGCATCTCTGGCAATCCCGGCCAACAGCTTGTCGAGATGACTTGCAAAGGCCTTGCGGTCACTTTGACTCAAGGCGGGCGGTCCGCCCGTGTCGATGCCGCTGGCCCGGAGAGTGTCCATGAAATCCCTCATGTTCAAACGCTCTCGAATATTCTCCGGTGTGAATAGTTCGCCACGAGGACTGAGCGCTCGTGCTCCCCTGTCGATCGCTTCAGCCGCCAGCGGAATATCGCCGGTGATCACGAGATCATCAGCTTCCAGCCGTTTGACAATCTCATTGTCGGCGACATCGAATCCGGAGGTCACTTGAAGCATCTTAATGACGGGAGACGGAGGTGTGCGCATGGGTTGGTTGGCGACGAGGGTTAATGGCACACCGGTACGCTCGGCGGCTCTGAACAGAATTTCCTTGATCACGACAGGACAGGCATCCGCGTCGACCCATATTTTCATTTCATATCACTTCCGCGGATCTACGTTTTTCATCGGTCTGGTAGCCGACGAATGCGGTGCGCGCGCGAATATGTTCACCAGCTCGTAGGTCAATGTTGCCGCGGCCAGTGCCGTGAGCTCCGCGTGATCGTATGCTGGTGCCACCTCGACGACATCAGCGGAAACCACCGGCAATCCTGCAAATCCACGCAGCACGTTAACCAGCTCTCTGGTGGTCATGCCGGCGATCTCCGGGGTGCCGGTTCCCGGCGCGTGAGCAGGGTCGAGCACGTCGATATCGATGGACACGTAGACGGGATTGTCGCCGACTCTTTCGCGGATCCGCTCCACCACCCGTGCGACGCCCTCTGTTTCGAGCTCGTCACAATGAATGACTTTGAAACCGAGCTCCTCATCGCGCTGCAGATCATCTCTGGCATAAAGCGGCCCTCTTATGCCTACGTGCATTGAGGCGTGATCGAGAAACAACCCTTCCTCGGCCGCGCGACGAAACGGGGTGCCATGCGTATAAGGCGCACCGAAGTAGGTATCCCAAGTGTCTAGATGGGCGTCGAAATGCACCAGTGCGACCGGTCCGACGTGATGGTTGACGGCACGCAGCAGCGGCAGCGCGATGGTGTGATCGCCACCGAGCGTGATGATTGCGCCAACCTTTTCGAGCAGCTCCGTGGCGGCGACTTGAACCTGCTCGACGGCTTGCGCGATGTTGAAGGGATTACAGGCCACGTCGCCCGCGTCTGCAACCTGCTGCTCCACGAACGGCTCGGTCGCGTAGGCAGGATGGAACTGCGTGCGTAAGTGACGGGATGCTTGGCGTATCGCTTGCGGGCCGAATCGGGCACCGGGCCGGTAGCTTGTGCCCGCGTCGAACGGAGCGCCGAGTATCGCGACGTCGCAGCGAGGAACATCGCGAAGCTCCGGAAGCCGAGCGAACGTCGAAGGTCCTGCGAATCGGGGAACGACGGTACCGCTGACGGGTTGTACGGGTTGGTCCTTTTTTGTCGCCACCACTCATCTCCGAGGTTCGGGCCGCCGATCGGGCTGGAATGCCGGCATTGTAGCAGCGCGCACGGGCGCCGGTTGCTGGTCACTCGGCGCGAAGAGCCTCCAGAGGCTGCAGACTCGCCGCATGGCGGGCAGGAAGCACACCGGCAGCGAGACCGATGGCCACTGCGAGCAGCTCGGCGAGAAGGGCGTATTCCAACGACGGGTGAACAGGTAGAGACGGTGCGATGAGCCTCAACGCGAGCGCGGTCCCGAGACCGAATGCAAGCCCGGCGAGTCCCCCGGCGGCAGACAAAAGCAGAGACTCCAGCAAAAACAGTCGAAGCACCTGACCCCGGCGGGCGCCGAT
>JBFICP010000024.1:0-21143 GCA_041581935.1 Gammaproteobacteria bacterium | reverse complement strand
TGCCGGTGGTGGAAAGCGCCTATCAGCCATTCGCCTATTCCCCGGCACGCGCCTCGGGGATCTGGCAATTCATACCCTCGACAGGCCGCCTCTACGGGCTCCGTTACAGCTGGTGGTATGACGGCCGCCGCGATGTCGTTGCGTCGACCCGCGCCGCGCTCGACTACCTGGAGAAGCTGCACGCCGAATTTTCAGGCGACTGGCTGCTCGCGCTCGCCGCCTACAATTCCGGCGAGGGCAATGTTCGAAAAGCCATTCGACGCAATCGCCGCGCCGGCAAACCCGTCGATTTCTGGTCGCTCAAGCTGCCGAACGAGACCCGCAGCTATGTCCCGCGCCTGCTCGCGGTGAGCGCCATCGTTGCCGACCCGAGCGACCACGGGCTCGAGCTCAAATCGATACCCGACGAGCCCTACTTCGCCGCCACCCACCTTGATGGTCAGATTGATCTGGCGCTCGCCGCGGACATGGCCGACGTGTCGCTCGAAGAACTCTACCTGCTGAATCCCGGCTTCAGCCGCTGGGCCACCGATCCGGAAGGCCCACACCGACTGCTGTTGCCGGTGGATGCGGTTGCCGATTTCGAGCGCCGTCTCGAGGAGCTGCCGGCGGACCAGCGCGTTCGCTGGCACCGTCACGTAATCGGCCGCGGCGATACCCTCGGCACCATCGCCCAGAAATACCGCACCAGCATCTCCGTAATCAAGGATGCGAACAATCTGCGCGGCACCGTCATCCGCAGGGGGCGTAGCCTGATCGTTCCGGTGGCATCGCGCAGCCTGGCCGATTACCGTTTGAGCGCCGACATGCGCCGCGCGATGCGTCGGGGCGTCCCGGGAAGCGGCACCAAGATCGTCTACCGGGTTCGCCAGGGCGACAGCCTGTGGGTCATTTCACGGCGCTTCGGTGTGTCGGTGAACAAGCTTGCCGCCTGGAACGGGATTTCCAAGCGCAGCGTGCTGCGCCCGGGAAAGCGCCTGGTCATCTACCGCGGTACACGGCGAGCGGCCACGCCGAAAGTCGTCGTCGCCCCTGCGGCCACGGGGCAGTCGTCGGGCACCGTTGCCGACAAGTCCGTGCACGTCGTGCGTCGCGGCGACAATCTCTGGACCATCGCGCGCCGCTATCGACTTTCCGCCCGCAAGCTCGCCGAGTGGAACCGCATCGACTGGAACGCGCCGTTGCAACCCGGTCAGACGCTGGTGCTGAAAGCCCCGGAGACCTCGCAGGGCGCTGCCGCGGAAGCTGCACGAGCTGCCGGAGGCATTCCCGACAGCATCTGAAGCGATTTATCCGAAGTAGAAGTTATTCTACTTTTCTTCAGCGGGTTACGATTCCTTCTTAAATCAAAGTCTATGCGGCGTTCGCCGCCCGTTCACGCCGTCATTCCTCGGCGTATCCCATCGCGTTGGGTCCGCGGTCACAGAAACACGCGGGTTTCACGACCATACTTCCAGTTCCTCTCGGCTAAAAGCTGACAATGAAGATTCCTGAGAAGCTTGGAAAGTACGAAATCGTGGACTGCGTCGGACGCGGCAGCATGGGCGTCGTGTATGCCGGCCACGATCCGTTTGCCGATCGCAGGGTCGCCATCAAGGTCTGCTCCATATCCGACGAACAGGAGTCGCAGTCGAGCCGCCTGGCGAAGAAGCTGTTCTTCAATGAAGCGCATACCACCGGATCCCTGGACCACCCGAATATTCTGAGTGTGCTGGACGCCGGCGAGGACGCCGATCAGCCCTATATCGTGCTCGAGTTTCTCGACGGTGGCGATACTCTGAAGAGCTACATCGACAAGGAAAATATCGACAACCTGCTTTCGGTCGAGCGCGCGGTCGAGATCCTGTATCAATGCGCCAAGGCGCTCGACTACGCTCATCGTCGCGGTGTCATCCACAGGGACATCAAGGCCACCAACATCATGTTGACCGCCGACGGAACCGTGAAGATCTGCGATTTCGGCATCGCCCAGTACTCATCGGGCGATCAGACTCAGGTGATGGGGTTGCTGGGATCGCCGCGCTACATGTCTCCGGAGCAGGCCCGCGAGCAGGAGGTCACCGCACAGACCGACATCTATTCGCTCGGCGTCGTCGCCTACGAGCTTCTGACCGGCAGGCCGCCATTCGCCGCCAACGGATTGTCGAAGCTCATCTATCAGATCCTGCACGAGGATCCGACGCCGATGCGCAATTTGCGCCCGGAAGTCCCGGAGGCTCTCGCGCAAATTGTCGCCAAGGCGATGGCCAAGACGCTCGATGCGCGTTACCAGACGGGACGGGAAATGGCGGCGGAGCTGGCCAGCGTATTCTCGCACCTGGAAGAGCCCGCGAAGCCGCCACCGACCGAAGACAAGTTCAATACCGTACGGGCGCTGCGATTCTTCAACGAGTTCACCGATGCCGAGATCAGCGAAGTCATCGCTGCGGCCGACTGGAAACAATTCCAGCCGCTTGACAGCATCGTCGACGAAGGCACCCTCGAGCACTCGTTCTTCGTCATCGTATCCGGCGAAGTGGCCGTGGTGAAGAACGCCAAGCAAATCAGCACACTCAGTAAGGGCGATTGTTTCGGTGAGATGAGCTACGTCTCGCGAACCCAACGTAGCGCATCGATTGTCGCCATCGGAGACGTCGAGCTGCTGCGCGTCGATGCCGCGCTCATGGAACAGGCGTCGACGGCGACCCAGCTTCGCTTCAATCAGATTTTCCTGCGCACACTCATCGAGCGACTGACAAGCACCAGCGAGGAGCTCGCCCGCTACGTCGCCTGAAACCTCGCGCCTCGAATCGCCCTTGCCAATCCCGACCGTGTGCTAAACTGGAGCTGAGATAGTCTCAATGCAAGAGCTTAATAGCGTCCCCGTCGCTCGGGCGGTAATTCGGGCGTTTCTCCAACGCAATTATTTCTTCCCCGGTAATCACGTAAGAGACGGAGAGTGAGCATGTCAGAGAAGATTTCTGTCGAGGCGATGGACCACAGCAAGAAGAACTCTCCCGTGGCCGGTCCCATCGAGGAAGAGTCCACCGTGATGCTGGATCAGGCGAGCAAAGTCTGCTACTGGAACGACCAGGAATTCAAGGAAGGTCAGGTGGTCGAGAGCGAAGGCGCCGAGTACGAGTGCACCTTCGGCCAGTGGATCAAGCAGCAATAACCACCGACGAGCCTTACTCATCCCATTACTGATCATAGAGGTGGCAACGCGTCGAATGCCCCTCGCCTAGCTCAGAGCGACCCGGATAGCGTTCCGTGCACCTCGGCATGACTTTGGCGCAACGCGGGTGAAAATGACAGCCCGTCGGCGGGTTGACCGGTGACGGCAGATCTCCTTCAACGCGCACCACGGCGCGTCCCTTTCCCGCTACCCCCTCGCTTTCGATGCGCGGCACCGCGGCCATCAGCGCCTCGGTATACGGGTGGGCGGGATGTCGCAGGATAGTCTCCACGTCGCCGTGCTCGACGATGCGTCCCAGATACATGACCGCGACCTCGTCGGCAATGTACGAGACCACGGACACGTCGTGGGTAATGAACAGATACGAAAGCCCGAGGTCGTCCTGCAGACGCTTCAACAGGTTGAGGATCTGTGCCTGCACCGAAACGTCGAGAGCACTGGTCGGCTCGTCGCAGATGATGAGCTTCGGCTCCACGGCCAGTGCCCGTGCGATGCAGATACGCTGGCGTTGTCCACCGGAAAACTCGTGGGGATAGCGCTCGGCGCTGTCGACCGGCATGCCGACCTGCTCGAGCAACATCGCCACGCGCTTCGCATGATCCCCGCGCCCGGTGCCGATCCCCTGGGCCACGAGCCCCTCGGCGATGATGTCGCCGACCATCATGCGTGGGTTCATCGATGATACGGGGTCCTGAAAGATGATCTGCATCTCCGAGCGGCGACGGCGAAGCCTTTCCCCCGAGAGGACGGTAAGCTCGTCGCCATCGAAACGCACCTGGCCACCCGTGACGCGCAGCAACTGCAGTATGCCCTTGCCGACGGTGCTCTTGCCGCAGCCCGATTCGCCCACCAGCGCCAGCGTTTTGCCGCGCGCGATGGCGAGCTCGACACCGTCGACGGCACGCACGTAACCGACCGTGCGCTTGAACAGGCCCTTTTGGATGGGGAAATGCACGACCAGATCACGAGTATTGAGCAGGGCTTCCTGGCCCACCGGGACATCGTGTTTTTTGCCGTGCGCCAACGGCGTCGGGCGCTCGCGGCGTTGCTCGGGCGGATTCGTATCCGTTCTATCCGCGTAAAGGTGACACAGGGCGCCGTGCGCATCGCTCTCGTGCCATGCTGGAGCCTGCGTGCGGCACACGTCCATCACGGCATCGCAGCGCGCGGCGAAGCGGCAGCCCTGAAACTCGGTGCGCAACGAAGGCACGAAGCCCGGAATGACCTGCAGGTCGCGGCGGCGCTTGTCCAAATCGGGAAGCGAGTCGAACAACATGCGACTGTAGGGATGGCGCGGATCGGCAAAGAACGCCCGGCGCGTTGCCTGCTCGACGATCTGACCGGCATACATGACGGCCACCCGGTCGGTGGTTTCCGCGACGACCCCGAGGTCGTGGGTTATCAACATGATGGACATGTGCCGCTCGAGTTGCAGAGTGCGCAGCAAATCCAGCACCTGGGCCTGGATGGTGACGTCGAGCGCCGTGGTTGGCTCATCGGCGACGAGCAGCGCAGGGTCGCCGGCAAGCGCCATGGCGATGACCACACGCTGCTTCATGCCCCCCGAGAGCTGGTGCGGGTACTCGTCAATGCGCCGTTCGGGATCTGGAATACGTACCGCCTCGAGCAGCTCTGCGACCCGCTGGCGCCGATTATCGCCGCCCGTTCTCGTGTGACTCGCGAGCGCTTCGGCGACCTGATCGCCCACCGTCATAACCGGGTTCAGAGACGTCATGGGTTCCTGGAACACCATCGAAATTCCGCCGCCGCGCACCTCGCGCATGGATGCTTCCGGCAGGCGCAGCAGATCGCGTCCCCGAAACAAGACCTCACCGCCGACGATGCGGCCACTGCGCGGTAGCAGCCTCAGCAGGGAAAGTGCCGTCATGGACTTGCCACATCCGGACTCACCGAGCAGCGCGAAGCTCTCACCAGCGCGGATATCGAAGCTCACGCCGTCCACGGCGCGCACCGGATCCCGAAAAGTGCCGAGATGCGTACGCAGGCCCCGCACACTGAGCACGGTATCGGTCATTGCATTTCGTCCATTGCGTTCATACTAGAAGGAAAAATCTGCTTGTTCTCGCGTTCGGTTTTCGCTGCGGCTCCATATTCACCTCAGGCGCGGATCGAATGCATCGCGCACCGTATCGGAAAAAAGATTCGCCGCGAGCACCAGTGTGAACATGAATACGAAGGCAGCGCTCAACGACCACCACACGACCGGCTCGCGAGCCATCTCCAGCCGCGCGCTGTTGATCATGTTGCCCCAGCTGTGCATGGTCGGATCGACCCCTATCTGCACGTAGGAAAGCACCGCCTCGGCGAGCACGAGACCGCTGAAGTCCAGAACTACGGTAATCAGCACGATGTGCATCACGTTCGGCAGAATATGCCGCGCGAGGATGGCGAAATGTGTCGAACCCAGCGCGGTCGCCGCTTGCACGTAGTCCACCTCGCGCAGCTTTAGCGATTCGGCCCGCAGGTAACGACACAGCCCCGTCCAACTGGTCATGCCGAGTATCAGGCACAGGAACAGCAGCCGCAGATCGGCGCGCTCCACTGCGCTGTCTATCTCTTTTGCATGTCCATCGAGATAGACCTGGAGTATCAGAATGGCGGCGGCGATGAGTAGCACGCTGGGTATGGAATTCAGCGTCGTATAAAGGTACTGAATGGCGTCATCGATCCAACCGCGAAAGTACCCCGCCATGATTCCGAGCACGATCGCGAAGGGCAGCATGACCAGGGTCGTCAGGGTTCCGATGACAAGTCCCGTGCGCACGCTCTTCAGCGTTTGATAGAGAACGTCCTCGCCGACCTTGTCGGTGCCGAGCACGTGGTAGTCGAAACTGAGCGCCACGACCACGCAACCCAGAACGAGGCATGCGCCGAGCGATATCAGCATCGAGCGCCATCGAACCACGGTCCGCGCGGCGAGAATCTCGGCTGTGGCATCCGCAAGCGGGCGGCGGTGGCGGCGCGCCCACAGCACGACGAACGCACCCGACGCGACGAGCCACAGCGCCAGGCCGCCGACGGCGGCTTTGGAAGCGGTGGCGAGAATATCGGCGCTTCGATCGCGCAGCGGGTCCGCCAGGTGCCGTCCGCCGAACCGCAGTCTCGGATAGAGGCGCTCAACCGCGCCGTCAGCCGTCTCGACCGTTTCCTTCACGAACAGATGGGTCGCGAAGGGTGCCGAGTAGGTCTTCTCCTGCATGCGGCGCAGATGCATCACCAGCCGGTCGAATACGCTAAGCACTTCGGTGGAGTATCCCGCATGCTTGCCCTCCCCCGACGACGGCAGACTCGGGCGGTAGTGCATGGAATCCAGCAAGCCGATGACGACATACAGGCCCAGCACGACAAGCGACGCCATGGCAACGCGACTTCGTCCCACCTGACGCCAGGGCGCACGCAAATGCTCGCGTCGACGCGCATAGAGCACGAAGGCCGTTACCGCGGCGAGCAGCAAGAAGATCAGAATGTCGGTCCACAGAAAGACGGGCATCGCGGTTATTCGCTCAGCCGCTAAGGCGCACGCGCGGATCGACGAATGTGTAGGAAATATCCGTCAGAAGCAGTCCCAGCACATACAGAACCGATCCGAGGAACACCATTGAGCGCACGATGGCGAAGTCCTGGCGTTGGATCCCATCGATGGTGTAGCTGCCAAGTCCTGGAATTCCGAAAAATGACTCCACTAGGAGGCTGCCCATGAACAGCAAAGGCAATATCACCACCACGCCGGTCAGGATAGGAATCATGGCGTTCTTAAGTACGTGCCGAAACATGACCGACGTGTCGGTCAAGCCCTTTGCGCGCGCGGTGCGCACGTAGTCCTTCTCCATCTCTTCGAGAAAGATCGTGCGATACCAGCGGGTGCCGCTACCGATTCCGCCAATCACCCCCACCAGTATCGGCAGAATCAAAAATTTGAGCGCTGAGAAACCCGTGTCGTAACCGGATATCGGAACCAGATGAAGCAGCTTGCTCACTACGTACTGCCCTCCGATGATGTAGAAGAGCGAGGATATCGACAGCAAAGCCACGCACAATACGAGCGCCCAAAAATCGAACGGTGTGCCACGAAAAAGCGCGATCGCAAGCGCAAAGGTAATATTGATCAGGAGACCCACCATCAAGGTGGGCACGGCGATCGCCAGGCTCGGCCACATGCGTTGACTAATATCGTGCCCGATGTCCCTGCCACTGTCCGAGCGCCCGAATTCGAATAGGAACAGGCGTACCGACTTGTCGAAAAAAATTGTATCCGCGACTTTTGCAATGCCTGCAGCCGATTCATTGTACAAAAGCGGTTTATGATAACCGTGCGAACGCTTCCAGCTGTCGATTGCCTCTTCGGTCACACGCCGATCACCGAGTTGAGACCGGGCAATGTCATCAGGCGTGTTGATCAGGAAAAACAGAACGAATGTCAGCAAGTTGACCCCAATGAGAATAGGGACCGCATAGAGAATCCGACGAACGATATAGGCAATCAAAGAGCGGTACCTCGCTCACGGCGGCGATACGCCAAGACCCCCGAGACCAGCAGCGCCGCGGCCGCCGTCAGCAGCAGCATCACCGGCCACATCACCGGCTGGTTCCATTGCGCTCTCCGCCTGTCGCGAAGCACTGGATCGATTCGACGGTACTTGAGCGTATTGCTTGCCATGAGATTGGGCTTCACGTTGTAAAGCCACGCATGGTGCAATGAATAGTCCTTCGGGAAAAATCCCCATGCCCAAGGCGCATCGCGCTGCGCAATCGCCACCATCTCTCTGATTAAGCGCAGCCGCTCATCGCCGTTGCTCATGTTTTTCATGCGATCGAAAAGCGCATCGAAGGCCGGATTCGAGTAGTTGCTGGCATTTTCTCCTTGGTGCTCCGCCTTACCGTTCGGACCGTAGAGTAGGAAAAGAAAGTTCTCCGGATCGGGATAGTCGGCCTTCCAGCCCCACATGTAGATTTGCCCGGTACCCTTGAGCATCTTGTCGCGAAAGCGATTGTAGTCCGTGGTCCGCACAACGAGTTGAATGTCGAGTTTTTTGAACTGATTGCGAATCCAGGTGAGGCGCGCCTTGTCGTCGGGTCCGCGGGAAATGGCCTCATAGTAGAGCACCAGCGGCTTGCCGCTTTCGCTGTCGACGCCGCCCGGATATCCGGCCTCCTCCATCAGAATGCGCGCCTGCTCGATCGTTTTGCGCCGGGGTGCGCCGTTCGTCCAATCGTAAACGAACGGGTTCAAGCCGGCCTGGCCCTCGAGATTGCCGAAGATGTCCGGCGGCAGAGGTCCCTGACCCGCGACCCCGCGGCCGTTTTGAAAGATGGAGATATACTCCTCGAAATCGACGGCAATGGAGATCGCCCGGCGCAGAAGTCGCGCCCGTTCGCCGTCCCCGCCCAGCACCGGATCGAGCATATTGAAGCCCATGTAGAAGATTGTGGTCGCGACCGCGGTGGAAAGCTCGATGCCGCGCTCACGCATCTCCTCGGTCAGATTTGCTTCACCTCCGGTGCCGAACTGCACGGCCTGATCGAAATTATCGGAGACGATTGCGGAGCTGTCGTAATAGCCCTGCAGAAACTTGTTCCAGCGCGGTATGGACTCTTTCTCCAGGCTGTAGATTGCGGAATCGATGAATGGCAGGCTCGCACCCGCATTATCGAGCAAACCCGCTCTTGTGTCGCCGGGCTCACCGGTGTCCGGATAACGCTCACCGTGAAAGTTGGGATTGCGCACGAGCACCATGCGCAAATTCGGATTGTTCTCCGTGAGGTAAAACGGACCCGTGCCGATGGGATACCAGTCGAAGCTGATATTTTTCGCTTCGAGACCGGCTTGGCCGTAGAAGCGATCCGCCTCCCAGGGCACCGGCGCGAAGAATGTCATGGCCTGCCAGTACAGAAACTGCGGGTATACGCCCCTGATGCGCACCGAATAACGATGCGGGCCGAGGACGGTCACGCCTTCCAGGGGCAAGGGGCGCAAGTCGATGTAGGACTCGGACCCTTCGCCAGCGCGAAGCGCGGCAATCCGCGCCGAGAGCTCGGCGAGTCCCACGATATAGCGCTTCATGAGACCGGCGATCGGTGAATGTACCGAGGGGTCGGCAAGGCGCTTGATGGCGTACACGAAGTCCTGCGCCTCGAGCTCGCGTGTGCCGTGCTGCGGCAAGTCGCCCGGGCGATTGAGCGCGGCAATCGCCTCGGCTTGCAGCGCATGGTAGAGATAGGCGCCGTTCGAATCGCGCGCCAGCGCCGGATGCGGCTGATAGCGAATGCCCGGCAGCACGTCGAATTCGTAGAGCGTGTAGGCGACCCGAGCCGGGTCCGAGCCCACGGGCAGAACCCGATCGTTTTCGTCCAACCAGGCGATGCGTGGCATGCGGGCGAGGCTCAAAGGCTCGAGCGTGTAGGGTCTCCGGAGATAGTGGTACTGCAGCGGCGGCTCGTAGATCTGTCCGATGAACAGTTGCTCGTCAACCGCGTAGGATCGCGCCGGGTCGAGATGCTTGGGGCGCTCCGGGAATGAACTGTAGAGCGTGTTGGCAACGCGCGCGTCACGCGGATAGGGATCATTCCAAGGCGAAGCGAGGCAATCGGTCCCGGCGAACAGCAGCAACAGCCAAAGCGCCAGCCGCCGAGGCCCCGTCGTCGATGCTCGTGGCGCTTCGATCACGCTTTTCATCTGCCACCAGGGAACCCGATTAGAATGGTCGATGGCGCCCTGTTCGGCAACCTGATCCCACTGGACAATGACGGCATCCGGCACTGTCCGGTACACTCCGTGCCTGGCATGACCTCGGTCCGTGCGGAGACTCTTCATGGGATTTCTCGAAGGTAAACGGGCGCTCGTCATCGGCGTGGCGGGAAACCGATCCATCGCCTGGGGCATCGCCCAGGCCATGCGGCGCCAGGGCGCGGACCTCGCCCTCACCTATCAAAACGATCGACTGCGAAGCCGCGTCGAGAAGCTGGCCGCCGAGCTCGATTCAGACATCACGCTGCCTTGCGACGTGGAGTTCGACGAGCAAATCGACACGACCTTCGCCGAGCTGGGCAAGCGCTGGGACGGCCTCGACATTCTTGTGCACGCGGTCGCCTTTGCACCGAGAGAAGCCCTCCACGGCGACTACCTGGATGCCGTCGACCGGGAATCGTTCCGCATCGCCCACGATATCAGCTCGTACAGCTTCGCCGCGCTGGCCAAGGCCGCGCGCCCCATGATGCGGGGACGCCACGGCGCGCTGCTGACGCTCAGCTACCTCGGCTCGGAGCGCACCATGCCGAACTACAACGTCATGGGGCTGGCAAAAGCGAGCCTCGAGGCCAATGTGCGCTACATGGCCGTCAGCCTCGGCGCCGACGGCATCCGCGTCAACGCCATCTCTGCGGGTCCCATCAAGACCCTGGCGGCGGCCGGCATCGCCGATTTTCGCCTGCTGCTCGATCACGCCCAGAGCCGCTCGCCGCTGCGACGCAACGTCAGTATCGAAGAAGTGGGCAACGCAGCCGCCTTCCTGTGCTCCGACCTGGCGTCGGGGATCACCGGGGAAGTGACCTTCGTGGATGCCGGGATCAATATCACGGCGATGCCACCGGACTACGATTCGGGCGACGCGTGAGCATCGAATACGACGATGATCCGGTGCTGGTCGAGTTTCAGCGCGGCGGCTCCGATCGCGTCGAAACCCGCCACCGGGGCGCCATCGCCGTCGTCGACGCGCATGGTCGCGTGGTGCGACATTCGGGCAATACCCAACGCGCCTGGGCCCTGCGCTCGAGCGCCAAACCCTTTCAACTGCTCCCGCTTTTGCTCGACGGGCTGCACACCGAAAGCGAACCTGCGCCGCTCAGCGAGGCGGATCTGGCGATCATGATGTCGTCACACAACGGCGAAACCATGCACACCGATCGCGTCGCAGACCTGCTTGCACGCTTTCAAATCGAGCCCCGGGCGCTCAAGTGCGGTGTTCAGGCGCCCGCCCTGCGGGCGGACAAGGAACGCCTGGTGCGCGCCGGCGAGCAGCCGACGCCTCTGCACTGCAATTGCAGCGGCAAGCACGTCAACATGCTAGCGGTGTGCAAACGGCGCGGCTGGCCGCTGGAAAGCTACCTGGAGCCGGACCACCCGCTGCAAGTGCGTATTCGCGACATTCTCCTGACCCTGGTCGGGCAAGCGAATATGGCGTTACCACGCTCCATCGACGGATGCTCCCTGCCGACCTTCTGGCTGTCACTGGAGGCATTGGCGCATCTGTTTGCATACCTCGCCGTGCCCGGAGCCGCACCGGCGGTGGAAGGTCGCGATATCGAAGCCGAGCTCCTCACCCTGCGAAGCGCGGGCATGCACCACCCGGAGCTGATTGCCGGCAGCGGATCGCTCGATACCGATCTCATGCGCACCCTCGCCGGCCGCCTGTTCGCCAAAACCGGAGCCGCCGGGTTGTATGCCGCGGCCCTGCCGCCGGGCCCGCGTATGCCCGAGGGGCTCGGGATCGCCATCAAAATCGAGGATGGCGATCCGCACTCGCGCATTCGCGCGGCGGTCATCGTCGAGGTGCTGCACCAGCTCGAGGTCGTCGGCCGTGACGACGGCGACCTGTGGCACGCCCTGGAGGCTGTGGCAAAGCTCAGCGAGCGCAACTACCGGGGTCTTGAGGTCGGCACCTACCGCCCCGTGTTTCGCCTCGAGGGAGCCCAGCCGGCCCTGCGCGAATAGAGCGTTCGGGAAAGGCGACTGAGCCGATCGAGCGGCGCTTTCTCACCCCGGGCGCCGAGGCGGGTCGAGGTAGGAACAAAATGCGCCAAGCGCGGCTTTTCGCGCCGGCCCGGTTTTTGCTTTCCAGGGCTAATTGTGCAATATACTGCGCCAGCTGTTGTATCCAGCCCGGCGATCGGATGCGCAATCGACCTATGAGTGGGCTGGAGTGAGCGACCTATGGCACCTCTGATACTCCGTCTCGACGTCACCGGTCAGCCGCTTCGGTGGATACCGTGGCGTGAGGCCGTGCTGCTCGACTTCAAGTCGATGATTGCCTGGAATGCGGGCGACCATTCGTTCACCTTCCGTGGCGGACACAACCGCATCAGCGGCGAGCGCTCCTCCATCACCGTCAACTCGATCATCGCAGTCAAGGGGCGATCCCGTCACGGGGCCTCGGGCAACCTGGTGCCGCCGCTGTCGAACCGGGAGCTGTTTCTGCGTGACGGCCAGATGTGCCTCTACTGCGGCAAGCAGCTGCCTGAGCATATGCTGACCCGCGACCACATTCGGCCGTTGTCCGAGGGCGGCAAAGACAGCTGGAGGAACGTCGTCACGGCGTGCAAGCCGTGCAATCACGCCAAGGGCGCGCGCAGCCCGGAGGAGGCGAACATGACGCTTCTGGCGGTGCCGTTCGAGCCGAACCGCGCCGAGTATCTGTTTCTGTCGAACCGGCGAATTCTTGCCGACCAGATGGAGTTTCTCAAAAAACGATTTCGCAACGGCAGTCGCCTGCGCATTCAGGCCTGAGCCCGCCAGATTCCGATCAGATATTTTCCTCGAGAATGACCACGTCGGCGCCGCTGCGCAGCGTCTGCACCACGGCATCGTAGATCTCGCGCCCCGCCTCCACCTCGAGCTGACGCCGCGCGGCGGTGCGCTGCTCGGCATCCTCGCCGTTTAAGGAGCCGTCGATGACCCGCTTGAGGTTGACGATGACATAGTCACCGCCGGCCGTCACGGTGCCGCCGAATACGCTCGTGCCTTGTGCCGGCCGGGCCAGACGAAAGGCCGTCTGCAGCACGCTCGATTCCGCTGCCTCCGTCTCGCGTGCGACCTCCGACTCGCGCGACCAGGCGAGCTCCGCCTGCTCGGCCAAGCGCTGTGGTTCCTCGCCATCCATCAGCCGCTCGAGCAGCTCGCGACCACGATTCTCGGCGAGCTCGCGCGCCTTTCGTGATGCCAGCTCGCGCTCGATTCTTTCGCGCACCTCGTCGAAGGACAGTTGCTGGGAGGGACGGTGCTCGGCGACGCGCAGCACGATTACCCGCGTCGGCCCGACCTCGATGGGTTCGCTGTTGAAGCCATCGCGCAGCACGTCGGGACTGAAGGCCGCCTCGATCACCGCGGGGTTCCGGCCGATGCCGCTGTTCGAAGCCGCAGCCGGAGAGACCCAATCGGTAACGCTCGGCGTGAGACCGAGCGTGTCCGCCACCGAGTCCAGGGAGTCCGGATTCTCGAACGCCATGGTGGCCATGACCTCAACCATCTCGACGAATTGATGCTCGGCTTTCTCGTTCTGGTAGTCGGCCCGCAGCTTGTCGCGGATCTCTTCGAAGCTCGGCAGCTTCGATGCACGGATACCGTCGACTTTGATGAGATGCAGCCCGAAAGCCGAGCGCACCGGATCACTCACCTCACCCAGGGCCAGCTTGAACGCCGAGTCCTCGAATGACGGATCCATGACACCCCGGCCGAACGTGCCGAGCGACCCGCCCTGGCGGGCGGAGCCCGGATCCTCGGAGTGCTCCCGGGCGAGCTCTGCGAACGAGGCGCCGGCTTCGATCTGGCGCTTCAAATCCAGCAAACGCTCGCGCGCGGCCGTTACCGCCGCCTCGTCGGCGCCGTCCTCTAGGGTGATCAGAATGTGACTCGCCTCGCGCTGCTCCGGCGTCTGCATGTCGTTCTTCCGCCGGTCATAGGTGGCGCGCAGCTCCTCCTCGTCGATAGGGATCGCATCGGCGATGGCTTGCCGGGATACCTCGATATACTTGAGCTTGACCTGCTCGGGGGATATGTAGTCCGCCTGGTTCGACTCGTAGTGAGCACGCACGGCGGCATCGTCCACTTTGACGTCGGCGAAGCGCGAAACCGGCACCGTCAACGTCTCGATGACGCGCTTCTGGAGCTGAAGTCGCACGGCGTGCTCGAGCTCGGGCTCGGTGACGATGGCCGAGGTCGCGACGCCGGCGACGAGCTGCTCGGTGAGCATCGAGCGCTTCAACTCGTTCTCGAATCCTCCCGCCGAGTATCCCTGGTTGCGCAGCCACACCTGGTACAGCTCCTCGGAGAAAACGCCGTTCTGCTTGAAAATCTCCTGGTTCTGTATGGCGCGGGCAAGCTGCTTGTCGCCGATGCGCATGCCGCCGGAGAGCGCCTTCTGAAGCACGATCTCGTCGTTGATGAGCTGATCGAGGGCTTCGCGACGAAGTCGCTCTTCATCGAGCTCGTTGAAGTCGAAGCTCGGACCGAGCAGCGATTGGAGCTGCGCGCGCTGACGCTGATAGGTGCGTTGAAATTCGTTGATTCCGATATCGGTGCCGTTGACGATGGCAACCGACACGTTGGAAGTGGGCGACAGATACTCTTGGATGCCCCAAAGCGCGAACGGGATACTGATTAGGATGACGATGGCCCACGCAATCCATCCCGTGGCGCGGTCACGAATACTCTGCAACAGCATGACGACTCAGACCCTCGTGGAAGGTGCCAGTTCCGCCGCCGCCGGAGCGGCGCCCGCATCGACGCGCTCGCGGCCGATCCGCGCGCGAAGAGCGGAACTCACAAAAAGACGCGCCCCGCGGGGCGCGTCTCATGTAGGGTGGCGGAGTGGACGGGACTCGAACCCGCGACCCCCGGCGTGACAGGCCGGTATTCTAACCAACTGAACTACCACTCCGACTGCTCGACTTGTGGGTGCTGAGGGGTTCGAACCCCCGACCTTCGCCTTGTAAGGGCGACGCTCTCCCAGCTGAGCTAAGCACCCGAAGGAAGCCGGTTAGTTTAGGGCGTCCTTCAGGGCTTTTCCAGGTTTGAATACGGCCAGATTGGAGGCTCTGATCTGAATCGGCTCACCGGTACGGGGGTTGCGTCCGGTACGTGCCTCTCGCCTGCGTGTGCTGAACGTGCCGAACCCGACCAGGGTCACGGCATTGCCATTTTTCAACGATTCAGTGATCACCTCGAGCACCGTGTCGACAGAACGCCCCGCAGCGGCTTTGGAAATATCGGCAGCATCGGCGACCGCGTCAATCAATTCTGCTTTGTTCATTAACCTTCCCCTCAATGTCGCAAGCGCAGGTTAAAAAAAACCGGAGCTGTTGACCAGACTCCGGGTACTTCTTTCAGACCGTGTCCAGAATGGTCCGACCCTCGAAATTCGCCGTCAAACCGACCCTTGCAAGGCGCCGATGCTGCTGGACTGGCATCAATGGACTGCCCCCGCAATCGCTCAGTGGGTCCTCAACGGCTTGCGCCCCTCGTCGTCCCCGGCCGGTGACTCGCCGTCGACGACCTCGGCAGCATTTTCCCGATCGGATGTCAGCTTTGGCATGTGCTGAAGCGCGACCTCGAACACCTCATCGATCCACTTGACCGGCTTCACATCCAGATTCTGCAGGATATTCGCCGGAATCTCGGAGAGCTCGCGGCGATTTTCGTCCGGAATCAGCACCGTATCGATGCCGCCCCGAAGCGCCGCCAGCAGCTTCTCCTTGAGCCCTCCAATCGGAAGCACTTCACCGCGGAGCGTTATCTCGCCGGTCATCGCCACGTTTGCACGCACCGGAATGCGCGTCAGTGCCGACACCAACGCCGTGCACATGCCCACGCCCGCGCTCGGGCCGTCTTTCGGCGTCGCACCTTCAGGAACGTGAATGTGCACGTCTGTCTTCTGATAGAACTTCGGATCGATACCCAACGTATCGACACGGCTGCGCACCACCGTCATGGCGGCCTGGATGGATTCCTGCATGATATCGCCGAGCTGGCCGGTATAGCTCGGCCGGCCCTTGCCGGGCATGACCGCCGCTTCGATCGTTAGCAGATCGCCGCCCACCTCGGTCCACGCGAGACCGGTGACTTGTCCGATGCGATCCAGATCCTCCTTTCGGCCGAAACGAAAACGCTTTACACCGAGATACTTCTGCAGGCTTCGCGGCGTGACGCGAATCTTGCCCTCGCTCTTCTTGGAAACCTTTTGCTTGACGACCTTTCGACAGATCTTCGCAATTTCGCGCTCAACGTTTCGAACGCCTGCTTCGCGAGTGTAGTAGCGGATGATATCGCGGATGGTCGCCTCCGAAATTGCGACCTCGCCTTCCTCCAGCCCGTGATTCTTCATCTGCTTGGGCACGAGGTAGCGAAGCGCGATATTGACCTTCTCATCCTCCGTATAACCCGAGAGACGAATGACCTCCATACGATCGAGTAGCGGACCGGGAATATTCAAAGTATTCGCGGTCGCGACGAACATCACGTTTGATAGATCGTAGTCGACCTCGAGATAGTGGTCGTTAAAGGTGTGGTTCTGCTCGGGATCGAGCACTTCGAGCAACGCCGAAGACGGATCGCCGCGAAAATCCATGGACATCTTGTCCACTTCGTCGAGCAGAAACAGCGGATTGCGCACGCCCGCCTTGGCGAGATTCTGAATGATCTTGCCGGGCAACGCGCCGATGTAGGTGCGCCGATGGCCGCGGATCTCGGCTTCGTCGCGGACACCACCGAGCGACATGCGTGAGAACTTGCGGTTGGTTGCGCGCGCAATCGACTGTCCGACCGACGTCTTACCCACACCGGGTGGTCCGACCAGGCAAAGGATGGGGCCCTTGAGCTTCTTCACGCGTTGCTGCACGGCGAGATACTCGACGATGCGCTCTTTCACCTTCTCGAGTCCGTAATGATCGGCCTCGAGGACCGCCTCCGCCTCGGCGAGATTGTTTCGAATTTTTGATTTCTTTTTCCACGGCACGCTCACCAGCCAGTCGACATAGTTGCGCACCACCGTGGCTTCGGCAGACATCGGCGACATCATCTTGAGCTTGTTGAGCTCGGCGGTCGCTTTTTCGCGGGCCTCCTTGGGCATGCCCGCCTGTTCAATCTTGCGCGCGAGATCCTCGACCTCATTGGGCGCATCATCCATGTCACCCAGCTCTTTCTGGATGGCCTTCATCTGCTCGTTGAGGTAGTACTCGCGCTGGCTCTTTTCCATTTGACGCTTGACGCGACCACGGATGCGTTTCTCGACCTGAAGCAGATCGATCTCCTCCTCGAGCCGCGCGATCATGTGTTCGAGCCGCTCGCGCCGCGACTCGATCTCGAGGATTGCCTGCTTCTGATCGATCTTCACCGACAAATGCGCCGCGATGGTGTCGGCCAGCCGGCCCGGGTCGTCGATGCTCGTGAGCGACGCAAGAATCTCGGGTGGCACCTTCTTGTTGAGCTTGACGTACTGCTCGAACTGGGTGAGCACGGACCGGGTCAGTACTTCGAGCTCGCGCTCGTCGTCTTCGTCGTCTGGAGACTCGAGCACGGTGAGCTCGGCGCCGAAAAAGTCGTCATCGTCGACGAATGCCTCGACGCGGGCGCGCTCGCCGCCTTCCACGAGCACCTTGACCGTGCCGTCGGGGAGCTTCAGGAGCTGGAGGATCGTGGAAACCGTTCCGATTCGATAGATATCGTCGGGACTGGGGTCGTCCTGACCGGCGTCCTTCTGCGCGACCAGGAATATCTTCTTGTCGAACTCCATGGCCCGTTCCAGGGCCCGGATCGACTTTTCCCGGCCGACGAACAGCGGGATCACCATGTGGGGATATACGACGACATCCCTGAGCGGCAGTACTGGCATCATGGTCCTATGTCTCCCTGGTTGCTTCGACCGGAGGCGGATGGGGGGACTCGGCGGCCGGGCGGTGCGCCCGGAATCGAGCCGCGGCAATGGATTCGGTCCGCCGCTGAAGCACCGTCAAAAACCATATCTGGTGGTATGTCGCCGGGAATTCAAGCTCGGCCAGCAGATTATAGGAGATACGGGCGGCCAAGTGTGTTGCCCGTCACATATGGCGATTTCGGCGGTATAGGGCCCTGTGGGGGGCCCGTTGGCGGGGCAGCGTCAATCCGAGGCGGCCCGCTGCTTGTCGCCTTCGAAGATGACCAACGGCTCGGTTTCGCCGGTGATGACCCCGTCATCGACCACGACCTTGGCGACGTTCTCGAGCGAGGGCAAGTCGTACATGGTGTCGAGCAGCACGTGCTCGACGATGGAGCGCAGCCCCCGGGCGCCGGTCTTGCGCTCCATGGCCTTGCGGGCCACGGCTTTCAGCGCGTCCTCACGGAACTCGATCTCGCTGCCCTCCATCTCGAACAACCGCGCATACTGCTTGGTGAGCGCGTTCTTCGGCTCGGTGAGAATCTGCACGAGCTGTTCCTCGTCGAGCTCGTCCAGAGTCGCTAGAATCGGCAGGCGGCCGACGAATTCCGGTATCAATCCGTAATGGATGAGGTCTTCGGGCTCCACGTCGCGCAGAATCTCCCCGACCTGCTTGGCGTCTTCCTTGCTCTTGACGTCGGCTCCGAAACCGATGCCGCCCTTCTTCGAAGACCGGTTCTCGATAATCTTTGCGAGCCCGTCGAATGCGCCGCCGCAGATGAACAGTATGTTCGAGGTGTTCACCTGCAGAAATTCCTGCTGGGGATGCTTGCGGCCTCCCTGGGGCGGCACCGAAGCGATGGTGCCCTCGATGAGCTTCAGCAGCGCCTGTTGCACACCCTCGCCCGACACGTCGCGGGTGATCGACGGATTGTCGGACTTGCGCGAGATCTTATCGATCTCGTCGATATAGACGATACCCGTCTGGGCTTTCTCGACGTCGTAGTCACACTTCTGAAGCAGCTTTTGAATGATATTTTCGACATCCTCGCCGACGTAACCCGCCTCGGTCAGGGTGGTCGCATCGGCAATGGTGAACGGCACGTTCAAAAGCCGTGCGAGAGTCTCGGCAAGCAATGTCTTGCCACAACCGGTCGGCCCGATGAGCAGCACGTTGCTCTTCGAGAGTTCCACTTCGTCCACCTTGAGACCCGAATCGAGTCTCTTGTAGTGGTTGTATACGGCGACCGAAAGGACTTTCTTGGCGTGATACTGGCCGACCACGTAGTCGTTGAGTATCTGGTTGATTTCGTGAGGTGTCGGCAGCTTGCTGCCGGTACCGGTTCCGACCTTCTCCTGGATCTCCTCGCGGATAATGTCGTTGCAGAGATCCACGCACTCGTCGCAGATGAATACCGAGGGGCCCGCTATGAGCTTTCGCACCTCGTGCTGACTCTTGCCGCAGAACGAGCAATACAGCAGCCGATCACCGTCGCCACCCTTTCCCTGCTTGTCGTTGCTCATGGACCTACCTCACAAGATCCTGGCTGAAGGTCATGTGTCCGCTGTCGCCTTGCGGGTTTCCAGCACCTCGTCGATGATGCCGTACTCGCAGGCCTCTGTACCGCTCATGAAATGATCGCGATCGGTGTCCGCTCGCACGCGTTCCAGCGGCTGCCCGGTGTGCTTTGAAAATATCTGGTCGAGTCGCTCGCGGGTGCGGAGAATTTCCTGGGCGTGAATATCGATATCCGAAGCCTGTCCCTGAAACCCACCGAGCGGCTGGTGAATCATGACGCGTGAATGGGGAAGACAGTAGCGTTTTCCTTTGGCGCCCCCAGCCAGCAGCAGCGCCCCCATGCTGGCGGCCTGGCCTACGCAGAGAGTGCTCACAGGAGGCTTCACGAACTGCATGGTGTCATAAATGGCCAGCCCGGCGCTTACCATACCGCCCGGGGAATTGATGTAGAGGTGAATGTCCTTGTCGGGGTTTTCCGATTCCAAGAATAGCAGCTGCGCGACCACGACATTTGCGACCAGGTCCTCCACCGGACCGCACAGGAACACGACACGCTCCTTCAGAAGCCGCGAGTAGATGTCGTAGGACCGCTCACCACGGGCCGATTGCTCGACCACGATGGGAACGAGGTTCAACCCGCGCACCTGACCGGCGCCTGTCCTTTCTCCACTATCGGTAGTCGTCATGAGTTCCTTTAGCCACCCTGAGTCTGCCCCGGATTCATTAGTTCGTCAAACGACGTGGGCTCGTCCACGACCTTCGCCCGCTCCAGGATCCAGGCCACGACGGTGTCCTCGAGGACGCTGGATTCGACGTCGGAGAGGCGCGATGGCTCGGAGTAATACCAGCGCACCACCTCCTTCGGATCCTCGTAGGTGGACGCGATGCTTTCGATGCGCGCACGAACTTCGTTGGGATCGGCTTTGATGTCGTTTTCCTTGATGAGCTCGGCGACGAGCAGCCCCAGGGATACCCGTCGTCGGGACGCCGCCTCGAAATCTTTCGCATCGAGCTCGATTTGACTGGCGTCGAAGCCCGAATGGGTCAGCTCCAGGCGCCGTGCGGCCATGCTGCGCTCCACCTCGCGCTTGACGAGCGAGTCCGGGAGCTCGAGATCCCGGCCGGCGAGCAGCGCCTCCATGACCCGCTGCTTGGTCGTCGCGCGGATGCCTTCGTCGAGCTCGCGCTGCATGTTCGCCCGAATCTCACTCTTGAGCTGTTCGACGCCGCCCTTCTCGACGCCGAACGTTTTCGCGAACGTCTCGTCGATCTGCGGCAGCACCGGCTCCTCGACCGCCGTCACTTTCACCTGAAAGCTGACCGGCTTGCCGGCGAGCTCGCCGGCCCCGTAGTCGGAGGGAAAGTGCAGATCCAGTGATAGGTCCTGTCCGGCCTCGGCGCCGATCAGCCCTTCCTCGAATGCCTTGAATACCTGTCCCGCGCCCAGCTCGACGTGGAAATGCTCGGCCTTGAGATCGTCCCGGGCGGTGCCCTCGCAGGTCCCTTCGAAGTCGATGGTGACGCGATCGCCGCGGATAGCGGCCCGTTCGACGGCTTTCCACTCGCGGCGTTGGTGGCGCAGGCGTTCGATCATGCGATCGACGTCTTCGTCGCCGACCGCCGCCGACGGCCGGGCCACCTGCAGGGACTCGATGGGCGGCAGGCTGACCTCGGGATAGACGTCGAAAACCGCCGTGTAGGCGACGCCGGTGCCCGCCTCCCACTCCAGGGGATCGATGGTCGGGCTTCCGGCCGGCCGCAGACGCTCCTGGACGATGGCATCCTGAAAGCTCGACTGGACGATTTCGCC
>JBFICP010000023.1:0-21149 GCA_041581935.1 Gammaproteobacteria bacterium | reverse complement strand
CATGAGCTTCACCTTTCCCGTGGTCATGGTCATGACCAGTCTCGGTATCGGGCTGATGGCGGGCACGTCCTCGGTGCTTGCCCGGGTCGTCGGTGAGGGCGACATGGGCCAGGTGCGTCGTCTGGCAACCGACACGGTGTCACTGGCTCTTCTCATCTCGCTCGCGCTCAGCATTGCCGGAATCGCCACGCTCGAGCCGCTGTTCACGCTCATGGGGGCATCGGCGCGGGTGCTCGTCATGATTCGCGATTACATGGTCATCTGGTACGCGGGTTTCGCCCTGGTGCTGGTACCGATGGTGGTCATCGGCGCGGTGCGCGCCACCGGCGACACCAAGCTGCAGGCGCGCCTGATGATGACATCGGCGGCCATCAACCTGATCCTCGATCCGCTGCTGATTTTCGGCTGGCTGGGATTTCCGCGCCTCGAGCTCCAGGGTGCCGCCATTGCCTCGGTGATCGCCCGACTGGTCACCCTCGCTGCCGGCGCGTGGATCGTTCACCGCCTAGGCCTCATCGGCTCGCCGCTGACGTCGTTCGCGTCGTTGTGGCGATCCTGGGCACGGGTGCTGCACGTCGGGCTGCCGGCGGCGGGAACCAACATCATCATCCCGGTATCGGCCGGCATCATCGTCGCGCTGCTGGCCGGCTTCGGCGACCGCGCGGTGGCGGGATTCGGCGCCGCAACGCGTATCGAGGCGTTGACGCTGGTGGTCTTCTTCGCCATGTCGGCCACCATCGGCCCGTTCGTCGGTCAGAATCTCGGCGCGCGCAAGCCGCAACGCATCGTCGAAGCGCTTCGTCGCAGCGCCGTGTTCTGCCTGGCACTCGGCGCCGGCATTGCAATCATGCTGGGCGTGCTGGCCGAACCGCTGAGTCGCCTGTTCAGCGATGACGCCGAGGTCGTCGGGGTCACGACGACGTATCTGCGCATCGTGCCGCTGAGCTACGGCACCGCCGGCATCATCATGGTCGTGAACGCCGCCTTCAACGGAATCGGCCGGCCGCTGCCGGCGGTCGTCATATCGGTGAGCCGGACGCTGGTGCTGTACGTGCCGCTCGCCTGGGGAGCATCCCGTTTGTTCGGGATCCCGGGAATATTCGCCGCCGCCTGTTTTTCCGATTTGCTTTCCGGCATCATCGCGTACGCGTGGTTCCGCAGCAGCTGTCGGGCGGTGCGCAACGCGCCGGAATCAGCGTCGACCTCATGATCATCAACTTCCTGAGACGCATCGGGTTTCTCAGAGCCGTACTGATGCTCGCGTCGGCGGTGTTGGCCGCGCTGTCGCCGTTTGCAGGCGGTCATGTTCAGACCAGCGGGTGGCCGCTGGTCACGACACTGCTGGCCCCCATCGGGTTCGTGGTTTTCGCCTTCATGCTGTGTCTGGACATGCTCATGACCTGGGTGTTCATGTCCGCCAGCGCCGGCGACGAACGCCGCCGATGGGTGGTCATTCTTCGCAGCGAATCGTTGTTGCTGCTGATACTGCTCGCCAGCTGGACACCGTTCACCGTGTCGTTGCTACGCCTCTAGGCGCGCACTCACGGCCCGCAGGTCAGCCCGCGCCGGTTACAGGGGCCGGGTGGCGGTGAAAAAGCCCCAGCGCTGCTCGCCGCGTTCGGCGCGGGCAATTTTGCGTTGCCAGCCGTCGCGCAGATCGGCCTCGTCGTCGCGCTCGAGCCCCGCCAGGGGCAGTTGCCGCAGCTCCCGGCGATGAATGTCGATGAAGCGCGCGCTCCAGTCCTCGCTCTCGACGGAGACGAATCCCGCCTCATGCAGGCACGCGACATGGCCCGCGAGGGTATCCAGATGATACCCGCGCCCGGCGACATAGGATTCGAACTCCTCGCTCGACGCGCCCGGCGAACGGCAATAATCCGTGTACAGCAGCCGCCCGCCGGGCACCAGCACCTCGCGGAGCGTCGCGTAGAGGCGCGCTTTGTCCTCGATGTGCAGGAACACGTCGCGGCTGTAGACCGCCTGGTAGGCTCGCGAGTCGCTGAGATCCAGACAATCGCCGCAGGTGAAGCTGACGCGATCCTCGAGCCCTTCCTCGCGACGGCTGCGCATGGCAAGAGCGATCATGTTTTCGGAAACGTCAATCCCGTGAACGCGCGCGCCATAATCCCTGGCCATCAGAAACGCGCTCCCTCCCAGCCCGCATCCGACGTCGAGTACCGCATCGTCTCGCGCGAGGCCCAAACGGGAAATACACTCGCGCGCGCACGCCTCACCGCCCGGGCTGACGAAATGCCGCCCGTAGATTGCCTCGTACTTGCGTATCTCCCGCAGCGCGTACTGAGTCGAATCGAGTGCCGAGCTCACTCATCTGCGCTCGGTTCCGGCCAGTCGGCGAATGGAAACGGCATGTCGTCGGAGTTATAGGTGATGAAGCGCACGATCTCTCGCAGATACTCGCCCAGCGAGGCACCGAATTCGCGCAGCCGTTCGCTCGTATTTGCCGTAATCAGAGACCAGCAGACCTGCACCAGGACAACGGCCGCCAGCACCCAATTGACGACCCAGTACACGAACGCGAATACGATGATGAAAAAAACGCGTAACCACGCGTCCCCGTGAGTCAGATTCTTTTTTACCTCATCTGAAGTAACCATCTCGATTGTCCTCCCGACCTCATTAATCGTGATCTTTCCATTCGCGTCGATTGATGGCGTAGCTGCCGATGTTTTTCGCGAACGGTATCATCAACATACCGGGTAGCCTGTCACAAATACCTGGCTCGCGGAATCCTTCAATACCGATGGTCATTCCCTCATGGCCGGCTCGCGGTTGTGCTCGGTATGTGCCGAACAGTCGATCCCACCATGGCAGATTGAATCCGAAGTTACTGTTGGTCTCGTCGGACTCGATCGAGTGGTGCACGCGGTGCATGTCCGGCGTCACGACCAGCCATCGCAACACGCGGTCAACTTGCGCTGCAATTCGCACGTTGCTGTGGTTGAACATGGACGTGGCGTTGAGAATGATTTCGAACGCGATAACCGCGATAACCGGTGGTCCCAACGCAATTATGACCGCAAACTTGATGAGCATCGAGAGTACGATTTCAACGGGATGAAAGCGCGCGCCGGTGGTCACGTCAAAGTCCAGATCCGCGTGGTGCATACGATGAAAGCGCCAGAACAATGGTATTGCATGAAACATGACGTGCTGCAGATAGATGGCGAGATCGAGCGCAACGACGCACAGCGGAACCAGAATCCACCCGGGCATGGCCGAGCCGCTCAACAGGCCCCAGCCACGTGAATCGACTAAAAGAGCCATACCGACCGCGGCTGAGGGAAACAGCACGCGCACGAGCAGCGTGTTGATGGCCGCAATGCCGATGTTGTGGGGCCATCGCGCCAGACGGGATAGCCGGCGTTCCCGCCGGGGGGCGACCACTTCCCACAGTGCCATGACGACGAGCACCGTCATAAAGGAGACGAGACGGATACCCGGGTGGTTGCTGAGGATAATGTCGCCCATCTTCGCCATGCTGGCCGTGAGATCGATATGATATCCTGACCACCGCCGACGGGGGAGCCCGAGAACAACCGTGACCAACGATATACCCACCATTCGCCGGATCCTCAAGGAGAATCACACCATTGCCATGGTGGGGTTGTCGGCCGACTGGTTTCGACCGAGCTATTTTGCGGCCAAGTACCTCCAGGACCACGGCTATCGGGTCATTCCCGTGACCCCGCGCTACGAGGAGATCCTGGGTGAAAAATGTTATCCCAGGGTTCAGGATATTCCCGAGTCCATCGACGTGGTCGATTGTTTCCGGCGCGCCGAAGAGATTCCCGCCCTTGCCGACGCGGCCATCGAAGTCGGGGCCAAGGTGCTGTGGATGCAGCTGGGAATCATAAACGAGGATGCGGCAGCGAAGGCGCGCGAGGCCGGGCTCGAGGTTGTCATGAACCGCTGCATGAAAATCGAATTCGCGAGAATGTTCGGCGGGCTTAATTTCGTCGGCGTGGACACCAAAATCATTTCCGCGAAACGCCCCATGTGGCTACCCTACTGAGCGCGGATATCGAACGAATTTTGCGCGCTGAAAGCAATCGGGGGGCCTTTTAGAAATGGCAGATCGTGAATTCGGACTGGAAACGCTGTGCCTACACGCCGGCCAGCTTCCCGATCCTGCAACCGGCTCGCGGGCGGTACCCATATATCAGTCGACGTCCTATGTCTTCGACAGTGCCGATCACGCGGCCAGCTTGTTCAACTTACAAACCTTCGGAAATATCTACACGCGGCTGATGAACCCGACCACGGCGGTCTTCGAGGAACGCGTCGCGGCTCTGGAAGGCGGCCGTGCTGCAGTTGCGACCGCCTCGGGAATGGCCGCGGAGATGTCCGCCGTTCTGACACTCGTGCAGTCGGGCGATCACATCGTCTCGGCGAGCACACTGTACGGCGGCACCTACTCTCTGTTCGATGTGAATCTGCGCAAGCTCGGTATCGAAACGACATTCGTCGATCCCGACGACCCGGAGAACTTCCGCGCAGCCATCAAAAAAAATACCAAGATCGTATACGCCGAAACGCTCGGAAACCCACTCATCAACGTGCTGGATATTCAGGCCGTGGCCGATATCGCACACGATGCGGGTCTTCCGCTCATGCTCGACAACACGTTTCCCACGCCTTACCTGTGCCGGCCGATGGACTACGGCTGTGACGTCGTCGTGCACTCCGCTACGAAGTACATCGGCGGGCATGGAACGACTATCGGCGGCGTCATCGTCGAATCGGGGAAATTTCCGTGGGACAACGGAAACTTTCCGGGGATGATGGAGCCGTCAAAGGGCTATCTCGGCGTGCGCTTCTACGAGACCTTCGGCGATTTCGGTTACACCATGAAGGTGCGCTGCGAGGTTCTGCGCACCTTCGGCGCAGCGCCGAGTCCTTTCAATTCCTTCCTGCTCCTCCAGGGCCTCGAGACGCTGCCCGTTCGCATGGACCGGCACTGCGAGAATGCCATGGCGGTCGCGAAGTTTCTCACAGATCACCCGCGCGTCAGCTGGGTGAAATACCCGGGGCTGACGGACAGCCCCTACTACGATCTCGCGAAGAAGTACATGCCGAAAGGTGTCAGCTCCATCCTGACTTTCGGCGTCAAGGGCGGTCATGAGGCCGGTGTCAAGTTCATCGAGGCCGCTCAGTTCATGAGCCATCTCGCCAACGTGGGCGATGCCAAGACCCTGATCATTCACCCCGCATCGACGACCCATCGCCAGCTCTCCGAGGAGGATCAGATTACCGCCGGCGTAACGCCGGACATGATCCGCATATCCGTGGGACTCGAGAGCATCGACGACATTCTCTGGGATCTCGATCAGGCCTTGAACAAGTCCGCGTAGGCACGCTCGCGTCATGACCAAGCCGACGGGGATCAGCATATTCGACCGTGATCTCGAGCGGGTGGAAGCGAATTTTCACCCGCTGACGCCGATAACCTTCCTCGAGCGCACCGCCGCGGTTTACCCGGAGAAGACGGCGGTCATCCACTCGAACACGCGGTACTCGTACGCGGAGTTCTACGCCCGCTGTCGCAAGCTGGCGAGCGCACTTTCACGGCGCGGAATCGGTCCAGGCGATACGGTATCGGTCATGGCGTCGAACGTTCCCGCGTTGCTCGAAGCGCATTACGGCGTGCCCATGACGGGCGCGGTGCTCAATGCACTCAACTATCGGCTCGACGCGGGCACCATCGCGTTCATTCTCGAGCACGGACAATCGAAGATCCTGATCACGGATCGCGAGTTCTCGGACACCATCGCCGAGGCGCTCGAGCGAATGGCCGAGCCCCCGGCGGTCATCGACATCGATGATCCGTCGTTTGCGGGCGGCGAGCTTCTCGGAGAAAAGGACTACGAGGCGCTGCTGGCCGAAGGATCGATCGACGACCCGTACCGAGGCCCCGGCGACGAGTGGCAGGCGCTGAGTCTTTGCTATACCTCCGGGACCACCGGCAATCCCAAGGGGGTCGTGTATCACCACCGTGGCGCCTACCTGAACGCCATCGGCCAGATTTTGGCCATGGGGCTGAACGAGCGCAGCGTGTATTTGTGGACGCTGCCGATGTTCCACTGCAACGGCTGGACATACACCTGGGGCGTGACCGCGGCCGCCGGCACGCACGTGTGTCTTCGCCAGGTCGACCCCGCACGCGTGTTTTCGACGATCAAGGAGCACGCCGTGACGCACATGTGCGGCGCACCGGTGGTGCTCAACCTGCTGGTGCATGCACCCAAGGAGCACCGTGTGCGGTTCGATCACACCGTCGAGGTCGCCACCGGCGGCGCGGCGCCACCGAGCAGAGTCATTTCGGCCATGGAGGAGCTCGGATTTCGCGTCACTCATCTCTATGGCCTCACCGAGACATACGGACCATCCACCGTGTGCGCCTGGCAGAGTGACTGGGACGATCTGGACACGCAGGCGCGTGCCGCCATGATGGCGCGCCAGGGCGTCATGTATCACACGCTGCAGGACTTGATGGTGGCCGATCGCGAGAGCATGGAACCGGTGCCTTCGGATGGCAGCTCGATGGGTGAGCTCATGGTGCGTGGAAACACGGTCATGAAAGGCTATCTCAAGAACCCCGAGGCAACCGGTGAAGCCTTGCGCGGCGGTTGGTTCCACACCGGCGATCTCGCCGTGCGACACCCCGACGGCTATGTCGAGGTCAAGGATCGCGCCAAAGACATCATCATCAGCGGCGGCGAGAACGTCTCCAGCCTCGAGGTCGAAGAGTTGCTCTACAAGCACCCGTCCATCATGGAGGCCGCGGTGGTGGCGCGACCCGACGACTTTTGGGGCGAAACGGTATGCGCCTTCGTGGCGCTCAAACCCGACGCACCCGAAGTCGAGAGCGGAGAAATCATCAGCTGGTGCCGGGACAAGATTGCACACTTCAAGATCCCCAAGACCATCGTTTTCGGCGCGTTGCCGAAAACCTCGACCGGCAAGATTCAAAAGTTCGTCCTGCGCGATCGAGCAAAGGCCCTGTAGTCTGGACTGAGCCCAACGAAGCCCAATCGACAAAATCAAGGGCACATCAACGGGGCCGGAGCCCTTTACCGACGAGAGGTTTGCATCATGGCCTGCTGTCACCACTACGACTTCATCGACGGCAACGAGCACGTGTTCGCCGTCGATCCTACGGCGGTGCGCTTCGGTCGGGGCGCGCTCGCGGAGATCGGATACGATGCCCGCGAGCTCGGTCTCGGGCGCGTCGCGCTGTTTACCGACCGCGGTGTTGCCGGATTGGAGTGCGTCGCCACGGTGACGGCGGCGCTGCGTGCCGCCGACGTCGACGTCGCCATCTTCGACGAGGTGCGAGTCGAGCCCACCGATCGGTCCTTCCAGGCCGCGACCCGCTTCGCCGCCGAGGGCCGCTTCGACGGTTTCGTGTCGGTGGGCGGCGGCTCGGTCATCGACACCTGCAAGGCCGCCAACCTGTACTCGAGCTACCCGGCGCAGTTCCTCACTTACGTCAACGCTCCCATCGGCGACGGACAACCGGTGCCGGGGCCGCTCAAGCCCCACATTGCCTGTCCCACCACGTCTGGCACCGGCAGCGAGTGCACCGGCATGGCGATATTCGATCTGCTGGCGCGTCACGTGAAAACCGGGATCGCATCCCGGGCGCTGCGACCGACGCTGGCACTCATCGACCCGGACGTGACCGCCACGCTGCCGGCCAACGTGGTCGCCGCGAGCGGATTCGACGTGCTCAGCCACGCCCTCGAGTCCTATACCGCGAGGCCCTACACGCAACGCCCGGCACCGGAAAGCCCCGGGCGGCGACCCATGAGTCAGGGCGCCAACCCGTGGAGCGACGTCGGTTGTATCGAAGCCCTGCGCCGCACCGGTGAGTACCTGGTGCGCGCCGTGCGCGACGCGGGCGACACCCAAGCGCGCCACGGCATGATGTACGCCGCCACGCTCGCCGGCATCGCCTTCGGTAATTCGGGCGTGCATCTGCCCCACGGAATGGCCTACTCGGTGGCGGGCCTGATTCGCGACTACCGGCCCGACGGATACCCGAGCGATGAAGCCATCTGTCCCCACGGCATCTCGGTGATCGTCGATGCGCCCTCGGTGTTCCGGTTCACCGCGCCCGCGTCACCGGCGCGCCATCTCGAGGCCGCCGAGCTGCTCGGTGGCGACACGCGCGGCGCGGGCCCGGGAGATGCCGGCGACGCGCTCGCCGAGTGCATCATCGACATGATGCGCGCGACCGACATGCCCAACGGCATCTCGGCGCTCGGCTACGGCGACGACGACATCGGCGCGCTCGCCAAAGGCGCCTATGCCCAGCAACGCCTGCTGGCAAACTCGCCGGTGCCGGTGGCCGAGAACGACCTCGAAACGCTCTATCGCGACGCCACCAGCTACTGGTAGCCCGGACATCCGGCGCCGGAGCGGTACCGGCAGGTCGGGCTGAGCGCGCTTAGCCCGGCCTATACGGCGCTGGAAGGAACGCGCGGGCGCGTGTAGTCTGGGCAACGTCCGCGGCGCGAGACCGCACCCCGAATAATAGCGATACCGTCGGCCATCGACGGCCCAGGAGCAACCCATGGATACCAAGACTGAGACCCGGATCAAGCTCACCGATCCCGCGCTGCTGCACGAGCAGTGCTACATCGACGGCACGTGGGTCGACGCCGCCGACGGCAAGAGCATTGACGTCAACAACCCCGCTACCGGGGAGATCATCGCCACGGTGCCGTCGTTGAGCGCGAAGGAGACCCGCCGCGCCATCGAGGCCGCCGATGCCGCGTGGCCTGAGTGGCGCGCAAAGAAGGGCAAGGAGCGCGCCAACATCATGCGTCGCTGGTACGACCTGATGATGGCGAACCAGGAGGATCTCGCGGTGCTAATGACAAGCGAGCAGGGCAAGCCGATGGCCGAGTCCCGCGGCGAGATCGCCTATGCAGCCTCGTTCATCGAGTGGTTCGCCGAGGAAGGCAAACGCGTCTACGGAGATACCATGAATCATCCGCTGCCCGGGCGGCGCATCGTGGTCATCAAGCAACCGATCGGCGTCGTCGCCGCCATCACGCCGTGGAATTTTCCGGCCGCCATGATCACCCGCAAGTGCGCACCCGCCATGGCCGCCGGCTGTCCGGTGGTCATCAAGCCGGCCTCCCAGACGCCGCTCTCGGCGCTCGCGCTCGCCGAGCTCGGGCATAGAGCCGGCATTCCCAAGGGCGTGCTCAACGTGATTACCGGCAAGGCGAGCGTGCTCGGTGGCGAGCTCACCGGGAACCCCACGGTTCGCAAGCTCAGCTTCACCGGCTCCACCGAGATCGGCAAGAAGCTCATGGCCCAGTGTGCCGAAACCGTCAAGAAAGTCTCCCTCGAGCTCGGCGGCAACGCACCGTTCATCGTATTCGACGATGCGGATCTGGACGCGGCCGTCATTGGCGCCATGGCGTCGAAGTACCGCAACGCGGGACAGACCTGCGTGTGCGCCAACCGTATCCTGGTACAGGACAGCGTCTACGATGAATTCGCCGAACGCATGGCCGCCGCGGTCAGGGATCTCAAGGTCGGCAACGGCCTCGAGGACGGCATTCAGCAGGGACCGTTGATCGACGAAAACGCGGTGAAGAAAGTCGAGCAGCATATTGCCGACGCCACCGCCAAGGGCGCCAAGGTCGTCACCGGTGGCGCTCGACACAGCCTCGGCGGAACCTTCTTCGAGCCGACGCTGCTCTCGGGCGTCACTACCGACATGGCGGTCACCCGCGAGGAAACCTTCGGCCCGGTGGCGCCGCTTTTCCGGTTCAAAGACGAGGGCGAGGCCATCCGCATGGCCAACGATACCGAGTTCGGTCTGGCGGCGTACTTCTACAGCCGCGACGTGGGCCGCATCTGGCGCGTTGCCGAGGGCCTCGAGTACGGCATCGTCGGCATCAACGAGGGCATCATCTCCAACGAGGTCGCGCCCTTCGGTGGCGTCAAGGAGTCGGGCATCGGACGCGAGGGTTCCAAGTACGGCATGGACGATTTTCTGGAGATCAAATACCTGTGCCTGGGCGGCGTCGACGACTGACACGGCCGGTCGTCAAGCTGACAGCCAGTCGGAGATGAGCGCGATCTGATCGTCGGACATGAGCGTCGGCGCATGACCGATCCCGGGAAGCACGGCGAGCCGTGCTCCGGGACCGCTGGTCGTCATGCGCTCGGCGGTATCGGCGAGCAGCAGGTCGGAATGCTCGCCGCGAACGACCAGCACCGGGCAACTCACGCTTTCCCACCTCGACCACAGATCGACGTCCTCGAGCGGCGTCGCCCGCAGGGGCGTTGCGATGCCGGGATCGTAGGCGAGCCCGATCTTGCCATTGTCGAGATTGCGCGCCGACGACTCGACGAGCCCGCGCCACTGGGCATCGGTAAATGGTCCGAAGGGCGCGTAGATCTCGGCAAGGTAGGCATCGAGCGCCTGCATGTCGTCGAATTGCGGATCGACACCCACGTAAGCCGCAATGCGCTCGAGCGCCGCTTTGGGAATCAGCGGCCCGACATCGTTCATGACCATGCGCGTAATGGGTGTGCCCGGCACGGCCGCCAGCAGCATGCCGATGAGCCCACCCATGGACGTGCCCACCCAGTGCACGCTGTCGGCATTCAAGTGGGCCACCAGCGTGGCCATGTCAGTGAGATACTGCGGGTACCCGTAGTCGTTCTTGTCGGCCAACCAATCGCTCTCGCCACGGCCGGCGATGTCGGGACAAACGACCCGGTATTCTCCGGCGAGTGCCGCGGCCAACGTATCGAAGTCGCGTCCGTTGCGGGTAAGACCGTGCACACAGATCAGCACGCGCGGATTGTCGCGCTCACCCCACTCGGAGTAGGCGATGCGATGAAATTCCTTCGAGTCGAGAGACCGATAGCTTCCGCGGCGCACCGATACTACTCCTCAAAAAAAAGCCCGGCTCAGAGGCCGGGCCGCGACTGGGTCCGTTTTCTTGTCGTTGTCGTTCGCTTCTTGTTGTTGTTATTCAGTGAGCCAGGATCTGGCTCAAAAACAGCTTGGTGCGCTCATGCTGAGCATTCTCGAAGAACTCGTGCGGCTCATTCTGCTCTATGATTTCCCCGCCGTCCATGAAGATGACGCGATTGGCCACGGTCTTGGCAAAGCCCATCTCGTGGGTCACGCACAGCATGGTCATGCCCTCCTGGGCAAGCTCGATCATGACGTCCAGCACCTCCTTGATCATCTCCGGATCGAGCGCCGAGGTGGGCTCGTCGAAGAGCATGATCTTGGGATTCATGCAAAGCGATCGCGCGATGGCGACGCGCTGTTGCTGACCACCTGATAGCTGTCCGGGATATTTTTTCGCCTGCTCTGGAATCTTGACCCGTTCCAGATACTCCATTCCAATCTCTTCGGCCTCGACGCGCGGGATCTTGCGCACCCAGATTGGCGCGAGCACGAGATTCTCCAGCACCGAAAGGTGAGGAAAGAGGTTGAAATGCTGAAATACCATTCCCACCTCGCGGCGAATTTGCTCGATGTGCTTGAGGTCGGTGGTGAGCTCAACACCCTCGACGATGATCTGTCCTTTCTGGTGCTCCTCCAGCCGGTTCAGGCAGCGGATCAGAGTGGATTTTCCGGAACCCGAGGGCCCGCAGATAACAATGCGTTCCCCCTTGTTCACCGTAAGATTGATGTCTTTGAGAACATGGAACTGACCGAACCACTTGTTCACATCGATCATCTGAATCATGACTTCATCAGAGACGGTCATCTCCGCCGTCGGCTGCATCAGCTCCTCGGCTCTCACTTCTTCTGTCATGATGTCGATACCTCGCGTTTCGCCGGTTTCATTCTCACCGCACGGGAATGGCGTACTGTAGACCGCCGTCCTTCCACAGCGCGTTGACGCCGCGATCCAGCCCGACCGGCGTGTTCGGCCCGATGTGCCGGTCGTACACCTCGCCGTAGTTTCCGACCTGCTTGATGATCTTGTAACCCCAGTCGTTCGGCACGCCGAGATTCTTTCCGAGATCGCCCTCGAGCCCGAGAATACGGCGCTGCACCGGATCCTTCGTCTTGGCCTTGAGCTGATCGACGTTAGCCTGGCTCACGCCGTTCTCCTCGGCCTCCACCATCAAATACAGGCTCCATTTGACGATGTCCAGCCACTGATCGTCGCCGTGACGGACAACGGGTCCCAGGGGCTCCTTCGAGATGGTCTCCGGCAGCACAATGTGCTCGTTGGCATTCTTGAGCTTCAGGCGCTGGGCGGCAAGCGCCGAGCGGTCGGCGGTGAACACGTCGCAACGGCCCGCATCGTAGGCGGCGATCACGTCATCGGCTTTCTCGAAACCGACCGGCTTGTAGTCCATGTTGTTGGTGCGAAAGAAATCGGCCATGTTGAGCTCGGTGGTGGTACCGATGTTTACACATACCGCGACACCCGCGAGCTCCGTGGCGCTCTTGACGCCGAGATCCTTCCGTACCATGAAACCCTGCCCGTCGTAATAGTTGACGCCGGCGAAGTTGACGCCCAACGCCGTGTCGCGAACCAGCGTCCAGGTGGTGTTGCGCGACAGGATGTCGATCTCGCCGGACTGCAGCGCGGTGAAGCGCACCTTGGACGACAGCGGCGTAAACTTGACTTTGCTGGCATCGCCCAATACGGCGGCCGCAACGGCGCGGCAGACGTCCACGTCGATGCCGGCCCAGGTGCCGCTGCCATCGGGACTCGAAAAACCCGGCACGCCCTCGCTGACTCCGCACTGAACGAAGCCCTTTTTCTTCACGTCGCTCAAGGTTCCCGCCTGGGCGATCCCGGAGACGGTCACGGACAACACCGCGGCGGCGATCCAGCTGGCGAAATGCATCACAAGGTTCTATACGGCTTGGTTATCGTTATCGCAGAGCGCTTGCGGGAGCCGGCGCTAGCCGATCCGCGCCGGCCGTGCGGGATCTCTCGCGCGTCCCGATTCGGCGACTCGAAGCTATCATACCCCCCAGACCCCCTCAAGACGGAGTCATCCGACCGCCTATGCGTGCCGGTTCCGGGCGGGCGACGACGCCCCGGGACTCGTCTATGCTTGCGTGAATCGTGGCCCGCCAGGCGCGTGAACGGACTGGGGGTCTTAAATCGCCGGTCACGGGGGCCGACATGCCGTCACCGAGCTTCACCGTGGGCATCGAGGAGGAGTATCTCCTGGTGGACCCGGACTCCCGCGACCTCATCCGCGAGGCCCCGCCGACCATGCTGCCTGCCTTCGAGCAGGCCCTCGAGGGCCAGGTCACCCCGGAATTCCTGCAGTGCCAGATCGAGGTCGGCACCCGCGTCTGCAACTCCATCGACGAGGCACGCGACGATCTCGCCCACCTGCGCAGAACCGTCGCCGCCGTCGCCCGTGATCACGGTCTGCGTCTGATCGCCGCCTCGACACACCCGTTCGCCACCTGGGGCGCCCAGAAACGCACCCACAAAGAGCGTTACGAGATTATCGAGCGGGACCTCCAGGACGTGGTACGTCGCTTGATGATCTCGGGCATGCACGTGCATGTCGCCGTGGAGGACGATGACCTGCGCATCGACCTCATGAATCAGGTCGCTTACATACTCCCGCACCTGTTGGCGCTCAGCACCTCGTCGCCCTTCTGGCAGGGCCACGATACCGGCCTCAAGTCCTACCGAATCGCGGTGTGGGACGAGATGCCGCGCACGGGCCTGCCCGCGCAGTTCGACAGCTTCGGTGAGTTCGACCGGCACGTGCACGTGCTGGTCAGCGCCGGACTCATCGAGGACGGCACAAAGCTGTGGTGGGACGTGCGGCCGAGCGTACGTTTTCCGACGTTGGAGATGCGTGTCTGCGACATTTGCACACGTCTCGAAGACACCGTATGCATCGCGGCGCTTTATCGGTGCTGGTTGCGCATGCTCTATCGACTGCGCATGAACAATCAGCGCTGGCGGCGTTACGAGCCGATGCTGATCAACGAGAATCGCTGGCGCGCGCAACGCTACGGAACGGACCGCGGGCTGGTGGACTTCGGCAGAGGCGCGGTGGTGGAGTATTCCGAGCTGCTCGAGGAGATGCTCGCACTGGTGCACGACGACGCAGAGCATTTCGGCTGCGTCGCGGAGGTCGAGCACGCGCGCGAGGTGCTGGCACGGGGTACCAGCGCGCACCGCCAGATCGCCGTGTACGAGAAAGCGATCTCGACCGGCGCCGACGAGCAAGAGGCACTCAAGCGCGTTGTCGACATGCTCATCGACGAGACTATGTTCGGGCTCTAGATTCGCCGCGAAGTGCGTTAGCCGGCGCGGAACTCCTGGCCAGGTGGCATGACACCGGGCAAGCGCGGATCGGTGACGAGCTTCGTTTCCTGGCGATACGGCACGAAGCCGGCCCGCTGGTAGACGGCAATGGCGTGAGGGTGATCCAGATTGCAGCTCTGCACCCAAATTCGATCGGGTTCCTTGTCCCAGCACTCGTCCACGGCCCAGTCGAGCAGGTAGTGCCCGAGGCCACGACCGATGAACTCGGGTAGCAGCCCGATCAGAGCGATCTCGATGTCCTCGGCAACTCGACAATCCAGCTCCACGAAGCCGGCTGGATTGCCGCCGACATAGAGCACGTACACTTCCACCTTGTGGTGGTGGATGATGTCGCACAGGGTGTCGTCGTCCATCTGTCGCCGCTCGTACCACAACCACGGCGCCCCGACCGTGTTGTAAAGATAGCGGTAGAAGGACGGAACCGGCCGCTCGGCGTGCATGAGTGCCAGCTTCTCGCCCCGGTGGGGCGAGTGAGGGCGGTTTGGCCGGCGCGTCATTTCGAGATAGGTGACGACGACCTCGAGCTTACCCTTGGGAGCCTTGCGCCGGGCGGCTCGGCGATTACGAACCTCCTTGAGAGGAAACGAGCGAATTGAGTTACCGTCATCCGTCATCGTGATTCAGCCAACGCGACATCACCAGACGCGGCTCGACCTCGTACCCCACGCACCGGTAGAACTCGCGAACCGCCTCGTTCTCGGGACGAATCATCAGCTCGACCTTTCGAATCCCCCGCCCGACCAGCCAGTTCTCGGCGTGGCGAACCATCTTGCGCGCGATTCCGCAACGCCGCCTCCCAGGATCCACCGCCAGGTAGTAGAGCCACCCGCGGTGGCCGTCGCTGCCACACATGATAGTCGCCCACAGGTCGTCAATACCATCTTCGGCGGCAAGGGCCACGAACAGACCGGCGCCAGGAGACTTCACGCACAGGGCAATATCGGCGCCCGGGTCGTTCCACGGCCGGAGCAGGTCGCAGGCGTCCCACAACGCGATGACGGCGTCGCGATCGGCGGCGCGGTAGGGGCGAATGTCGTGCGGCGGGACCCCGGTCACGATATCTCCTCCGATTCCATGCCACAGTATCGACACTGTCGAAGGCCGCCTGCGGCTGCAGAGTGAGCCGGTAGACAGCATCGCACCGACTGCGTAGATTTCTGCGAGCCGGCTTGCGCGTTGCCGCAAATCATACATGGCAACCGCGTGGACCGCCCGCCCGGGCCATCGCCCCGTCGAGGCGGGCCGTCGGCGACTCCGGTGCAGGGTGCGATGAAGAAGGTTTACAGCTCGGACAGCTATTTCCTGATCGGGCATCTACGCCAGCTGCTGGAAAGTCAGCATATCAAGTGCATCGCCAAGAACGAGTACCTGATTGGCGGCGCCGGCGAGATTCCGCCAACCGAATGCTGGCCGGAGCTGTGGGTTGTCGAGGATTTTCAGTTCGAGAAGGCTCGCGAGTTGATCGAGGGATTCCTTGCGTCGCCCACTGGAAACGATGTCGAGTGGCAGTGCCCGCAGTGTGGCGAGCGCCTGGAAGGCCAGTTCACGGCTTGCTGGAGCTGTGGGGCCACACGCCCACTGAGCTTCGAGTAGTCGGCGCTATCGGAGGGGCTGTTCGGGAGCGGCCTTGGACGCGGGCATGCGCACCCGCGAGGGGACTGGGCACCGGGAGCAGACGCGGCGGATGCCGCTAGCAATGCAGGAGAATCGCATGGACCGCCTGGTCCTGGTCATTGGCAACAAGAACTACTCGTCCTGGTCGTTTCGCGCCTGGTTGCTGCTCACGCATCTCGGCGTGCCGTTCACCGAGGTCCGCATCCCGCTCGATACCCACACCTGGGAACGGGAGATCGGCCGGCATTCGCCGTCTCGCATGGTGCCGGTGCTCAAGCACGGCGAGCACGTGGTATGGGACTCGCTCGCCATTTGCGAGTTCGCCTCCGAACAGTTCGCGCAAGAGCGCGGCTGGCCGCGTGCCGCCGCGGCCCGCGCCGCGGCCCGATCGGTGAGTGCCGAGATGCATTCCGGGTTCACGGCACTGCGCGAGACGATGCCCATGAATTGCCGCCGGCGTGTCGCGGGATTCCGTGCGCCGGAGGGCGCCGCCGCCGATATTCGGCGCATCTGCCAAATCTGGCGCTGGTGCCGCGAGACCTGGGGCAGCGGAGGTCCGTTCCTGTTCGGGGACTTCTCGATTGCCGACGCCATGTATGCACCCGTAATATCGCGCTTCCACACCTACGGCGTGCGCCTGGATCCCGTGGAGAAGGCCTACGCGGACGCCGTCTGGGCGCTCAACGCGGTCCGACAATGGATGCGCGAGGCGGCCAACGAATCCGAGGTCATCCACCAGGCCGAGGTAGGCGCCTGACGGCGGCACGATTTTCAGTAACTGGAAGGGGACAGAGCCCGCTCGTGGCCTGGCACCGGTAGGCGCGCGCCTGCTGCCATGGGTTTTCCCACCCGGCGCTTGGTAAACTACTCCTTTCGCAAACGCGCGCGGAGGAACTCCATGTCGACACCGGCCCAGCACATCACCTCAGGCGTGGATACGGTGCGCTTCGACTGGCAGGACCCCCTCCGGCTCGACGCGCTGCTCGACGATGACGAGCGCATGGTGCGCGATGCGGCAAGGCAGTACTGCCAGGAAAAGCTCATGCCGCGCATTCTCGAGGCCAACCGCCGCGAGATCTTCGACACCGCAATCCTCGCGGAGATGGGCGAGCTCGGATTTCTCGGGGCGACCCTGGAGGACTACGGCTGCGCCGGCGTGAACTACGTCTGCTACGGGCTGCTGGCCCGGGAGGTGGAGCGCGTCGACAGCGGCTACCGCTCCGCCATGAGCGTGCAGTCGAGCCTGGTGATGTACCCGATTCACGCCTATGGCAGCGACGCCCAGCGAAGCAAGTATCTGCCCGGTCTTGCACGCGGAACCTCCATCGGTTGCTTTGGGCTCACCGAGCCGGACGCGGGCTCCGATCCGGGTGGAATGAAAACCCGTGCGCGAAAGGTCGACGGAGGGTACCTGCTCGACGGAACGAAGACCTGGATCAGCAACGCGCCGGTCGCCGACGTGTTCGTGGTGTGGGCGAAGAACGAGGCCGGCGAGATTCGAGGCTTCGTGCTCGAGAAAGGCATGCAGGGCTTGAGCGCGCCGCGAATCGAAGGAAAGTTTTCGCTGCGCGCATCCGCCACCGGTCAGATCGCCATGAACGAGGTGTTCGTGCCCGAGCAGAACATGCTGCCCGGTGCATCGGGACTCAAAGCGCCGTTCAGCTGCCTGACCCGGGCGCGTTACGGAATTGCGTGGGGTGTGATGGGCGCGGCGGAGTTCTGCTGGCACGCGTCACGCAACTACTGTCTCGAGCGCAAGCAGTTCGGGCGTCCACTCGCGGCGACGCAGTTGGTTCAGAAAAAGCTCGCCGATATGCAAACGGAAATCACCCTCGGCTTGCACGCCTGCCTGCAGCTCGGGCGACTGTTCGATCAGGGAATCGTTCACCACGAGGCGGTCTCGCTGCTGAAGCGCAACAACTGCGGTAAGGCGCTCGATATCGCCAGAACCTCGCGGGACATGCACGGTGGCAACGGCGTCGCCGATGAGTACCACGTCATCCGGCACGCGCTCAATCTCGAGGCCGTCAATACCTACGAAGGCACCCACGATATCCACGCGCTGATTCTCGGCCGTGCCCAGACCGGACTGCAGGCATTCGGCATCTGATGAGCCCCGATCGATGATGAAGTTTCTGCGCGCCATTCGGCTCGACGACTCCGACATCCAGGTCTACGAGCAGGCCTCGGAACCCGGCGAGTGGGCTGTTCCGGGTTCTTTTGCCTTCCTCGACATGGACCCGCAGTCACTCGCGGGCAAGCAGCTGCAGGCATTCAAGAGCGGTTTTCTCGGCACCCGGAGCTTCGGCTGGACCACGCTCGTCGAGATCGCCGAGATCGACGAGGACGAGTACCAGGAAGTCATCGATCGCCTCGCGGCACACTTCATGGAGCACTACGGTGCGCCTCACATCGCCGCCGCGTTGCCGGCGGCGGGCGAGGAAGCCCACTACGCGACGACCATCTGCGAATATCCGCTCAACACGCTGCTCGCCATCGAGAGAGATTTCGGCGAGGAAGGCATCGTCGAGAGTCTCAAGGTCGTCAAGCCGAACGCGGGCAGTCACAGCGACGTGAAGCTCTGGGCAATCGAAGACGATTAGTACGGCGTTTGATGGGCCGTAGGTCGGCGGCTAATTTATCCGCGTAAGATTGCCGAACGCCTCACCGACGCGAATCAAACGCAGACACTGGCTCGCGCGCAAGAGTGTGTTCTGCCCATTGGTGCGCTCGTGCATCAGGTTCATGGGGTCGGGATCGTGCTGGCCACTGTCGGCCAACGTATGATAGAGCTCGTGGGCCAGGCTGATTTCGACGTCCTGCACCGACTCGAAGATCCACACGGTGTCGGCCAGCGACCGGCGTCTGCGACTGTTGGACCGCCCGATCGCCTCGGCTTCGAATGGGACCTGCTGCAGCGTGTCGCGAACGAAGAATACCGCCGGCCGATGCGGCTCGAGCTCGGAGACGAGTTCCGTTGACCAGTCGTTGCGAAATATTTTCACCCGCTCGGGTCCCTCCACCAGCCGCACCGTGACCTCGGGTATGCCGATGCCGCATTGGGCGAGGATTCCGGCCGCCCTGGCGGTGGCCGCGCGTATCGCATCCAGCTGCCAGGCGGTGCCCTCGAGTATCACCAGGGTCGGGCGCAGCGCGTGTGTCATTCCCGGGTGCGCGGCCCCGGCCTCGGCGGCCAGATCCTCCGCCGTCCACACGACGCGTGACGATTCCACCACCTGGCGCGGCATGGCGGCACAGGCGCCGCGCTGGCGGGCGCCGGGGTCCGGAAGAAAACCATGGGCGGAGTAAGCGGGCCTTGACTCCTCGGGGGTTTGGGCAAGCGCGACAATGGCGGATTTGAGCTCGGCGGCGCGCCAGGTGGGGTTCGCCTGGAGCAGACAGGCCGCGAGCGCGGACACCCTCACGGCCGCATAGCTCGAGCCCGAGACCACCCGGGGCAGCCCGTAGAAGTCCGTTACCAGCATCTCCTCGGCCGGTACCAGCAGGTCCACCGACTGCCTGCCCCAGTTCGAGCCCTGGGCCGGCCGGCCGCTCGCATCTGCCGAGGTCACGACCAGTGTGTTGGCCAGATCCAACGACGCGGGATAGACGGGCTGGCTGTCGATATCGCGACCGTTGTTGCCCGCGGATATTACGAACAGCATCTCCGGGTGTGCGGCGGCCGCCTTCCGAAACGGTTGCCACTCCTCGGCACGATTGCCGCCCAGGGACAGGTTGAGGATCACGACGCCCTTGGCGGCCGCATCGTCGATCAACTCGACCATGCGCGTCATGTCGGGGCGCGGGTAGCGATAGGGAATCAGGCGTGCACCCGGCGCTTCGAGGAGCAGAAGACTGGCGGTCTGCGTGCCGTGGCGTTGCGGAAAAAACGGTGAGCGCACCGGATTGGAATCGAAGGGCCGTCGGTCCAGGTCCCAGTAATCGAAACCGAGGATCTCACCGCCGGCGTCCCGCGCGAGGCGATTTGCGATCAGCGGCAGCAAATAGTTGACGCCGGCATCCACCATGGCGACGCCGATCGCCGGGCTTTCGCCGCCTCCATCCGCCTGCGCTTCGAGAGCGGGCACCGGTGGGTTCAACGGTTCGCGGGTTTCGACGCCGTCGAGTGCCGGTGTCAACTGCTCGATAAACTCCGCTTCGCCTTGTGAATCGTAGACGAGGCGGCGCGCCATCTGAACGCGGCATTGTCCGTCTGCCACGATCATCAGCCGGGGACGCACACCCCGGTTCGCCGACACCGGCGCGCGGTACTCGCCGCGAACGCGGCGCAGCGCCCCACCGGGATCAATGGTTTCGAGCCAGATCCGGTCACCGCTCGCGCCGAGGGCGAAGATACGCCGAGTGCCAACCTCGCGACCGCGGACAATCAGGGGGGATTTTTCCACCAGCGTGCCGTTCGCAAGGCTGTACTCCTGGCCGTCGGCGTGCACGCCCTCGCCACCGCAAACCGCCTCCACGGCAGCCAGAAGCCGCGCCTCGGGCGACGCGGCCATTCCCGGTTCATCGGCGATCGCGGGCAGTACGAGAAGGCTCAGAACGGCCGCCGATATCCGGCCGCGGTGCGCAAATGACTGAATCACGCTCGATGGTCGATGCTGTTGCGACTCCCCTCTCCATATATAGTGTACCGTCACCGGTGCGTATATAGTTCTGAGTCGACCTCGAGGACGCGTCGAGGCGCGCAATTAGTCAATCGCAATCTTACGTGAACGATACACCGCAGCTGCCACCGCAATTCGATCTGATTCGGCTCGACCGTGTCGACAGCGTCATGCTGGAGGGTGTCCGACGCGCCCGCGATGGCGCCGATGAGGGCACGGTCGTCTGGGCCCTGGAACAGATCGATGCGCGGACACGACATGGACATCACTGGTTCTCACCGCCGGGCAATCTGTATTGCTCGCTGGTGCTGCGCCCCGAGTATTCGAATGGGCAATGCGGTCAGCTGGCGTACGTCGCGGCTCTTGGCGCCGGGAGTGCGCTGGCCGATCAACTGTCGCCCATGACGGGCTTGCGTTACCGGTGGCCGAGCGATCTTCTTATCAACGATCTCAGAGCCGGGCAGGTCGTGCTCGCATCTTCCGGCTCCGGCAAAGACCCGTACGAATGGCTGGTGCTCGGCGTGATGATCAATGTCGCGCTGCATCCGCCGAATCCCGAGCCGGAGGAGTTCGTGAGCGT
>JBFICP010000022.1:0-21176 GCA_041581935.1 Gammaproteobacteria bacterium | reverse complement strand
GTTCCCACATCAATGCCTTGTCAAATTCGGTGTAGTAGATCCTCGTCCGGTACTTCATATCCAACATCCCCCTCTCTATACCCAGAGATTAGATGTTGCATCGACCGATTGAGTCCGCAGCCAATTCCGGACATTCGCGCCGGCGAATTGTACAATTGACCCCAGACACCAGGTGGTGGTAGGCGGCATGCCGCTGTGTTTCCGCAAAATCAGCTCAACATGAGGCCGCCTATAAAGGTCGCCTTAGCAGAGCTTTGATACTAAGTTGTAAATAAACACACGCTCTCCAGCCGACGGCGAACTCGCCGCTTTGCCAGTCTGCCGTTAACCTTGGTTGTTCGACAAACCGACTCCTATGACTTCAGCAAAGCATCCATTCATGAGTGCAATCGGACATCGGATCCACCGGCTGCTATCGCTCACACGCTTTAGCTCAAGGCTGTATTTGACCATGATTGGCTTATTTTTGAGAAGCACCCCGCCATTTCGATTGAAAGTCAACTTGATAAACAACATCTCGTCGTGTCGATGGCCGAATGTTTCATTTGGCCCGAGAGAGGTAGAAGTGTGTGATGATGTAAAACTGAATCTCATTCCTCATCCTGGTGAATTCGATTTCCGCGCACTCTTCTCGATGTCTCTCGACTACGAGCAGGAGGTGTTCGAAGTACTTTCTGCACGAATGAACTTGTATGACTCTATAGTCGAGATAGGTGCAAATGTTGGTGTGTACTCAGTTTTTTTTGGCAAACACCTTCAGAAAATCAACGCAGAAGGAACCGTTCTCTGCTTTGAGCCGTCTCGTGAAGCCTTTTCAAGGTTACGACGCAATCTTGAGATAAATGATTTAATTAATGTGACCGCCTTCAATTGTGCTGTAGGCAAGGTTAATGGATTTGTAGCATTTCATGAGCCAAAAGGTCATTTAACGAACGGAAGTTTATCAAAAGAATTCGCGGCGATTTTTTCATCCGAAATCGATGAGAGTGTTGTTATCTGTATGTCCGGAGAGAAAATCTTGGATTTGCTCGGCGAATGCAATCGCCTCCTCTTGAAAGTAGATGTGGAAGGGTCTGAGAAATTGGTGTTAGAAGGTCTGGACGTTCTAATAAGACGGCGGTGGCCAGACATCGTTCTTGAAGTGTTGGACATATACGAAGATGACTTGAACTCACTCGCGGTCCTGAACAAGAACTATGAGTTTTTTAACATTACTCCGGGCGGCGTCGAAAAGCGACAGATGCTCCGAGCTACACAGCACCGAGACTATCTTTTGATACCTAAGCGCAGAGATAAATGATGGTCCAGGAGATTCTCGCTTGTTGCTGACGGCTACTACTCTATCGACCTTTTTTTGAATCAAGCAATCTCAAAATGTGATTCTGCAGTCGACGGCCAGCTCGCTTCGATCTTGTTCGCGGCTGTGTTGTCTCATTCACGCAGAAGGACTGCTTTCATCGGTGCCGATTTTCGAGCGAGAATCGAATTGAACGTCCGAATCGGGTCGGTATCTGCCGTTCAGCGGAGTCTCCCGGCGGCACACCATGATGCTGCCGTGCATAAGACGGGAATCGGCCAAAATCGTATGGTTAGCGGTCTAGGTCGAATTTCCTTAACAGGCCATCGCCGAGAATCCTCAGCGGTCGTGGCGATGGTACGATTTCAACATCATGCAAATATGTCCTGAGAACACTTAGTGACCCGATGACTTCAAAGGCAGACCGCGAGTTCCAAGAAATCGCCCATTGTGGCGGACAAATAACGATTAACACAGAAACAGACGCGCGCGGGCACAGGTTGGCTTCGTTCGGTGTCCGTCACTCGGCACCAAAGCCTGCTGCTTGGTTTGGCATCAGCACAGACGTTGTCGGCAACCCACTCTGTACGATGCGTATTGGGGGCCTCGCGGATCCACCGGCAGAGCCGCCACAAGCGCCAGGATATACCATCTTCATCGCATCAGACAGTGAAGGTTTGTTCGGCCATTAGTGTCTACGGTGTAACGGATATTGGCGTTCAAGTGGAGCGCCGTCGGAATGGCCAATGACGTGCCCATACTGCGCACTTAGAGCTGGCACACACAACTTCCTCACAGATGCGCAATGCAGATATGTCGAATCCTGCTGCCAACGCTTCGAAGAAATCATACATAGTGACTTCGTCGGCGAGTCAACCATCGACATGGATGCGATTGCCAACGCAGTTTCGGAGGAAAAGAAGCCGGAGTTTTACTTTGCAGAGCAGCGACAACAGAAACACTTCGACTGCGGCGCCTGTCGTGGGGGAAACGACATACTGGGACGATATGGATATTGCTCGCTTTGCGGCACCCACAACGGCCTTCAGGAGCTTGAGGCCGACTTAGTCGCGGCGCGGGAACGTATCGCCGAAGAGTCCTACGAGGGCGCACTTAGCGATATGGTATCTGCGTTCGACAGCTTTGCCAGGCAGCTTGCGAAACAGCTGGCAGCGCGAGTCCCTATGCGCACCAAACGGAAAACAGAGCTTGAGAGGGCGTTATTTCACAATCTTGAGCCACGTGCAGAATTACTACAAGCGGCATTCGATATTGACCTCTTAGAACACCTAGAAGTCGATGACGTAGAGTTTATTACTTGCATGTTCTTGAGACGCCATGTCTATGAGCACAATGGTGGCGAGGTGGACGCGCGTTACATCAAAGAAAGCGGTGATACTACGGTCCGACTGAAGTAGCGTATCCACGAAACATCCCAGTCAACCTTGCGTGTGGCTAACCTAATCGAGACGATGGGGCGCAGCTTCAAAAAATGGTTTCGATGAAATGTTTCCCCCGGTTGAGGCTCCGGGGCGGTATGAGAACCGCCGCAAGCAGAACATGAGGCGGTCGCGCCGGGTTTGAGTCGCCCATCTACTGCAGCGGAAAGATATAGGTGTGGGACCGCTTCGGGTCAAACTTGGTTATTCCGAGAATGGACGTAACTTGTGCTAGCTCCGACCAGCGGGGGCGCTCAAATTGTTACCTACCCGTTACCTAGTTCTTCCGAAATTCGACCCATCGTTCGTAAATGATTGTTTTTCTGGTGGGCCGTGCAGGAATCGAACCTGCGACCACCTGATTAAAAGTCAGATGCTCTACCAACTGAGCTAACGGCCCACATGCGGGATTCCGCGGGAGAAGGGGCGAGATGATAGCGCAACGAGGCGCTCAGGCAACCCCGGGGATTAGTCGCCCGGGGCGTGGGCGGGTTCGGTCGCGGTCCCCGGGGTGGTTACCCGTCGCTCGCGGATTCGCAATACGAACACCGTCAGCGCGGGCAGGAAGGTGAGAGTCACGATGGTCGCGCCGGCAACGCCGAAGAGCACGATGGCGCCGAGGCCGCGGTAAAGCTCGGTGCCCGCGCCCGGAATGAACACCAGCGGCGAGAGCCCGCAGATGGTGGTGATGCTCGACATGGCGATGGGGCGCAGCCGCACTTCCACCGCTGCCCGCACCGCGTCCAGCGCACCCATGCCTTCGTTACGGGCGTTGTACACGGACTGATCGACAATCAGGATGGGATTGTTGACCACCACACCCATGAGGATCAGGAATCCCAGCATCGAGATCATGTCGAAGGGCTGATGAACTGCCGGGATCCCGATGACGGGCAGTGCGGCGCCGACGAGATTGAGCAGCCACAAGCCCACCAGACCACAGGCGATGCCGAGTGGAATCGTGGTCATGATCACCAGCGGATACCCCCAGTGGCTGAACACGGCGACCAGCAGTAGATAGATAAGGAGTACCGCGACCGCGTAGTTTCCGGTCAGCGCCTCGCGGGTCGCGTTCAGCTGATCGTTCGCGCCGGTGATGTCGATGCTGACGCCGGCGGGGATCGCACCCTGGCTGCGCAGCGTTGGCAAGAGTTCCTGCTGCACCATCGCCACTCCAGTTTCGAGCGCCACCGTGCGCGGCGGGATGATGCTCAAGGTGACCGTGCGTCGGCCGTCGACGCGGCGCACCTTGTCGGTGTCCACCGTCTCGACGACGTCGGCGATGGCGCTCAGCGGCAGCACCGTCCCCTGGGGCGTGTACACGGGCAGTTGGCCGATGTCCTCGAGATCGCGGACATTACCGGGGGCGCCGTAGAGATAGACGTCGATCTTCTCGTCGTCGAGGAAAAACTCGTCCACGTAGGCCCCGTCGGTGAGCGCCGCCACGGTGAAGCCGAGCTCTTCGGCATCGATTCCGAGCTCCGCTGCGCGCACCCAGCGCGGGCGCACTTCCACTAACGGCTGAGCGAGCGACAGGGTCGCCGGATCGGCACGCAGCCTCGGCCTGTCGAACAGCTGCTCGGCTTCGCGGTAGGCAGCAAGGGTGGTCGCGTAGATGTCGTCCAGTCGCGGTCCGGATATATCCAGGTTGATGGCGCGGGTGCCGCCGTCGTTGCTGGTGATGATCGAGCCGCGCGTGGCGAACGCCCGCATGCCGGCGAATTCCCGATACTTGTCGGTAATGGCATCCATGAGGGGATCAATGTCGCGCGGCTCCATGGCCTCGGCGATGACGCGGACTCGATCCGGCTCGACGCGCAGATAGAAATACTTGATGGCCGGGACCGCGCTCTCGCCCGCGTGAAATCGCGCCGGGTCGTCGTTCACGTAGGGCAAGAAGTGCCGCTCGACCTCCTCGGCGATGCTGGACATCTCCTCGAGGTTGTATCCGGGCGGTGGCGACATGGTGGCGAAGATCTTCGGCTCCTCTCCTTCGGGCAGGTACTCGGCGGGCGGCGTGAGGTAGACGATGACCAGCAGGCTCGCGGCGACCGTGGCAGCGATCACGACGAAGCGCCTGGTGGGACCCGCCATCAGCCACCCGATAGCGGCCAGCGCCGAGCGGCGCAGAGGCCCGTCCTCCGCCGCGACGCCTGTCGACACGGGCAGTAGACGCGCACTCGCCGTAGGCACAACGGTGATGGCGATCAGCATCGAGGCGAGGATCGACGCGGAGATTGCGATGGCGATGTCGGAGTAGAGCTGGCCCGCCTCTTCCACAATGAACAGAACCGGCGCGAACACGAGCACGGTGGTGAGCGTCGAAGCGAGCACCGCCGGCCACACGCGCTTGACCCCGGCGAGCGCCGCTGCGAATCGCGCGAGCCCCCGGCGCCGCTCGAGCGCGATGCTTTCCAGCACGACGATGGTGTTGTCGAGCGTCATGCCGATGGCAAAAGCGACGCCGGCGAGCGAAATGACATTGACGGTGCGACCGGCGAGCACCAGTCCGATGAAAGCGGCGACGGTGCAAATGGGAATACCCATGATTCCGAGCATCGTCGTCTTGACCGATCGCAGAAACAGAAACATCACGAGCGTTGCGAACACCGCGCCGATGCCGAGATTGGTCCAGACGTTGGCGATCGATTCCTGCACGTAGCCGACGTCGTCGGCATTCAGCGTAAGCTGCATGCCGGCGGGCTCCAGCACCTCGCGATTGATGTCGTCCATCACCGGCAACATCGCTTTCTTGATGGCGATCACGTTGGCGCCCGTCTCGCGGCGGACCGAGAGGCTCAACACGGGATTGCCGTTCACGTAGGACTTGGACTGGATCTCGTAGTGATCGAGACGCACATCGGCGATGTCGCCGAGGCGGGTGATGGCGTCACCTCTGCGACTGAGCACCAGGTCTTCGAGGGATTCGACGCTATCGAAGCGGCCCACGGTGCGCAGAAGATAGCGCCGCTTGCCGCTCTCGATGTCACCGCCGGAGACGTCGCGGTTACGCGCACGAATGGCGGAACGTACCTGTCCGAGGGTGATGTTGCGCTCGGCGAGGCGCGCCGCGTCCACGCGAATCTGCACCTGGCGCTCGGCCCCGCCCCACACGCCCACTTCAGAGACGCCGGGAACGCGCTCCATGCGGGTTCGCACGTGGTCTTCGACGTAATCACGGATCATGTCCATGTCGACCCCGCGCGGATTGCCCGGCAGTGGTGCGACACGAAAATACATGAAAGAGTTGGCCGAGAACGAGGTCGCATAGATGCGCGGCTCGCGAACCGTGACGGGATACGCCGATACCTGGCTGAGCGCGTTGTTGACACGAATCAGCGTCTCGTTGATGTCGACGCCGAATGGGAACTCGAGCTGGATTCGCGCCGCCCCGGTTTCCGCCGTCGACACCATGCGCTGCAGATTCGGGACGTTGCGCAGGTGTTCTTCCTGCTCGATGAGGACCTCCTTTTCCACGTCCTGAGGAGTCGCGCCCGGCCAGGCGGTGCGGATGGTGACGGTGCGCACCTCGAGATCGGGAATCATCTGCACCGGTATGCGCAGGACCGCGACGATGCCGAGCACGCACACCACGAGCACCGTGATGGTGAGGAGCATGCCGCGCTTCAGGATGGCTTCGAACATGGCGTCGTTCTCGTTATCAACGCGCGTTCACGACGCGCACGGGCTGGCCTTCGCGAAGGGTCTCGTTGCCGCGAACCACGACGCGGGCGCCGGGCTCGAGACCGTTGCGCAGCTCCGTGTTGCCCCCGAAGCTGCGTCCCACGGAGACCGTGTGCTGAGTGGCGACCGGTGCCCCGTCCACGTCCTTGAGCGCCCACACGCGGCTCGCGCCATAGACGTCACGAAGGATCGCATCGCGCGGCACCGTCAGCACCCGCTCGTTGCCCGGAATACGCAACCGGGCCTGCGCCGACATTCCCGGTGTGATGCCCTGCTCGTGGTTGTCGAGCTCGACTCGTAGCAAAAACGTTCGCGAGCTCGTGTCGCTCAACGGCACCTTGGCGCTGATCTGCCCGTCGATGGATTGGGACGGCATGGCATCGAGTCGCACGCTCACACGGGTATCGGTGTCGATGTAGGGATAGTGCTCTTGGGGAACGCGCAGATCCAGACGCAGATGCTCGGTTCCGACGAGCTCCATCACCGGCTTGCCGGTGTCGACCCATTCGCCCTCCTCGGCCAGGCGCCTGGCAACGACACCGGCGAACGGTGCGAAGACGTCGTGGCGGGCGATCAATTCCTGCTTGTAGCGTTCCGCCGCGAGCAGCCGCTCGAGCTTGGTCTGCGCGATCTTGACCTCGGCCTCGGCGGCGCGGATCTCCGACTCTGCGATGCCCTTCTTCGGTCCCAGCCTGCGCGCCTCGTCCCAGCGCCGGCGGGCTTCGTCGAGACTGGCCCGAGCTTCAGCGGAGGCGGCCCGCGCCTCCATGAGACCGAGCTTCTCCAGTGTCGGATCCAGCGACAACAGCAGCGCACCCTTGTCGACGCGGTCCCCGGCGGTGGCGTGCACCGCCGATACCAGGCCGCTGACCCGGGACGAGAGCGATGCCTGGTCGCGCGCAGTGATGGTGCCGGTCAGCGGTATCTCCATCACCACCGGTGTCAGCCGTGCCCGCACAACCTCCACCGGGACCACCGGCTCGGCCAGCGCCGGCCACGCAGCGGCCGCGAACAGCCAGGCGGCAATCGCGCCGAACATCAGTTTGCGGATATCAGCCAACGTCCCAAGCTCCTCGGACAACCCACATCATGGGGACCCCGCCCGCCGTAAAGGGTTCACGGCGGCGCGGCCCGCCCGTGGGGCGCCCGTCGATTATCGGGGAAATTTACGTGCAGATCGCGCTGGAAATCGTCCTTTTTTCCGGGACGGCAGGGCCCAATCAGCGCTCGGTCCGCACTTTCGCCTCGCGATGGGCCACGTAGACGGAGCTGGCCGCGATGATGGCAGCGCCGATCCAGGTGAAACCATCTGTGGGCTCGCCGAACAGCAGCCAGCCGAGGAACGCGACCTGGGGCAGGCGCAGGTAGTCGAACGGCATCAGATACATGGTGTCGGCAAGCGAGAAGGCCTTGGTGAACGCCATGTGCGCGGTGCTCGCAACGATTCCGATGAGGATCACCCACAACCACATCTCGGCGCTCGGCCACGTCCACACGAAGAGCGCCGGCACCAGCGCCACGGGTGTGGTCAACATGGTCTGATAGACGACCAGGCTTCCCACGCTCTCGGTGCGGGTCAGGACTTTCATGTTCACGTGTCACTGCAACGCGCAGCTCGCGCCTGTCCGAATTTAGAATCCGAGTGGATCCGGGATAGCGGTTTAGGAATCGTCGGCGAAATCTTCCAGAAATGTTTTATCGTCTACGATACGCAATGCCACGGTGTCACTGTAATTCGCGATCACCGGTGACGGATCGATACGCACACAGCTCCCGGCATAGGTTCCCGCCGCCGTAAACGTGCACAGCTGCACGCTGTTACCGTCGATCACCGGCAACGGGAAAAGCTCCTGATAAATCTGGTTGGGGCTTTCGAAGCGTCCCGAAGTCTCTTTGATGACGTCGCTGCTTTCATTGAACAAGCTGATGTTTTCTCCGCAGCGTCCAACGATGGGTTTCTGCGCGTAGCCGTTTTTGCAGATTTCGTCCGTCAACTCGTAGGCGGTGTTGAGCAGGTAACGCTGATTGGCAAACAATTGCCAGACAATCGGCAGGATCGCTTTGTTGCTGGGAATGAGCGTCCAAAGAGGCTCGAATACCATGACATCCGGTCGCAGCAGCACGTCCACCAGGCGCGGTGGAGCGTTGCGCTTCTCGCCCGGGCGGTAGTTGCGCAGTTTCTCCTCGTCTTCCTCGCACTCCTCGCGCATCTGATCCAGTGCGGTTTCCCACGCCCATGTTTTCCACACCCAGCGGATCGGCACGCCGTCCGCATCGACGATGTCGCCGTCCCCGGACCATGCCAACCCGCCGAGGCCCTCGAGGAGCTTGTTCTCGATCCCCGCGATGTCCATCGCCTCCTTCATGAACAGGGCGTGATAGATTTCCTCCGGCTCGCGATCGATCATGATGTGCAGCACACCATCGACCTCGGTGTCCTTCCACGCCTCGACCAGATCGGCAAACAGGTGATGGCCCGCGTCTCGGCCCACGCTGCAGCCGAAATGTGCCGCCCACTTGGCTTGCACTTTTCCGGCATCCATATGGCACGACGCCGAGTCGCTGTTGTACTCGTAAACCTTCAGGCCACGCTGCGAGAGGCAGAAATCGAACCGGCCGGTGACCATCTCGTTTCGCCGGTTGTTCCACGACTGGTGAATTCTCGGCCAGATGACACGTGGAATGTTGAACTTCTCGAGCAACGCATCGTCGTGCAGAACGAATTCGGTGGCATGCATGAAAAGCGCGTGCAGCTCGTTAGTGGCCCGCTTGAGCTCTTCATGCGCGGTTTCAGAAATGACACAGTACAGGGTCTGATTCTCGTCCTTTGACGCCAGACGATGCCCGTCTATCGCCACATAGGCCGCCTCGTCGGGATTGGCGACGTTCAACCACGATACCGTGGACCGACCTTGGTCCGGCACCCGGGCGGCGCAAACGGCAAACAGACGGGGATCCGCCTCTCTGAGCTTCTCCGCGTCGGTATCGTCATCAGACTGGATGAGCCAACCGAGTATGGAGGCATCACCGAAGGAGCAGCGCAGCCAGTAACCGCCGTCATCGGTGATCCGCGCGGGGATCTCACGGGAGAAGTGCTGTCCTGTGGGCCACATGCGATCGTCGACATTCTGTTCCGCCAGGCGCACCCGATCGGAAAACACGTCGGTGACAACCGCCACGTGACCGGTTCGTTCGAACTCCCCGCCTTCGCTCCAGATCAGCAGGCAACCCGGTTCAGGATGGCGCTTGGCGCCGTTGCGAAAAGCCTGCAAGGGGAGCACGCGATCATTCTTAACATCGCGAACGCTGCGCAGACGGAAGATCTCGTAGGCCATGGCCACATCATCGAACATCCAGCCGCGGTTGATGTACATCCAACGCCGCGCAAACTCCACGCACTGCCACTTGTAGCCCATGTAGAGGCCGTCCACGTAGTTGCGGTAGGCGCTTCGATTGGGTAGCAGGCGCTCATCGGCGCTGTCGTAGTCGGAGGAATACACCTCTACGCCGCCGGGGGCGACGCCAAGCAACGTGCCGAACGGCGCCGGTCCGTCTTCGGCAGGCAATTTCATGGATGTGCATGTCTCGCGTTCATGTGCGTATTCTCGCCCTCGTCGATCAACGTGCTCGCCGTTCCTGCGCCAATTGAGTCGCCCGGCGGCAAAGGTCCGGCATACGCCGACGGTGACCGAATCGGGGATCATGGCGATACACGTCGCGAATGACGATATCATCGCAGCGTGAATTGGCACAACGTGCACGCTCACTGCTGTCATCGGCGCGGACACCACGCTACGCACGGTGCGGTGCACCGGCCCCATGAGGCGGAAGGAGAATCGACATGCAGGCGTATCTGGAACGGATCTGGCGATCCGGGGTGGTAGGAACCTTTCTTACCGGATTGTTCTTTATCCTGCCGGTGGCGCTTACGATTGCCATCGTCGGTTGGATTATCGGCAAGCTTCAGGCCGCGCTCGGTCCCGGCTCGTGGCTCGGAGATGCGCTTTCCTTTGGCGGCAGGGTAATCATCGGCCCACAGGACAGCGCAATTGCATTTTGGCTCGGCGTGCTCCTTGCCCTTGGAGGCATCTGGCTGCTGGGTTTTGTCGTGCGTACCCGGGCGAGGAATTGGATGGAGCGCGCTCTCAGTGGATTGTTGGACAGATTGCCCATCGTGCGTGCCATTTACGGTCCGGTTTCACAAGTGGTAACGCTGGTGCGCGGCGGCGGCAATAAGGAAGTGGAAGGAATGTCGGTTGTCCTGTGCCGATTCGGACGTGACGGCGGCGCGACCATGCTGGGGCTTCTTACGAGCCCAACGGTCTACAATCTCGACGAGGGTCCCAGCCACCTCGTCTACTTGCCGACGTCCCCGCTTCCGATGTCCGGCGGTCTTACGTTCGTGCCCACCGGGTCGGTATCTCCGGTCCCGGATTTGGACGCCGACGGGCTCATGCGCATCTACTTCTCTCTTGGCGCGCTCACCCGTCAGGTCATGCCTTCGCGTTTCATCGATACGCCGAAACCGACTCCGGTTGCGTAGGTCTTGGTTGCTCCCCGCGGCCCAAGTCGTGCACGAGCGAAACACCGATCCCATGACGAACCGGGTCAACGAGACACCCGCCGAGCGCTCTTACTTGGCACGGATCACAAGCTGGACGAGCAGGCTCGGGCGGTCCGTTCGCGCGCGACTGATTCGACCCTTGCACAGCGTGCGGCACCCACCGGAATACATGGCGCGCGGCGTCTTTTTCGGTTTATTGGTTGCGCTGTCACCGACCACGGGAATTCAGATGCCGATGATTTTCGTGATCTGGCTGCTCGTGCGCAAATTCCGATCGAGCTGGAATTTCAATCTGCTGGTCGCCCTGGCCTGGACGTGGGTCACAAATGTTCTGACAATCCCACCCCTGTACTACCTCTACGTCGTGACGGGTCGGGCGCTGCTTGGCTGGTTAGACAGAATAAAGAGCTTCGAGACTTTCGAGTCGAGGCTGTCCGAAACGCTTTCACCGGATGCGGGCTGGCTTGAGGCCCTCTGGGTCTACACGGTCAACTTCATCGACAAATTCGGCTTGCCCGTGTTCGTCGGATCGATACCCTGGACGATCATGGGAAGCTGGTTGGGTTACAAGTGGAGTCTCGCGCTGATTCGACGAGTCCGCGCACGACGACGCCGAATGGAGGTAAGCGATGCCCATCATTGAACGGGATCCCTGGCGCATGCAGTATTTCGAAGGCATCGAATGCCCGGACAATGTCAGCATTCCCACGGACGACGAGCATGCCTATGAGCTCTATCCCGAGCACCGCTGGATATACAACAAGCTGCTGGTGTGCGACTCACAGGGCGTTGCCGGTGCACCCCACGGCGTGCCACCTCCTGCGTTCCCGATATTCAGTAAACCCATCTACAACATGCACGGCATGGGAGTCGGCGGCCGGATAGTCGAGTCGGAAGCGGAGCTCGCGGCCAACATCCATGCCGGTCACATGTGGATGGCGCTCGCCGAGGGCGAGCACGTCAGCAGCGACGTGGTCGTCATCGGCGGTGAAGCACAGTGGTGGCGGCACACGGTGGGTAAGCCGCTCGGCGAGGGTGTGTTCGACTACTGGACGGTGCTCGCGGAAGAGCGCCCCGCGCTCGAAGACTACTGCGGCGCCTGGCTTCGCAAGAATCTCAAGGGATACAGCGGTGCGGTCAATCTCGAGACCATCGGCGGCAAGATCATCGAGGTACATCTTCGCTTTGCCGACCAGTGGCCGGATCTCTACGGTGAGGGCTGGTGTGACGCCATCGTCGAACTCTATTCGAGGCGCCGCTGGCGCTACCCTGACGCGACTCGGCGCGACGGCTACAGCGTCGTGCTGTTCGGCGCCCACGGCGTGCCGTACCACCACCCACCGGCATCGCTCGTCGACGAAATACGCGGCCGCGCGCAGATTGCGAGCGTGCAGATAACGTTTCACGAAGATCTGCCGGCGGAACAGCACGCTATGCCACCGGGCGGCTTTCGTCTTGCCGTCGTCAATTGCTGGCAGCTCGAAGCGGGGCTGCGCGCACGCCAGGACCTGGCGCTCGCCCTGTGGTCGACCCAGGCGCTCGGCAAGCTCCCCGGTGCGCGAAACCGCCAGGCCGGCTGAGGCTCAGTGCCGATGGGGCCCCGCAAGCGCACCCGGCTTCCCGAGTCGATTCGCGAGATCGAAAACGTCTACATTCCGCTCGCCGATGGCACCCGGCTGGCAGCCCGCTTGTGGCTACCGGAAGATGCGGAAACGAATCCCGTACCCGCGATCCTCGAGTACATTCCCTATCGCAAGCGCGATTTCATGCGACTGCGCGACGAGCCCATGCACCGTTACTACGCGGGCCACGGATACGCGGCTGCGCGGGTCGATTTACGCGGATCCGGCGACTCGGATGGAATTCTCGAAGACGAGTATCTACCGCGCGAGCAGCTCGACGCGATCGAGGTGATCGCGTGGCTCGCCGAGCAACCGTGGTGCGACGGCAACGTGGGCATGACGGGCATATCCTGGGGCGGCTTCAATGCGTTGCAGGTCGCCGCGCACCGGCCTCCGGCGCTCAAGGCAATCATTACCCTGTGTGCCAGCGATGATCGCTACTCCGACGATGCCCACTACATGGGTGGCTGCCTGCTGAACGAGAATCAAATCTGGGGCACGGTGCTCTTCGGAATCAATGCGTTGCCCCCGGATCCGGCGCTGGCCGGGGAGCGTTGGCGCGACATGTGGATCGAGCGCCTGGAAAGCGACCATCCGTTTCCGGCCCACTGGCTCCGGCACCAGCGCCGCGACGAATACTGGAAACAGGGTTCCGTGTGCGAGGATTTTTCCCGCATCGTGTGCCCGGTGTACGCCATCGGCGGATGGGCCGACGGCTACTCGAACGCGGTGCCACGGCTGCTCGAAGGGCTCGCTGCGCCACGCAAGGGTCTCATCGGTCCCTGGTCGCACAACTTTCCCCACATCGGGGTGCCGGGACCCGCCATCGGTTACCTGCAGGAGGCGCTGCGCTGGTGGGATCATTGGCTCAAGCGCGTCGATACAGGCGTGATGGACGAGCCGATGCTGCGCGCGTGGATGCAGGATTACGCGCCGCCCGAGCCGTTTCACGAGCAACGCGAAGGACGCTGGATCGCCGAGCGCGTGTGGCCGAGTCCGCGCATCGAATGGCGCGTGTGGCACCTGACCGGCGCCGCCGGGCTGGCCGATGCCGCCGGCGCGCCCGCGACGCTCGGCATCTGCTCGCCGCAGACCACGGGCCTCGCCGGGGGTGACTGGTGCGGCTTTGGCAACGAAGGCGAGTCACCCCTGGATCAGCGCGGCGACGACGGTCGATCGCTGGTATTCGACACGGCCCCGCTTGCCGATGCGCTCGAGATCCTCGGCGCGCCCGAGGTGCAGCTCGGGCTGCGCGTCGACCGGGCGGTGGCGATGCTGGCGGTGCGTCTCAACGACGTCGCCCCCGATGGCACTTCGGCGCGCGTGTCTTACGGGATTCTCAATCTCACCCACCGCAACAGCCACGAGCATCCCGAGCCGTTGACGGCCGGCGATGACATGGAGGTGACGGTCGAGCTCAACACCATCGCGCACCGCTTCCCGGCCGGGCACGTGATTCGCCTCGCCGTGTCGACCGCTTACTGGCCGATGGTGTGGCCGTCGCCGCAGCCGGTGACGCTGGAGCTCGCGACCCGCGACAGCGTTTTGAAGCTGCCGGTTCGTCCACCCGATCCGGACGACCGATCGCTGCCTGCGTTTTCACCGGCCGAGTCGGCGGTCTCGACCTCGAGCCGCACGCCGCTCGTGCCGCCACGCTTCGTGCGCTCCATCGAGCGGGATCTGCTCACCAACGAGGTCGTGTATCAGCTGATCAGCGAAGGCGGCGATCTCGGCACGGCCGCCATAGCGAGAATCGAGGAGATCGATCTCGACCTGGGGCACACCGTCAAACGCCGATTTCGGGTAGACGAGCAGGATCCGCTCAGCGCGTGCACCGAGATTTCCGAGCAGATGATGCTGCGCCGCGGACCGTGGCAGATCCGGGTGAGCGCGCGTACCGAGCTCACCGCGACGCGCGATCAATTCCGCGTACGCGCCTGGCTCACCGCCCATGAGGGGGAAACGGAGGTGTTCTCCCGACAATGGGACGAGCTGATCGATCGCGATCTCGTGTAGGCGCAGGAGTTATTCAGGCGTCGCCGAAGCAACGCCGGCGGGCGGCCTCTAGGATGAGGCGCAAGAGCCCACTGTGCCGCTCGCCCATAAGCCCGGCCATGTGTGCGAGCTTACCGTCCCAGCACCAGGCGGGATTGGGATTTATCTCCATCAGCTTGATTGCACCATCGGCGTCGGTGCGAAAGTCGAAGCGCGCATAGTCCCGCAACCCCAGACGTGCGAACAATGCCTGACACCAGTGACGAATGTTCTCGCGCACGGCTGAATCGAGGCGCGCCTCACGAAACCGGATATCGGTCCAGTAGGGCGACTCGGGATCGGTTTTGGACGAATAGTCGAGCAAGCGCGGCAGTGAAGGATCGAGCGCACTGTAGTCGACTTCCAGCACCGGCAACACGGTGAATTTCTGTCCGGGGTTTCCGACGATGCCCACTCCGTATTCATCGCCGGCAAGAAACTCCTGGACGATGAGATTCTCACCGGGCAGCGCGGCACGAAGGTGCTCGATGCATGTTTGCGCTTCATCGAGATCGTTGACCAGGCTTTCGCCGGTTATCCCGACGCTGCCGTCTCCGCGATTGGGCTTGATGAATGCCGGAAAAAGCATGTCCGTAAGCGCCTCGCCGGGGCGCAGGAAACGCTCAAGAGGCACGGGAATGTCGAGCGATTGTGCCAGGGCGCGCACGAGCGCCTTGTCATAACACAGTCCGAGCGGCACGGGCCCCGCGCCGCTGTATGGAATACCCAGCATCTCCAGGTAGGAAGGCAGGTGAAGCTCGAGTCCGGCGTCGTTTCGAAATCCCGTATCACAGAAATTGAGCACGAACTCAGGCGGTTGCCTACGCAGATCGTCGAGCAGTCGCGTATGATCGTCACGGTATTCGAATCGGTATTTCGAAATCTCGGCCAGAGCCGACTTCAGCCGCTCGATCTGATCAATGTCGTCGGCCGTGTAACGGCCACCGGGCTTGCTTCGGTCGGGCAGACGTGGATCTCCAAGCAGCACGGTAACCACCCGTTGCGTCATATCGCACGACCTCCGAGATTCAACGGTGAAACCAATTGCAGTAAACCACCATTCCGGCGCGGATGCATGTCGACTGTCGGCACCGCGCTCAAAGCCTACCCGTCGCTTGGACTCTCGTCATGTGAATGGCGCAACCGCGGCCTAAAATGAGTCCCATGAAACTTTGTGACCCTCGCCGAGATCGATGCACGCTGGCTGCTCATCTCCTGATGCTTGTCATCGCCTCACCATTTCTTTCGGCTGATGAGGGGGAAAAGTCGATTGTCGGCCATGTAGAGAACGTGCAAATCTTTCCCGAGGGGCTCGGTCTGCAGGCCAAAATCGACACGGGCGCGGATCACTCTTCTCTCAGCGCCAGCTCGATCCAAACATTCCTGCGAGGTGCAAAAACATGGGTGCGTTTCTCGTTGACGGACAGCGCGAACCGCAGCGCCGTCATCGAGCGTCCGGTGCTGCGCACCGCACGAATCCGTCGTCATGGAGGTGTCGTCGAGGAGCGCGATGTGCTGTTGCTCGGTATCTGCCTCGGAAGCGTATTTAAAAAGGTCGAGGTCAATATCGTCGATCGAGGTGGACTCAGTTACAAGATGCTGATAGGGCGCAGTTTTCTCAACGGAGATTTCCTCGTCGACCCGGGCGAGCGTTTCATGCTCGAGCCGCACTGCCCGGATGCGGTTCGCCAGTGATTGACTCGCCATGCGCAGCCCCAGTGGACAGTGTCCGGGTTGATTCTCCGCTCGTTCGCCCCGTCCTGAGAAAACAAACTACAATCATTTGTGGGTGAGGGTTTGAACCGGCAGCGCCCGCAAGCGAGGAGCCGAGATGACCACTGTTGCGCAGTTCGAAGTCGAATTCACCAGAATACTGGATGAGACCGGGCAGCTTGTCGGCAGCTTACCGGATTCACTTTCCGATCCGCAGTCTCTCGTTCCGCTTTATCGCCTGATGGTGCTTACGCGCGCCTTCGACGCGAAAGCGATTTCACTTCAGCGCACCGGTCAGCTCGGCACATACGCGTCATCGCTCGGCCAGGAGGCGATTGGAACGGCTGTGGGCACGGCAATGCGCGCCGACGACGTTTTGGCACCGACTTACAGAGAGCAGGCGGCGCAGTTCGCCCGTGGTGTGGCTATGAGCGATCTGCTGATCTACTGGGGCGGCGACGAGCGCGGCAGCGACTTCGAGAAATGCCGGGAGGATTTTCCCATCTGCGTTCCGATCGGCACTCAGTGTTGCCACGCGGTCGGAGCCGCATACGCGTTCAAGATTCGCAAGCAGCCGAGAGTCGCGGTGTGCATGCTCGGCGATGGCGCCACGTCGCGCGGTGACTTTTACGAGGCCATGAATATCGCAGGGGTCTGGAAACTGCCCGTAGTGTTCTTGGTGAACAACAACCAGTGGGCGATATCGGTGCCGCGAAGCGCGCAGAGCGCCGCGGAGACGCTGGCTCAGAAATCCATCGCTGCGGGCTTCGAGGGACTGCAGGTCGACGGTAACGACGTCTTTGCCGTGCGCTGGGCCATCGAGCGCGCTTTCGAGAGGGCGCGCAGCGGTGATGGCCCGACGCTCATCGAGGCGCTCACCTACCGGCTGCACGACCATACGACGGCCGACAGCGCCGCCCGTTATCGCAGCGAAGACGAGGTCGAGGCGATGCGTCAACGCGATCCGCTGAAGCGAACGCGCGCCTATCTCGAGTCACAGGGCCAGTGGACCGATGACGACGAAAAGCGCCTCCAGGAAGAGTGCGCGGAAGAGGTGGAGGCGGCTGTGAACACCTACCAGGCGAGCGAGATGCTCGGCCCCGAGGCGATGTTCGACTATCTGTTCGAGTCGCTGCCGTCGCAGCTCGTCGCGCAGCGCGACGCCGCTATCGCCGACGCGGCCGAGGCGGCCGAGGAGCGTGCAGATGGCTGAGATCACGCTCGTCGAAGGCATCAATCTCGCCCTCGCCCGGGCCATGAGCGAAGACGAGAACGTCGTGGTTTACGGCGAGGACGTGGGCCTCAACGGCGGCGTTTTTCGCGCCACGGTGGGACTGCAGGAACGTTTCGGACGCGACCGCGTCATGGACACGCCGCTCTCGGAGACCCTCATCGGAGGCATGGCCGTCGGAATGGCCGCCCAGGGTCTCAGGCCGGTGGCGGAAATCCAGTTCATGGGCTTCATCTATCCCACCATCGACCAGCTGCTCAACCATGCGTCGCGGATGCGCACGCGCACCCGTGGTCGGCTTACCTGCCCGATGGTGTTGCGCACCCCCCACGGTGGCGGCATACACGCCCCGGAGCATCATTCCGAGAGCACCGAGACACTGCTGATTCACATTCCGGGGCTGCGGGTGGTCATTCCCTCCTCGCCGGCGCGCGCCTACGGGCTGTTGCTGGCGTCGATTCGCGACCCCGACCCGGTGGTATTTCTCGAGCCGACCCGCATCTACCGGCTCGCACGCCAGGAAGTGGTGGACGACGGCGAAGCCCTGCCGCTTGACGTATGCTTCACGCTGCGCGAGGGCACCGATGTCACGCTCATCGCCTGGGGGGCCATGGTGCAGGAGACGCTCGAAGCCGCCGACGCGCTTGCGGAGCAGGGAGTCAGCGCGGAGGTCATCGACGCCGCCACCCTGAAGCCCCTGGACATGGGGACTATTCTCGCCTCGGTGGAGAAGACCGGGCGCTGTGTCGTGGTGCACGAGGCGGCGCGAACCCTCGGGCTCGGCGCCGAGATCGGCGCGGAGCTCGCCGAAAAGGGGCTGCTGTTTCTCATGGCGCCGGTCAAGCGGGTGACCGGCTACGACACGGTGATGCCGCTGCCGCGCACCGAGATGCGTTACCTGCCTAGTGTGCCGCGCATCGTCAAGGCCGTGCGCGAAGCGCTCGAGTTCGCATGATGCGGGGGTTTGACGGGAATGGCTGAGAAGAAATCCAGGTCGAAGCATTTCAAGCTCCCCGATTTGGGCGAGGGCCTTCAGGAGGCCGAGATCGTCGAGTGGCACGTGGCGACCGGTGACGACGTGAAAGCCGATCAGGCCCTGGTCTCGGTGGAGACCGACAAGGCCATCGTCGAGGTCCCGTCGCCGCGCGCCGGCACCGTCGCGAAGCTCGTCGGCGAGCCCGGCGACATCGTTGCCGTCGGCAGCGTGCTGGTCGAGTTCACCGAGGGCGACGAGCCGGCGGCCACCGGCAAGACGGCAGCCGGTGCCGATCGCGGCACGGTGGTCGGCGCGGTCGAGTCGAGCGACGAGGTCATCGAGGAACGCGCGAGCACGGTCGGGCGAACGGCACTCGGCGTCAAGGCGACACCCGCGGTGCGCGCGCTCGCAAAGCGCCTCGACGTCGACCTCGCCGTGGTGACACCGAGTGGTCCCGACGGTCTGGTGACCGCCGCCGACGTGCAGCGCGTCGCCAAAATCTTCGCCGAGCTCGGACCGCTCGAGCGGTTGCGCGGGCCGCGCCGGGCGATGGCCCGCAACATGACGCTCGCCAGCAACGAGGTCGTGCCGGTGGTGATCTGCGAGGACGCGGACGTCGAGGACTGGGGCGCAGAGCAGGACGTCACGGTACGTCTGATTCGTGCCATCGTTGCAGGTTGTCGCGCGGAGCCTGCGCTGAACGCCTGGTACGATACTCATTCAGTGGGCCGCCGGGTGCTGAAGAAAATTCATCTCGGGATTGCGGTCGATACCGAGGAAGGCCTGTTCGTTCCGGTGCTGCACGACGTCGGCGAACGCTCCGCCGACGATTTGCTCGAGGGCCTCGAGCGACTCAAAGCCGACGTCAGGGCACGCACTATTCCGCCCGAAGAGATGCGCGGCTACACGTTTACGCTGTCGAACTTCGGCAGCATCTTCGGGCGCTACGCGAATCCCATCGTCCAGCCACCGACGGTGGGGATCCTGGGCGCGGGCAGCATGCGCCCCGAGGTTCGCGCCCACGAGGGGGCCCCGGCAATTCGCCGGGTCATTCCGCTGTCTCTCACCTTCGACCACCGTGCCGTCACCGGTGGCGAGGCCGCACGCTTTCTCAAGGCCCTGATCGGGGATCTCGAGCGGCCCGAGTGACTTCAGTGCGCGCGCCGACGCCGGTGACGTATACACCGGAGGCAACAATCAAGGCGCCGCCGCCCAACGTCCAGACATCGGGAATGTGACCGAACACCACCATGCCTATGCCGATCGCCCACAGCAACCGCACGTAGTGAAGGGGCGCGACCGCCGATGCGTCGGCAAGCACAAGGGATCGCGCGATTGAGAAGTGCGCGGCAAATCCGAGCAGACCGCTCGCGGCGAAGAGCCACCACTGCCCCGGCGTCGGTGTCACCCACACGAACGGCATGGCGAGGCTCACGAGCGCGGTGCTTACGACGAACGTGTAGAGCACGGTGGTCAATGGGCGGTCGTAGCCGCCGAGCTTGCGCGTGGCGAGGTTGAAAAGAGCAAAGAAGAACGCACCGAGAACGGTCAGCAACGATGCCCAGTGAAACACGTCGCTGCCCGGCCGGATCACGAGCGTCGCCCCGGCCATCCCGGCGACCACTGCCAGCCAGCGGGCCGCGCCGACCCGCTCGCCGAGCAAGGGCCCGGAAAGCGCAGTAATGATGAGGGGCGCGGTGAAGGAGACGCTGGTCGCGACCGCGAGCGGCAGGTAGCGAAGACTCACGAACAACGCCGAGAGCGAGCATACGAGCGAGGCGCCGCGCGCGATCTGCAGCCACGGCCGTCGGGTGCGCGCAAGCGCGAACGGCGTCTCGCCTCTCGCGAGCGTCACCGCCAGGAGAATGATCAACGAGGCGCCGACGTAACCCCAGACGATCTGCACGCCGTTCAAGGTCGGCGCGAGAAACTTGGCGATACCGTCGACGATTCCGATGCAGGATGCACCGGCAAGCATCCATGCGGCGCCGGCGTAAGGCGCGCGCCGCCGTTCGGCCGAAACGTCGGCAACGCGCCGCGACGAGCCCGGCATCGACGCTACTTGCCCTGCCAGACGGGATCGCGCTTCTCGGCGAATGCGCGCGGACCTTCCCTTGCATCCTCGGAAGCGAGCATCGCCTCGAAGGCCCGCAGCCTGCCGCTTCGCATCAATGCATAGCACGCCTCGACGCCGAGGGTCTCCGTTTCGCGAACGACCTCCTTGATCGCTGCGAGCGCGAGCGGCGGGCCGCCAGCGAGCAACGCCGCAAGCTCTCGCGCGCGCTTCATCGCCGATGGCACGACCGCGTTGACGAGTCCCCAGCGGGCCGCTTCCGATGCGCCCATGCGCCTACCCGTCATGAGCAACTCCAGCGCGATGCTGCGCGGCATGCGCTTTGGCAAGCGGAACGTGGCGGCGTCTGCGAGCACGCCGACCTTGATCTCCGGAAGGCAGAACTCCGCGTGCTCCGCCGCGACGACCAGATCGCAGGAGAGCGCCAGCTCGAAGCCGCCGCCGAATGCGAGCCCATTGACCGCCGCGATCACGGGCTTGTCGAGATCGTGTAGCTCGGTGATGCCGCCGAATCCACCGGGACCGTAGTCCGCGTCGTAGGC